>JAHQVL010000094.1 GCA_019634345.1 Rhodothermaceae bacterium
CCTCGTATAAATTACGAGAGACATCCGGCGCATATAGATGCGGCTCGTAGAAATTACGAGAGACATCCGGGGTATATAGATGCGGCTCGTAGAAATTACGAGAGACATCCGGGGTATATAGATGCGGCTCGTAGAAATTACGAGAGACATCCGGCGCATATAAATGCGGCTCGTAGAAATTACGAGAGACTTCTAGGATATAAAAAAAGGCCCTGTTCATTGCTTGGAACAGGGCCTTTAAACATCTTACAGGGTATGCACTATTTCACCACCACGGTAACCTTTTCTGACATCACCGGTGGGTTATGCGGGATGTGGAATTGATCTCCCAGAACGAGTTGTAGCGTGTGTGTTCCCTCTGGTAAATCCAGCGTTACTTCTGTTTGCCCTTTACCAAAATGGCGATGGTTATCATCTGAAGGGATAGGTGTATCCGTAGAAGCAAGTTGATCGACATTAATCAGGAGGTGATGATGTCCTGATTCCGGGTACTCGATACCAGCAGGTGCAATGCCCATGCCTTTGAGTCCAAATTTAATAGTAACCGGGTTGGATACCACCTCACCATTTGCAGGCGAAATGATGTATACCGATGCCCCTTCTGGGGATGCTGATTTAGGCATCTCCTGGGCACAAGCCATATTGATGCTTAAAATCGAAAGTAAAAAGAGTGTTGAAAGCGTCTTCATAAGAGTAAAACAGAGTGTATATCAATTATATTCGTTTTCGATGGAAACGTTACTCGACCAGGCTAATTTCGTCAGCAGTTGGGAAATTGTCTGGAACGGGGATGGTGACTTGGTTGGTAGCAAGCCACTCTAAGCTTCTGTTTAATAGTGTACGGAAGCCCACACATCGAAAGGCGCGGTTGTCATCTTGTTCCGGCCAGTGGTGCCCGGGTAAAAAAGTGAGGACTTTTCCTTCGCCATAGGGGACCCACCAAATCATAAGCTCATGCTCACCGGTTCCGTTAGACGCAGGATCAGAATAGGCCGAAGCAAGGATATTCATGTTTTCAGCTGGGCCTCTCTGGCCATGATATAGCTCATCAAAAGGATGGAGCCAGACTTCTGGGATGCCTTCCATAATAGGATGATCGGGATCACGGGTATGAATTTGCCAGTCGTGCTTTTCACCATGCCCGGCTCCTAAGCCTTCACCTGGAGGGTGCTTAACCAACTGCCCTTCGTTATCTAGATAAGCCTGGTATCCTGTATCGGCATTTCGCCACAAAAGACCGATCATTTGTTCAAACGCTTCCCAGCCAGGGAATGGGTTATTACTTGCATGGAGGGCTAGAGCTGTCCCGCCTTCAGCAATATAGGTGTCAAAATTACTCTTGACCCGATCGGGCCACATTTCGCCATTGTAGTCAAGGAGAATGACATCATATTGAGAGAAATCAGGATCCCATTCGTCCCAGGAAGCTGCTTCAGCACCTTTAGGTGGTGTAAGCGAAACCTCTGTTTCAAACATCTCTATATCCTGCAGGATGTCCTGAAGGAAGGCGTTTGTTTCAACCCAGTCGTGGTTGTTTTGGCCTGAGAGTAAAAGGATTGATGCGGTATTATTGTCTACTGAGTCCGTACTTACTTCTGCTTTTTCGGGTGATTGAGCCGTGCAGGAAGAGAGTACAAATGCCAGTAAAAGGAGAGCCATGGAGGCAGGGTGGGCTTTCATGGTGCATTTGTTATTAAGTGAATCGAGTCGCTTTAATTATACTTAATCGATAAGCCAATAAGCAATTATTCCTTAAGAATGATTCTGGCCGATAACCGCATAAGAGGTGAAGGAAGAATTTTGCCTAGAACATGATAGAATTTGGTCATGGTTCCAACCATCCAGTGTAGCTTAGAACCATTCGCAGCTTTCCAGACCGTTGATGCGATGGTTTGAGTTGTAATACGGACCTCTTTCATGGTAAGGCCCTTCCACTGGTCGGCTGCATCTTGAGCAAGATTGGTTTTTACCCAGAGAGGCATCAAATCCGTCACTTTGATTCCGTATTTATGGAGGCCAATGTCGAGGCCTTCTGTGATGCTGCGAACGGCCATTTTGCTAGCTGCATAAGAGGTCAGATAGGGATGTCCATACAATGCAGACGCCGATGACATATTAATAATCTGCGAGCCTGGAGTTGCTTTTAGGAAGGGGAGTGCCTGGACCGTACAATTGATTACGCCCCAGATATTAATGTCGATGAGCCTTTTATGGTGGTCCAGGCTGATGGCATCGATTTCACCTGCATAGATGATTCCAGCATTGTTGAATAAGACGTCCAGGGAGCCATTGGTTTGTTGAGTAAACGAGGTGAGCGCATGTTGTACAGATTGCTGATCGCAAACATCCATATGTTGGGTATAACAGTTGCTTTCTCCAATTTGTGCTTTGAGGGCTTGTAATCCACTTTCATCTATATCAAAAAGGCCGACATACCAGCCCTTTTGGCTGAACAACAAGGCGGTCTCTTTGCCGATTCCAGCTGCAGCTCCTGTAATAAAGATAGATTTTTGGCTCATATTTTTGGTTGGTCCCTGGTTTATGAACCCCAAAAATCATGAATCGATCAGCCAAACTCAAGCAACGGATTCAATTTGGCTGGCAAAGTAATCTTCTAATCGATGTGTGCCAAAGGTAGGTGCTATGACATCCACCTGACTAACCGCCTGAAGAAACGAGGTAAGTTGAGCAAGCCGCGGATCAAAAATTGATACAAGGCGCTTCTGAGCCGAGATCATCATTCCCGGTACTTTGATGAATCGAGGTTTTTTACCAAGTGCCTCGAACGCAAGCTCAAAGATTTTTTTTCTTGTAAACACCTCGGGGCCCCCTACGGAAATACGCCCATTGCTGCTTTCAATAGCTTCTATGCAGACCTTCGCCAGATCCTTTTCATGAATCGGGTTTGTCCGTGCCTCTCCATTTCCGATTAAAGGGGCTATACCCGAACGAGCCAGGTCAAGGATAGCATCAAAAGCAGAAAAGAAGCCGGTAGGTTGAATGATTGCATAGGAGAGACCTGAACTGGCTAACTCATCAGCGAACCGCGTGTGCGCGCGGACGTAGTCCAGGTGTTGGAGAGCAGGTGTATTGAAGACAGAGATGTAAATGAAGCGTTTGACCCCAGAAGTGCCTGCAACCTTGAGTAGGTTTCTGTTCCCCCAATAGTCAACGGTAAAGTATTCGGGTTCTTTTTTAGACAATGATGGGGCTACACTCGAGCCTGCGGCAGATATCACAACATCGATATCTCCGCAAGCAGCATGTAAAGTACCAATCCGATTCAAATTGCCACCAACAACCTCATCGGCCAGGTCAAAAGGGCGAATCGGATTCCGTGTCAGCGCACGTACCCAATGATTTTGCCTTTTTAATTCCGTTACAATGTGTTGTCCAAGATGGCCCGTTGCTCCAGCAACGAGTATTCGTGCCATAAGTGAGGAAGAGGTAATGTGTTTGGGTCTTCTATAAGGGGTAGCCGAGGTGCAATGAGAATACACCTGGATATGTAGACCACCACTAGCCTGGCTTAAGGCCGTAGTATGATCACACTAAACGCAAATTAAAAACCAGTACATCCAGCAGGGGGGTGTGGCACTTCATTATGCCGAATGCACATAGTTTACTAATTAAGCATTAAGGTAAGGTAGTACATTGCGTAATCCAAATGCATGACAAGTCCGTCTCAAAAAATAGGATAAATGTTAACCATTCCGTTATAAACTTCAGTCATCCCCCTTTTTTACTAGAGAATGCGAGAGAGGCGATCTATAAAACGATCTAGGAGTTGACGGGTTATCTGCTGTAGGTATACAGAGCGCTGCAGGACTTTAGAGATGAGCCGGCCGGCGAAACCGTAATAGATCCTAATCAAAAGCCTTCCCCATACCGTAGTCGAAAGCCTGGCTTTTTTATAATAGCGTAACAGGTTCGTTTGTGGGGCATTGGGGCCATAGATACTGGAGGCGACGAAGCAATCCAGAACCATGCGTTCACAGGCTTCTGCAGGGTGCTCGCGATCCGTGTAATAGATTCTGAATCGTTCAGCTTTAGAGGTCATGATGTCTTTAATGCCTTCAATAGCCAGCACATGACGCTTTATTTCCTGCATGTAGGCTTCAGTAATAATGTCATGTTGTCTACGTATGGATCTGCAATAGTATCTTTTCAGGAGCTCTAATTGAGCGCGATTCTCATTGAGTCTTTCTAGCAACTCTTCGTACTTACCATCACTGACTTTTACGGCGATATTGGGGTCTTTATACCAATACTCATTGATGTTGTTAAGCGCTTCTTTCTTCTTTTTTGCCCTTTCTACTCTGCGTCGAAATCGTTTTTCGCGGGAGGAAATTTTTTGGGACTTCTCTTTTTTCTCTCCCTCTCGAAACTCCTTGTCATTGATGGGCTTACCTTCGTCATCCGTAAGCCGGTCGAACCGTTCTTCAAGAGAGCCTTCACCACCAAGTTTGTCTTTATCAGCCACTGGGAATAAACTGGATTGTTTAAAGCGAAAAATACAATTTGTGGGCCCCGGGATCGGTTGCCCTTAACAGAAAATAGTAAATGAGAAGGGAAAATGTAATGGTTTTATGCTAGCGCATCTTGTTGTTTTTTTGTTAGATAGGTAATTCGTTGACATCAACGATTTGTGCTTTTGACGAAGAACGAAGCACAATACCAGAAGAATCAAAGCCAAAGAGGTCCTCTGGGGAAAAAATAAGACGGAAGTCGTGATGCTTAAAAAACGGTTCTAGTTTTTGCGCAAATTCATCGAGCCGGCGGAGGTAGTAGGCTGTATTCTCATTGGGTTGATCCTTGGACCAGTTCTCAATAAAGTCTGCGCGTTCGTAGGAAGCGGCGTTAGAGTCATGGCCGGTGATATAGTAACTAATCCGATCGCCTTTTCTGGAATTCTGCCCCGTTTCTTTGAGCCTTCTCTGAGCCAATTCATAACTTGCCGCTCGCTGGCGCTTGCCAGCACGGACGTCTGCCTGGTAATGGACAAGTGTATCTTTTAAGGTTTCTGTGCGCGAAAAAGCATTTGGAGTCCATTCATGGGCGATTATTTTGTCTCTTGTGCTCAAGTAGAGTGTGTGTAAGCCATCAAAGTCTTCCTCCAACAAGAGTTCAATGGCCTCCCGAACAAAGGCTCTCCCAAACTTCTCGCTTGAGCGAGATACGAGCGAGGATCCTTTGAACTTGAGAGATCCATCGTAGGATAGCAGTGCATAATTCTTCTTTTTGTAAGAGAGCATTTTCTGGAATCGTCCATCAAACCCAATCCGGATACCTTTAGGCATCTCCTGGTTCAGCATGTGGATAAAGGTGCGCTCTGCTTCTTCACCCTGGTAGGCTTCAGGGGGGACAAATAGAACACCGTCTGTATCCACCTCAATGACTTGTGCCCGTTCTCTGTTCAAGAGGTGTATGATCTGGCGCAGGATTTCTTGTCCAATAGATGCTACTCTATCCGCTTCTGAGAAATCATTAAATGTTGCATGGGAGAAGCCGAGGCTGCCGTAAAATGAGTTGATCAATATTTTATACGAACTTTGAAGGGCGTCGAGTTCGCTCCTTTCCTGTTCGTTCGTAGCTTCGTTCATGCGCTTTTTGGCATCCAGGCGGAGCGACGTAAGCTGCTGAAGGAGTGCGGGGAATAGCTTCAGGCTGTCGTGCTTGGGCCGAATGTCATAGTTAAGCATGATGGAGGGATAGAGGCTTTCAACATCAGCATACACGATAGGGCCTGTAACGCCCGTGAAGAAAACATCGGTATAGCCACCCATTGTCTGCGATCCCCATTCGCTTTTGGGAATGGATTCCTTTTCTCGCAGGTATTCCCGAATAAACAAGGCTTCGATTTTAGAGGCCGGCCCTGTACGGGCTAATTGGCCATAGGGCCCCGGTACCATTTGGGTGAGGTAAAACGTCGAGCCGGAAAGCATGCTGGCCAGCCGTTCGGTCTCGATTACATCATCCAATGCATATCGGAGAACAGCATCGGGGTCCGAGCGCCACATCGGAGAAATTTCATCCCCATCGATGTACGTTCGGTCCTCAGGGGTTAATCCAAAGTACTTGGCAACCGTTTTAAGTCCATACCCGGGTAAGTTGCGTTTGAAGACATCATAGGACATGACCTGAAAGTAGGTGTCGATCACGTGCCTTCCTGCTATATCAATTGCAGGGAAGTCTATGGTGCGTTCTGCAAAGCGCATGCTGGATGGAAAGGTTCTGGGCTCAGATCCGTCCCTTCCTATAGCAAAAGGGATGCGGTATCGTTTGTACCGGGCTCGTAGATACATAAAATCGAAGGCAAAGATGTTGTGACCTTCGATGACGTCAGGGTCCTTGTCGCGAATAACAGTGACCAACTCTTCTAGCGCTTCGCGCTCGGTACGTCCTTTGATATGAATAAGCTGATTCCATCCTCGATTGTCAGACAACGCAATAATGATTACCTGGTCCGTTTCTCTGGAGGGATTAGGGAAGCCTCCTTCAGTGTAGACCTCGATATCGAGCTGCATCCGGTGAATTTCTTCAAACGTCATTCCTTTGAATAACGTATTGCCAGTTTGCATCAGATATTGCTGTACTGGGCTGCTTATTCGGTAGCGTACTTCTTCTTTGCTTGCTTCCTTTGGAGCAGCGCGTTCAACGTGGTTCAGGGCGTCCCAGTAATCTTTCCAGGTGGTGAACACAACCAGATATTTAAAATGGTTGCTTCCGTTTAGTTGTTGGAATTGATACCGGCTTCTGGAGAACGAGGCAAGCAGTTTGATGTCTGCAAGGAAGAAAAACGGGTAGACGTGCTCCGTAGTGATTTCAACGGGACCATTTGGTGTGGTTCTACTATATACACGCACCTGCGCGGGTTCGCTGGATTTTATACCACCGACTGCATGGACCGCAACGATATGTTCACGGGATGATTTTCCAAAGAGTGTGAAGTCTGTAGGTAATGCCATGCAGAATTTTACAATGACCCAAATTAAATGGGCCGAAGTTTTAGTGCTGAGAGTTCGTTAGAAATATAAGGAA
>JAHQVL010000095.1 GCA_019634345.1 Rhodothermaceae bacterium
ACCTGCACGGGTTACTTCCCGGTGATCTAGGAGACCGAATTCAGTTTGTAGATTTCAACAACCCGGTACGAATAGATCCAATCCTAGGGCCAATAGCCGACCCTTTTTCTGATGGCTCTATTCAAATATGCTCGTTGCCGGGCCATGCGAGAGGGCAAATAGGTGCGTTGTTTATTTCGAACGATCGCGAGGTCTTTTTAGCCAGCGATTCGGCATGGCTTGAAGAGTCGTACCAGGCGTATAGGTTGCCTCATCCGATTGTCCGAATTCTGTGTGATTCCTGGAAAGAGTTTAAAGCATCGTTGAAAAAAGTGCACGATTACCACCGGGCACATCCTGATACGATCATTGTCCCCTGCCATAGCAACAAAGCAAGAGTGCGTTATGACAGCCAAGGAACGAAGAAAATTTGGACGTAAGGTACTCCGTCATCTTCTGGATTTTAGGCTGAATCGATCTTGTTTATACCAACAAGAAAAATTGGCCAGGCTCCAGAACCGGCGTCGAAAAGCCTTCATGCGGCGATTGGAATCATCTCCTTTTTATCGGCCTTACCTAAAAGGCTCATGGGAGGACATTCCAGTTATCAACAAGCATGTATTTATGGATCAATTCGATGCAATCAATACGTGCTCAATAAAAAAAGAGGAAGCCATGGAGATTGCACTGGAGTCAGAACGGTCTAGGGATTTTTCTCCCGAACTACATGGAGTTGCCGTTGGCCTTTCATCGGGTACCAGCGGGCATCGCGGCCTCTTTCTCGCGAGCCTGGACGAAAGAGCTAAATGGGTAGCGGCTGTTCTGGATCGAGCCATTGGAATACAGTTTAGAAAAAGGAAGATCGCCTTCTTTTTACGGGCAAATAACAACCTGTATGAGTCCGCCAAATCTCGTCTGCTGCAATTCGATTTCTTCGACACCACGATAGATTTTGACGAGCACATTCTTCGGCTATCTACTTTACAGCCGGATATTGTGATCGGGCAGCCGTCTGTATTGATTGAGATCGCCAAAGAAGTAGAGAAAGGGCGACTGGAAATGGCACCTGAGCAGATTATTTCGGTAGCGGAGGTATTGACCCCTGAGGATGCCTCGTACCTGTCGGGTGTTTTCAAGAAGCGGATTGAACAGGTGTATCAATGCACGGAGGGTTTTCTTGCCCACACGTGTGAGGAGGGTGCGCTGCATTTTAATGAAGATTTTTTGATCATCGAGCGTAAGTATGTAGACGAAGCTCGCCGGCGATACCATCCGATTATCACCGATTTGTTCAGAACGACGCAACCCGTGGTTCGCTATGAATTGAATGATATCATTCAGGAAGGCCCTCCTTGTTCGTGCGGCAGAGTAACGACACGTATTAAGCAGATCGAAGGAAGGGCGGATGATGTATTTCGGTTTACTCGGCCGAATGGATCGGAGGGCGTCATCTTTCCCGATACCATTCGAAGAGCAGTCATAAATAGCACACATGCGATTCAAGAATATACGGTGAGGCAGACAGCGCCCGCATTAGTGCAATTTTCCATTCATTCCCTGTCTGGGGAAGCCGGTTTGCAGGTAAAGTCCGCTTTAGGCGCACTTTTTCAGGAAGCTGGCTGGCAGGATGTTACGATAGTGCAAGAGTCCCCCAGCCCCATAAAAAAGGGAGAAAAACGAAGGAGGATAAAAAATGAATCCATTTAAGATTACAGGTGTGGGAACGTATCTTCCCACAAATGAAGTCCCCTCTGAGCAACTCGAAGAATCATTGTCCATCAAAAAAGGGTGGGCCGCCCGGTATTCGGGCGTCCAGATGCGCTATCACAGCACATTCGAAAGCAACGCGTACATGGGTGCCCGTGCTATTGAGAATGCGCTCGACCATGCCGGCCTCGAACTCGGAGATCTTGGTCTTTTGATCTCGGCGGCAGCTACCTACGATTATCCGCTGCCTAACCAGGCTAGCCTGACGAAGCTCGAGTTAACAGATAGCGAGAAATACACGTTTCCCTGTATCGATATCGATACGACGTGTTTGAGCTTTGTTACTGCATTGGATCATGCTGCTAAGAGCCTTGACCCTAACACATGCCGGCACGTCGCCATTGTGAGCTCAGAGATCGCCTCTAAAAACCTGAATCCCGCCAATTGGGAGACGTCGACCTTATTCGGGGATGCCTCTGCTGCCGTAATCATCTCGGTTGACGAATCGGGAGAGAAGGGAAGCATCAAGTATGACATGCGCACCTACTGCGAGGGAGCCATGAACACCATCATGAAAGGAGGAGGCAATGAGTTCTGTTTCAGAGATCACCCCTATGACCCAGAAATGCACTCCTTTCAGATGAATGGCAAGCACCTCTTGAGGCTGGCCAAAAGGAGACTCCCTGAGTTTATGGATACCTTTTTTGAAGAACTTCCTTTCAAGATCCAGGACGTGGATCACGTGATACCACACCAGGCGAGCAAAACCGGCCTAAGGATGTTTGTTACGCTGTTCGGGTTAGAGGAAGAACAGTTGGAGAGCAACCTGGAAGTCAGAGGGAATTGTATCGCCGCCTCCATTCCTACCATGTTTTGTGAAGGGGTGCTAGACGGACGGATCAAAGAGGGTGATCTCTGCCTGCTATGCGGTACGTCGGCAGGGTTTTCAATCGGTGCAAACCTGATCCGATTTTAAATCATGTTTGCCTGGCCTATCCTAGGGCGCCTGCTGGTCTATAGTTTTTCGATGGACCCTGGAAGTCTGCGTTATCCTGGGAAGAAGCGAATCATCGCCGTGGTATTGATATGGGCCTTCTTTTTGGTCCATGTACCATTCACCTGGTTCTGTTTGTGGCTGGACCGGGTGTTCTTTCCAGGATTTCGAGACATTGAGGTTCGCGGGAGCTTATTCATTGTCGGATTACCACGAAGCGGTACGTCCTTCTTGCTCGAATCTCTGGGAGGGGATGGGGATACCTTCACCAGCTTTCAACTCTGGGAGATGATCTTTGCGCCATCGATTGTCCAGAAGAAAGTATGGATTGAGATAAAACAGTTGGATCAGCTACACGGAGCACGAGGGCGTAAGATAGTTCAAAAGATTGAACGGCTATTCTTTGAGCGGATGGAAGGGATCCATTCGCTGCGATTCGATTCGCTGGAAGAGGATGAGTTCCTGTTTGTATATCTCTTTCGCTCAATCTATCTCGCTTACCTGTTTCCAGAATTGGATGCCGAGCATGGGTTGCTTGAGGTAGATGGGGAAGGACGGGAAGCAGCACTGCGATTTTATAAAGCATGTGTTCAGAGGCACCTGTACGTATTCGATCCCGATGGACAAAAGATCTTTCTGTCGAAAAACCCTGGAAGCCTGACGCGCCTAGGAGCATTGCAAAGTACATTTAAAGAGGGACGGTTTATTCATCTGTCTCGGCCAGTGGAACAGGTTGCGCCTTCTACACTGAGCTTGAATAGCTACTTGTTGAGCTTCTTTACAGAGAATGAAAGCAATCCCTCGACGCGCATAGAGACTTTGCGAACCCTGGTCAACTGGCATCAGCATCTAGAGGTTGAGGGAAGAGGTGCACATTGGTTGAAGGTGTCTTTTAAGGCCCTAACGTGCATGCCTTCGAATGAGCTAAGACGCATGTATACTTTTTTAGGGCGCGAAGTGAACGCAGAGATTGAAGAGGCGTGGGAAGTGATTGATCAGCTATCGAAAGCATACAAGAGTTCTCATCAGTATCCGCCCTTGACCGAGGAGGAGCGTAGGGTAACAAAACAAACTCAACAGATCCATGATCTATCTAGTAGGCAGCACAGGCCTTTTATTCGCCCTCGTATTCATTGAGGCGTGGATCCTTCGTGTTGTCAAAAAAGAAGACATTCCCTGGAAGGAGGTCCTTCTTAACATCAACTCAGGGCATATCCTGTTGTGGGTAACACGGGCCTGGACGTTGTTGGGCTATTACTGGGTCTATGATCGGCTGGGAGGGCAGTGGATCGCCGAGTGGCCGTTTGTGTGGCAGTGGGTGTTTACTTTTTTTGCCTGGGATTTCTGTTATTACTGGTCGCACCGGATGCATCACGAGATCCCCTTTCTATGGAATATCCACAGCGTGCATCACCAGGGAGAGCACTTTAGCTTATCGTTGGGCGTCCGGAATTCGTGGTTTCAGACGGTTACGTCGTTTCCTTTTTTCAGTATTCTTCCATTGATAGGCGTACCGCTTGAGACCTTCTTGGCGGTGTCCGGCATTCACTACTTCATTCAGTTCTATAACCACAATCGCTTAGTGGGGAAGTCAGGTTGGCTGGAGTACGTCATGATCACGCCGGCGCATCACCGGGTGCATCATGGGTGCAATGATGTATACATCGATCGCAATCACGGGGGCACGCTTGTTTTTTGGGACAAGCTGTTTAACACCTTCCAAATCGAGCGGGAGGATATCCCGATTGAATACGGGTTGAAGGAGAAGTTCAATTCGTATAGCCCGTTTTGGGCCAATGTACTGCCGTTCCTTCAGTACTTCGGGGTGGATACGGAGTCGATGGGTAAGCCGGCAGCCAAAGGGAGGCCTGTTCCAGCCTGGTACCTGGTTTCAGGAGGCATGCTGCTTATCGGTTTGCTGCTTTTGTACATCCGGCACGAGGACAGCTTCCCATTGGATCAATTGGTCTTCCTCTTCCTCATCATATTCACCGGGACGCTGTTGATAGGCTCGATGGCTCAAGAGCAGCGATTTGGGTTAAAGAGCTGGATTGGGTTGACCGTTTTAGGGAGTGTGGTGTGGTATGGGTTGTTCGGAAGTGTTGGGGTGGTGCTGTTTGGCGGGTTGGTGGTGCATGGGGTGGTGGGGGTGGTACTGTTGTCAAAAAAGAATCAAAGCTGACGTTTACCTACCATAAAATATCGACATCGTATTTTTTCACTTCTGGGTCATCACTTACAAATCGAAAATTTTCCTTTCTTGCCTGAGCCATCAACAATCGATCAAATGGGTCCTTGTGATGTAAGGGTAGCGTTTGAAGTTCATAGACATGTTCAAACTGAACAGTGATTAGATGGAATCCATTGATTGTTCGTTGTCTATGAATCAATTCAGGAAGATTATGAGGTAAATCGAGTTTTCCAAGTTGGGATTTGATTTGTAACTCCCAGGCGGTTATGACGCTAATGAATACATCATTCCCAGGATTGGATATTTCAGAACGCGCGAGATTAGAGAGCCTAGAGGGGTTTAATTGCCACCAAAGAAGCGTATGGGTGTCTAGAAGCAGCTTCATGACTCTCCTAGCCAAAAACTGTCAGGAAGCGGATCGTCAAAATCATCAGCGATGTAATAAGGACCCTTTTCTAGGCCCGCAATTCGTTTCTTAAAAGGCTTTGCAGAATCATCTAGCTCAGAGTTTGTACTCTTCACTTCACCGATAGCCTGTTCCACCTGATTAGCAATAGCATTCTGTTCTTCCTCTGACAAATCATCGAAAGAAAGCAGGAGTTGGATGATATTTTTGAGCTTTTGCGTCATGGTGCTGCTCTGGTTACTTTTATTTAATACGCTGCATATACCATCAAGTTGTGTCAAATTTCGGCGATTTGGCTATAAGCAATCTAAATGAAGATGGATTGTATTTAAGCTTATTGCATCCTTTTTTCGTGCAAATCTCTCTACCCAAAAAGATCAGAATGAGTGCCCGTTCTCACCAGAATCAATTCGTCCTCTTCTAATTTGTAAATAAGTAGCCAATCCGGCTCGATATGGCATTCTCTAGCTCCCTTCCAGTTACCGATTAATAAGTGATCCCTGTACTTGGGAGGCAGTATTTCACTTCTTGCGAGGCTATCAATTACTGTTTTTATCTTTTCGAGGTGATAACCTCTTTTTTTGATCCGTTTTATGTCTTTCTTAAACTGGGAGGTATATCGAATCGGTATCATTAAATGCCTAGTTCGTCATACAGGTCTTTGGTGTTGTCAAATACCTTCAACTGGTCTTTCTGGTCTGCTTCTTCTAGAGCAGCCAATGTCGTTTCATTAGGTAACTCAACTGCAAATGGAAGGCCTCTCCTTAGTTCCACCTGCCTATAGAATAATGTAATCGCCTGTGATGCTGTAAGGCCTAGCTGTTGAAAGATCAATTCAGCACGTTCCTTGATAACAGGGTCAATTCGTACAGAGATTGCAGAGGTCTTAGACATAGTTAGAATAGATCTTGTGTTTCAATGTGTGTACAATGAATTACATATGTCGGCTCAAGTAGTTTCAACTACATCGAGTCTATTCAAATACGTCTTGATTTAGAACACAATGCCTACCATCAAGTTGTGTCAAATTTCGGCGATTTGGCTATAAGCATTTTGCCATTGAAAATTTATTTCAAAAAAATTGTCACCTGAATACCACCTCTTTGTTTTGGCGGTGTACTACCCATGAAAACCGATACAAGAACTTGAATTGCTGAATGGTTGACGTGTTTACAGATTGGACCCGGCGGCTTAGGGCTTCGGATGAAAAGGCGCTTGATGAGCTTATGCATCAAATGCATCCGGTGCTGCTTCGCTACGCGACCCACATGGTGGGCGACCGGGATGCGGCGTACGATATTCTCCAGGAAGCATTCATCACGATTTGGGGGAATCGGGACACGCTGGACGCGGACAAGTCCCTCAAAGCACTCCTGTATCGGATCGTTTATACACGCAGCCTGAACCACAAACGCATGAAACGACGAGAACAAGATGCCCATTCGGCACTGGCGACCGAGAACTCGCCGGAACAGGCGTCACTCGCTGAACAGGTGGACGCGCAGCGCCTGGGAGAAATGATGCACCGATGGATTGCGGAGCTACCCCCGCGCCGGCAGGAGGCGTTTCGTTTGAGTCGGTTCGAAGGGCTAAGTCACCAGGAAATCGCAACCGTGATGAATCTCTCGGCGCAAACGGTGACCAAGCACATTCAACAAGCCCTCCAGTTTCTGCGTGATCAACTCAAAACCTATCAAGCCATGGGGGAAGGACAATGATGAACCCTATCCCACATAACGAACCGGGTGTACCTGACGAACTAAAAGCCTGGCTGGGTGAACAACCTCAAGAGGAAGCCCATGCGCTTGAACAAGCCTGGAATCTATCCGTCCACGCACAACAGTTCGATGTATCCATCGAACCTGATACAGAACGTTTCAGCCAGATGCGAGAAGAAGTGCTGCGAGCGGCACAAGAACAGGTTCACGTGAGAACCCACCTGCGGTTGGTTTCTACACCGATGCTACGAATCGCTGCATCAATACTACTCTTGGTACTCGCTGGCACTTTTTTGTGGACGCGACCCATTTCTCACACGGCTCCTGCTGGAGACCAGCTAAGCGTGCAGCTTTCTGACGGTTCTACCGTATCACTGAACAGTGGAAGCCGGCTCGTTCATAATCGAACCTTTGGATCGAAAAATCGACGGGTTACATTAAAAGGCGAAGCGTTCTTTGATGTTGCGCATAGCGATACACCGTTTATTGTTGAAACGTTCAACGGCACTGTGACGGTATTGGGGACTCGATTTAATGTCCGCGCCTGGGAGAGTGATCAAGATCCAGAAACTGTTGTAGCCCTGGAAAGGGGGTCTGTCCTACTTGAAAGCCGAGCCAAAGCAGCGACTCCAGTAGTACTTGAACCCGGACAGGTAAGCAGGATTTCTGGGGAAGCGGGTCCTTCCGCTCCAGAGCAAGCTGATATTGAACAGAAGACAGCCTGGCGCCTGGGTGGTTTGTTTTTTAACGATGCCCCGGTAGGCGTAGTTGTCGATGAAATTAAACGGCGTTTTGATGTCGAGGTAGAGATGCTGCCTCCATCATTGCGCGAGGAACGAGTCACCTTGCGGTTAAGCGATGCGCGCGACGCTGAATTCGCATTATCTATGATTGCCATGGCTCGTGAATATACACTCAGGGAGACAGACGGCGTATTTTCACTGACCATGCCTGTGCATGAATAGAGACGATTAACACGATGAGTTTATATACATACAGTACTTCTTATACACGTAAAGCAATCCTTTTTGCTGTCATGCTGTTCTTCCTCCAGGGGCTCCCTGCAAAGGCACAACAAACAGCGATTCTTGCATACGTCACGCAGCATTCAAAGGAAATCGTACACGATCTGCAATCGCCTGCGCTATCTGATGCAGTCATGCACCTGGTTGAAAGCCGAAGACTGGAAGTCGCCTATGCTCCGGAGTTGTTAGAGGGGCAAACATCTGATTGCCAGCGATTGCCTAACGATGATCAAAAGGCGATGGAGTGTGTGCTTGCCTCGAGTGGGCTCTCAGCCAAAAAGCATCAGAACGGCGTTTATGTGATCCATAAGCCTGAAAAAGAGAAAAAAGCTGAAAAAGGACGGATTATTGGCAGCGTGAGGAATGCTGAGACCGGTACGATCCTGACCCGTGCGCATATCATGGTAAAGGGTACTCCCCATTCGACGACCTCTGACCCCCAAGGAGCATTTCACATTAACCACGTGTCTCCAGGAGTGTACGATGTGCAGGTGTCGATGATGGGGTACGAAAAAATGGAGTTTTCTGGTGTCGAAGTACAACCAGGCCAGGATAGCGAAATCGATTTGAAGATGATGGAAACCACGCTGCCCCTCGACGAAGTACTGATTACAGATAGAAAGCGAAGAGGCCTCAGTCTTCCTGATTCCCTCGATCCATTGTCCTACCAGGGATTCCAATTAGGGCGCGTCCGTGGCGGATTGTTCATGAGTGCGTCGCCATCAAAGGTGGAAGGCGTTCAGTTTGGTGGACTCGGGTCCATGGCCCGAGACAGTCTGCGGGGCGTCCAGTTTAGCGGGGTATTTAATTCGGCTGAATCCGTAAAAGGTGCGCAGTTCGGTGGGATATTCAACACAGTCACTGGAGACCTCAATGGCTCTCAGTTCAGCGGTGTCTTGAATCAACTTGGTGGGAATTTGCAGGGAGGGCAGTATGCCGGCACATTTAACAAAGCCGGCCATGTTGGAGGCGTTCAATTCGCGGGTGTAGCAAACCTTGCTGATGGGAATGTGCGAGGGCTGCAGGCTGCAGGTATCGTGAATGTGTCTGGCAATAAACAGGGTGCACAGCTAGCAGGAATAGCCAATAGAGCATTTGAACAGAGAGGCTTTCAAGGTGCTGGCATCATGAACTACGCAGTGAAGATGCAGGGCATGCAAGCTGGCGGAGTGATCAATGTGAGCGCTAATGATGCGCGCGGTATGCAAGCAAGTGGCATTCTGAATGCAGTTGCAAGAGACATTCAAGGGGTTCAGGCTGCGGGGATTGTCAACTTTGCAGGCGGCCGGTTTCAGGGCGCTCAATTCTCGGGTATCTTAAATGTGGCAGGGCACGTGGATCGAGGGGTGCAAGTTGGCCTCGTGAATCTGTCTAAAACAAACAACGGAGTCCCGATCGGACTGTTTAGCTTTGTGCAGGAAACTGGGTTGAGGTTGGATACATGGGTTGACGAACGAGGGTTTGTTGTTTCTGCAGCACGGACAGGGAATCGGAAATTTTCGAATTACCTGGGCGTCGGCGGTCCGACTGATGATATAGATAATGGAGCTATAATCTTGGGCCTTGGGGGCGAATTTGCGCACGGCCAGCGACTCTATTCTACGATAGATGGACTCTACTACGCAATGGGCCTGGAAGACTCCGACTTTGATGAGCACATGGCCCAAATCCGACTGTCCGTTGGATTCAAAGTCATTCCCTACCTGGCCGTTTTTGGTGGCCCCAGCCTGAATCTACTCTTATCAAACAATCCAGATAGTACCATCCCTTTGCCTAACAGGGTCATTGATCGCGGAGAATGGGGATCTACCGACTATCGTTTCTGGGCAGGATTCACCGTGGGCCTGAGGCTGTCTACCAATCGATTGTATCCCGCAAATCAATAATGCATTCAGGGTTTAATGTCTAACTAGCCCTGAATCTGGGTTCTTAATACGTCATGATTTTTAACGGTTGCCATACGCCGTCCTGGGTGAGGTGTGTCCTTTTGGGCCTACATAAATCTTAAACATCAATAAAAATGAAACGCTATATACCGCCCTTTAACATATATATAACAGCTTTGCTGTTTCTTTCCCTAAGCCTGGCTGCTTCAGCCTACGCGCAAAGCTCAATCAACGGATACGTATCCGATGCTGCCTCGGGGGAGACCCTGCTCATGGCCAATGTGATCCTTGCGGGCACTTCAACGGGGGTAGCTACCAATACGCTTGGGTATTACACCTTGTCTGGGTTGGAAGCAGGTACCTATGAAATTATCTACTCGTACATCGGGTACAAATCGCTGAGGAAAGAAGTGACTTTAGCAGACGGAGAGCAGCTACGCCTGGATATAAAGTTGCAGGAAGAAGCTGTAATGACGCAAGGTGTCACAATAACTGCTGAGCGAGAAGACGAGGAAGAACGCCTTCAATTGGGTGTAAGCCGGATGCCCGTACGCATGGTAACCCAACTCCCTGCTATGTTTGAAGCCGATCTATTTCGATCCTTGCAGATGTTACCGGGAATCAAAGCCGCGAGTGACTTTTCCAGCGGCCTGATCATTCGAGGAGGAAGCCCTGACCAAACTCTCGTTGTACTGGATCGAACTACCCTGTACAATCCGTCCCACTTCTTTGGATTGTTTTCAACCTTCAATCCCGATGCTATCAAAGATGTGCAGATATACAAAGGGAATTATCCCTCCCGGTTTGGCGGACGGCTAGGCTCTGTTGTGGATGTATATAACAAAGACGGTAACCGAGAGACGATGCAAGGAAAGGTGAGCCTGGGGATGCTGGCTTCGCGGATCTCCCTGGAAGGGCCTCTGCAAAAGGGATCGTGGATGGTAGCTGCACGGCGATCAACGGTTGAGCCGATATTAGCCGCACTTCGAGAGACAGAAGAAGGCATTCCGGACACGTTTTACTTTTACGATGTAAACGCCAAGCTGAATTTCGATGCAAGTAAGAAGGATCGTTTTTCTTTGGGAGTATATACGGGAAAAGATAAGCTGGTGATGTCGCCCGTAGAGGACTTCGATATCGATTTGCCGTATGGAAACCGGGCGGCCAATCTAACCTGGACGCACATCTTCTCTCCCGACCTGTTCGCCAATTTCACGGTCACCGGTTCGCAATATTTCAACCTTCCTGAGATCAACATTGGAGGGAGCAAATTTACCCGAACAAATACGATCGATGAATATGCGTTCAGAGCTGATCTTGAATATGTCGCGGGCAAGAAACATGTTTTCGAGGGCGGATTCAAAGGCAGTGAATTGCGATTTAAGTTGCAGGACAGGGGAGAAGGGGAAGGCAATTTTGATTTACGAACCAATACGTTCTACGGCACGGCGTACCTGCAAAATACCTGGAAGCCATCGCCGTTCTGGACGATCAAAACAGGCGCCCATCTACAGGTATTCTCTATAAGCGACCACACTTCCGTAGAGCCTCGCATTGCTATTGAGCACCAGCCCAACCCGAGTTTGCGCTTTCAGGCAGCCTACGGACGATATCACCAGTTCTTTAGCCTGGCTTCCTTCTACTCCAATTCAGCGCTCGACATTTGGTTGGCCTCTGGGAGAGGTGTGCAACCCTCTGAAGGCGATCAATATGGGTTAGGGGTGAAAAAGTTATTTGCTGGCGGCTATCGGTTGGATGCAGAGGTGTATTACAGAACAATGCGCAATCTGTTTGAGCTCGATCCGAGAGTCTTGGACCCTGTCGGGCTCGAGTATAGAGATTACTTCCACTTTGGAGAAGGCTATGCATACGGTCTAGAGCTATTGCTCGAAAAAAGCGAAGGGGACCTGACCGGATTTGTTGGCTACACCTATGGAGATACACGTCGAAAATTCGCCGACACCAACCAGGGAGACTATTACCCCCTCCGGTACGACCGAACGCACGAGTGGAACGCCGTAATGAATTATCGCCTCTCACCCACATGGGGCTTGACCACGGCGTTCTCCTATGCGACTGGTCAACCCTACACCCGTGCGCTTGGACGTGCTCAATACGACGACCCCTTTACTTCGGGTGCCGTCGACCAGGTCGTCGCCGGAAGGGTGAATGCCTCCCGTTTGCCCGGCTACCATCGCCTTGACGTCGGGTTTACTCGGTACGGCCGGTTCTTCAAGTTCGGTGAGTCCGAATTACAAATCCAGGTAGTTAATGCCTATAACCGACGCAATATCTGGTTCTACGAATACGACCTGGATGTCAACCCGGTAGCCATAGACCCCGTCCGAATGCTCCCCCTACTCCCAAACATCAGCTACACCGTCTCCTTCTAATCCTCCCCTCCCAGGTGAGGTGGCCCGCAGGGCCGGAGGGGCCCTACTACCTCTCCTAGACCTTTGTACTAAAAATACAGCACACCAATGAATACATATAAATACCTACTCCTTGCTTTCTGCCTTATCGCCACTGCCTGCGACACCTACAAGCAAGATGACTACACGCCTGAGTACGTGGTTGAATCGTACCTTATTGCTGGCGAACCCTTGCCGGTTGTTAAGCTTTCTCAGACCTCAACCATCAACGCACAGTATCGATTTGAGGACTATGCTGTGGACGGGGCATCCGTAATGGTTACCTTGCTTGACGATGCTGGGCAAGTTGAAGAGACGTTTCGATATGGGCCAGGAGAACGAGGCGTGTATGTACCTTTCGTTGGACATGAAGTACTTCCCTTGAGGCGCTATGGGCTACAGGTCCAACCTCCAGAAGGCGGTGAACGGATTACAGCCTCGACGCTGGTCCCCGAAATGTTTTTCATCGACGAGCTGGATGTAAACACGATTACCTATCAAGAAGGGGAGGCGTTGGCCTTTGATATGTCTCAAAGCACCTACCCCGGGCGATCAGCTATCTACATAAATAAGGTAGAAGCCGTGGACACCTCCTATGCACTCACGCCTCTTTACCAGGACCTGGTGGAGGATGGCGAAGTGACTAAAGAGGACCTTATTGATAACTCGTCAGGGATTTTGAATGAGGCTAATTTTCAACCTGCATCCGAAGATATGTTGACCGTGATTGTACCCTGGATTGGGATTGCCTTTTATGGGCCCAACAACCTGGTCGTTGATGCAATCGATGACAATGTGTTTGATTTTGTTCGTTCAATCGAAGAAAACGGCGTGCGTCCACTGGGTGAACGAGAGAATGTCATTGATCACGTCGAAGGCGGGCGGGGCATATTTGGAAGCCTGGCCCGTGCACGCGTTCAGATTTTTGTCAGCCAGGAATAAGGGGATGATCTATTCATTCTCCGCCTGTCCTGGTTTTGATCACCACAACCCCATTTGCACCACGCCGCCCATACGCAGAAGTTGAAGCGACGTCTTTCAAAACGGATATTGAAGAAATGTCATCGGGATCAAGGTCGTACAATATACCGTCCTTGGTCTCCGCCGGTGTACCGTTAACAACATAGAGAGGGGGAGAATCATCCCGATTATGATCCCGGCCAATTATGTCGATCCGTATACCTCCACCTTCTACTTCAGTCACATCCACTCCGGGGATATACTCCTTGAGCAAATCAAAGGCTGTATGGGAAGAAGAAGGATAGGTCGCCTCATTGTTGTCAGCATTTAGCTGGTCAGATAATTCTGATATTTCTGACTTTTCGGATTGTGTGGTTGTTTTACATCCGCTCATGGCCAGCACGAATAAGAGAAAAGAGGCCAAGAACAGGAAGTTATTTCCATGAATTGCACGCATGATAGGTATCTCCCTTTTTACAGAGAGTGTATTCAAATGCCTTGCCTGATCGAGTCAACTTGGCTATACTAGTGGATATTCATATTCCACCTACCGTTTATCCTATCTATGAAGCCGCTATCTACCTTCTTTTGTGTACTACTTATTTTTTGCTTTTTTCCTGTAACAGCGCTTGCTCAATCCATCCAATCAGCAACAACAGGTTTGGGTTTTGGAGCTTCCGCTGCAACAAATGGGGATGATATTTTTGTTGGAGCCGCCGCAATAGGATGGCCTCGGGGCGATGAGCCGGCGGGTACCGTGTATCATTACACAAAAAACGAGGAAGGGGCATGGGTTGACTCAGGACGTATTCAAGCATCGGATGCACGAATCGGTGATTTTTTTGGCAGGTCGATCTATCTGAAGGATTCGATGCTGCTAATCGGCGCTCCAGGTGTTGCCAGGGTGTATATTTACGAGAAAAACGAAGAGGGTGAATGGATTGAGACAGGTTCGGTGAAGCCTTCTAACGTGGGTGGGAAGATAGATTTTGGCGGGACCTATGCCCGGGGTGGATATCGCACCAATACCATAGCGATGGCTGGTGATCGGATCGTCGTATCTGCGTATCCACGGGTTGATTTGGATCTACGATCAGGGAGATATGCGATAAACGAGTCTGGTGGAGCTGTTTATATATTCAAGAAAGAGGAAGGGGAGTGGATACAGGAATCTGTGTTAACCAGTGATGAGACAGAGGGGAATGGGTTTGGCTTTTCGCTTGTAGCTTCTGAAAGCCACATTGTAGTGAGTGCTCCTGGGACTGAGAATGGCAAAGGGGCCCTCCATGCATATATGCTGCATGAAGGTACCTGGAAGCATTCGGTCATCGATTCAGGTAGCGAGCTGAACTCCGGCAGCATCTATGGCCTGGGCCTTGCCATGCATAGCAACAATCTGTATGTGTCTGCTCCTGGTTTCGAACGAACTGGCACTGTATTCTCCTTTAGCTGGTCTGAAGAAGCAATGGGATGGGAGCCATCGTATCGTTTGACGTTACCAGTTGTGGCTGCTAATAACCGCAGAGGAGGACTTGGAACAGACCTGGCTATTTCTGATCGTGCTCTTTTAATCAACGGACCTAACAATTCAGTCTATGCTTACCAGAAAACAGCGGACGCGCCGGCATGGGCGAGCATGCATGTGCTCACAGCACCTAACGAGCGAAGCCAGAGAGCCTTCGGCATTGGTCTGGCTGTATCAGATGACGTGGCTGTGATTGGCTCACCCAATGCAGATTATCAAGAGGGCCTTGCGACGGTATTCGAAAACGACGGCCAGATGGGTGCTTGGAAGCCAACGGGTATGTTAATCAGCGAAACCAATCGCCTGACTTCTGTTACGGGCGATAA
>JAHQVL010000096.1 GCA_019634345.1 Rhodothermaceae bacterium
CTCAAGAATGGCATCTTCATCATGGACGGAGAACTCAAAGAGAATCGTGTTATTGCTCAGCCCAGAGACACCCGGGATTTGGAGACTTTGCGCGAGTGCGGAGGTCATCGACGGGCTCACCACGGTATCCATATATAGAGGGCTTTTTTGAGCCCGGGCCTCTTTGACTAGTTTAGCTTTGACCTTTTCACTCTGAGCAAAAGTTTGTGCATTCAAGTGCCCTTTTATGAAATGCAAATACGTACCAAAGCCGTATCTATGACAGAGCCATCGCATAAATAACAGATGAGAGCGCCGGTCAAAAGTACGATCATTGATCATAATTACGCTGGGCCGCCACTCGGCTGTAGATGCCTGCCTGCGGCGCTCTTGGATCCGGACACTCATGTAGCGATTGGCTTGTGTCATCACGCCTTCAAACATGGCAGCAAGCCCTGTAGCCCGGCCTTCAGATCGCCGAGATACGATCTGGTATAAGCCAACCATAAACAATATGGCCAGTACGGCAAACAAGGGGTTCATCAAGAACATGATCAACGTACACATCACCGCGCCGAAAAGGCTGATGTACCAGCGCGATCTAAAGCTGGGCCGGTAATCGGGCCTGGCTGCAAAATGCTCCAGGAAGCTAATTGCACACAGAGAGCCGTATGTCACCATAAAGAACATAGAGATCAGGTTCGCCACGAAGTCAACGTTTCCCAGCACGACAATAACCAGGGCAATGACGCCTGTGAACAGTGTTGTATTGCGCGGCTCGTTGACGGCGCCGACCCCTGCAGCAAGCCATCGGTTAATTGCCGGAGCGGGCAGGCTTTCATCAGATCCCAATGCCTGGAGTGTGCGGGGAGCAACGAGGATCGATCCAATAGCTGAACTGAGTGTAGCCGCTGCCAAACCAATGATGATCATCGGGCTCCATATGGCAATCTCAGACATAATAAGCTGGTTTTCGTCGAGGGACTCTAGCGAAGCGGAAGCAGCCAATTTGAAGACAATAAATACGTATACGATCATACCTACAAAAGTGGCCAGTAACGTTCCTTCCGGGATTGACTTGCGAGGGTTTGCAAGGTCTCCGGATAATCCCACTCCGGCCGTCATACCTGTGAAGGCCGGAAAACAGATCGCAAATACCAGCATGAAGGAATCTGGATTTGGGATTGTTTCGGTTAGTGTCATGGTCACTGTTTCGTCCGTACCACCTATAAAGAAAAAGATCAGAGAACAGACTAGAGTAAAGACAACCACATACAACGCTTTTACACCTAGAGCAGCCCCTTGGGTGAGTACCAGGAGAAGAAGGAGGATCGTAGCCGGTAAAGAAATAAGGCGAGGGTCGTAAAAACCAACCCACTCTGCTATCTGAGTGGCAAAAGGACTGAATGCCTCGGCGAAGGCAATCATATAAAAGGCGACCGAGATAGCTTGAGATAGGTAAAGGGAAACCCCAATTACACTTCCGATGGTGGTACCAAAAGAACGAGAAATGATGAAGTACTCACCACCGCCTTCAACCTTTCTGTTCGTTGCTATTTCGGCAATGGCAAGCGCAGTAGGTATTGTAACCAGGTGCCCGAGAACAATGATGCCTAACGATCCTACAAGCCCCGTGTTTGCAACCGCATAGCCAAACCGGAGAAACATGATAGCACCGAGAATGGTGCTAATGCCAGCCAGAAAAACAGGGAGTGTTCCAAATCCATGCCCGCCTTTTTGTGCTGGTGGCGGTGTAGAATCGGTACGGGGAGTCAGTGCTACTTCGGACAATGCTTTTTAGAAGATATATGGAGTACAACGGGGCCAGCAACTAGCCTAAGAAATTGGGGTCTTAGTGTAAATTTGTATGCCTGAACGCATTTAATCGCTTCGTGATTCATTGGAGCATAATTCTTTGTCTGATTTTGGGGCTTTTTGAGGTATCAAAGCCTTATATTAAGCCCGCTAATGTTGGTTATCCAGCACGTTGCATAACGCTTTTAAGATTGTACACATGAGATACATTCACTTATCGATCTTCGCCATTCTATTCATTGTGAGTAGTTGTTCATCCCCTGATCAATCCCCTTCAACGGATACCGAATTAAATAGTGAACTGATAGGAATGTGGGTGATGGGTAGTGTATATCAGGATACCTTAGACGTCACCGATGAACACAACCCGGCATTAAATCGCTGGATTGCATTTAGTGAGGAAGGCACCTTCGAGAGTGGTGGCGCACCGTATGGGTATAACTCAGGAAAATGGGGGTACACGAGTGAGTCCAATGAACTGTTCTTGGATAGTGATGCAGGGGAGGGCGATGACAGCTATTGGATCATAATCAATTCAGACACATCAATGGAATGGCAGGGCACGCGGAGTGATTTCACCTCTCAATTCAAGTTAAAGTTCAAAAAGAAGGGCTTTTAGTTTAAGAATACTGCTCATCCTAGTTGTAAAAATGCTTCTTAAGGCATAACTTCACAAAGTGTTCATATTGTAGGAGTTATCGGAGAAGATCATGCAACATATAGGTGCAGCTGTTGCAGGTACAGGATTTATTGGTCCTGTGCACGTAGAAGGATTGCAACGGCTTGGGGTAAATGTACGGGGGATCTTGGGGAGTTCGCCCGAGAAATCTAAGCGCGCCTGCCAACAAATGGGGCTTGATGTTGCGTATTCTTCATTTGATGAAATATTGCAAGACGACAGCGTTGATGTTGTACATCTAGCTGTTCCTAACGTCCTCCACTTTGACATGTCTAAGAGGGCTCTGGAAGCAGGCAAACATGTGATGTGCGAAAAGCCGTTGGCAATGGTGGCAGAGGAATCAGAAGAACTTGTCCGAATTGCAAAGGCTTCGGGCAAAGCTGCTGCTGTGTGTTACAATCAGCGTTTTTATCCACTCAATCTGGAAGCAAGAGCACGGATTGCAGGTGGAGAGATCGGAGATGTTTTTACGATCAAAGGAAGTTATGTGCAGGATTGGTTGCTCTATGACACCGATTATAACTGGCGAGTACTTTCTGAGCAAGGAGGCGAATTGAGGGCTATTTCGGATATCGGAACGCATTGGATGGACCTCGTGTGCTCGATTAGTGGGTTGGAGGTCGAGGCTGTTTTTGCTGATTTAAAGACCGTTCATCCGGTTCGCAAAAGGCCCCTTGGCGAAATTGCGACATTCACAAGTGGCGGAGGGAATCAGGAAACAGAGCCCATACCTATTACCACCGATGATTCAGGGGCGGTCCTATTCCGGTTTAAAGGAGGGCAAAGGGGTATCCTTTGGGTTTCCCAAGTGACTGCTGGCAGGAAGAACAATATGCAATACGAAATTGCAGGATCTAAGGGAGCTTTTCACTGGCACTCCCAAACACCCAATTCGTTGTGGATAGGGCATCGGGATAAAGCGAATGAAGTGTTGACTCGTGATCCTGGATTTATGACAGATATGGCCAGGACGTATACCAATTATCCTGGGGGGCATCATGAGGGATTCCCCGACACATTTAAACAATGTTTCAGAGCATTTTATACAGCAATCGATCAGGGAATTCCTGAGGAAGATGCGCTGTATCCAACATTTAGTGAAGGGCATCGCGAAATCCAACTATGCGATGCCATTTTAGAAAGCCATAAGGAGGAAAAGTGGGTATACGTTTAGGTTCTAATTGTGGAGTTAGATAACGATATCTACTGAAATACATAGAGATACATGAAATTAGGATTTGTAAGTGCAATCCTTCCCGAGTTGTCCTTCGAGGAGGTTATGAAGTTTGCCGCAGAGACGGGGTTTGACTGTGTAGAGGTCATGTGTTGGCCTGTGGGAAAAGCGAATCGGAGGTATGCAGGGGTTACTCACCTAGACGTGACTAATTTTGGGCAACAACAGGCCGATCGCGTTTCACGGATTGTCGAGGAAACAGGAGTAGAGGTAAGTGGGCTCGGGTATTACCCGAATCCCTTGACTCCCGATGAAGAGGAGGCAAGGGTCTATGTAGAACATATTAAGTTGGTCATCCGCGCTGCCCAAACCCTTGGGCTTTCTGTTGTCAATACATTTGTCGGCAGAGATTGGACACAATCAGTGGATGACAACTGGTCACGGTTTGAGAAAACGTGGAAACCATTGATTCAGTTTGCCGAAGATCATGGCATCAAGGTAGCGATTGAGAATTGTCCGATGATCTTTACGAACGATGAGTGGCCGGGTGGAAAAAACCTGGGTACCTCACCGGCTATATGGAGGCGAATGTATGAATCGATTCCGGGTGATCATTTTGGGTTGAATTATGACCCTTCCCATATGGTCTGGCAGCATATGAGTTATATAAAGCCAATCCGGGAATTCGCACATAAATTTTACCATGTGCATGCCAAAGATGTCCGCCTGGATCAGCACAAGCTGGACGAGGTGGGGATCATGGCCACGCCCAACAGTTACCACACACCTAAACTTCCAGGAATGGGAGATGTGGACTGGGGAATGTTCTTTTCAGCTTTAACAGATTCCGGCTATGATGGAGCCGTTTGTGTAGAAGTAGAGGATCGCGCTTATGAAGGTTCTCTTGAGTTACGCAAGCGTGCTCTCCGTCAAAGCCACACCTACCTGCGTCAGTTTGTCCCAAAAGAATAATATTTTCGCAACATCTTAAATTAAAATTCATAGTTACATCACATAAAATCCGTCATAATCATTTTTCCCCCGATTGCCATGCTTCCTCAGAAGTTATTGCCGGTTTTTATAAGCCTACTTATAGTATTCGTATTTACATCATCCGTTCACGCTCAGGATTTTACGCAGGATGCCTTGAGCACTGAAGGATTATCCGGAGTCGATTTTGGATCCGCCGAGTGGGGCGATTTCGACTCAGATGGAGACCTTGACATTTTGCTGACCGGGCGGGATGCGCAGGCGAATCCATCTATGATGATCTATCGAAATGAAAACGGTTTGTTTTCCAATGTAGAATCATCGCTTCCTGGTGTGTCGTCAAGCTCGGCCGCCTGGGGTGATTACGACAATGACGGTGATCTGGATATTGTTGTTTCTGGAAAAAATGCGAGGGGCCAATTGGTCACTCGCATTTTTAGTAATACCCAAGATGCAGAATCGACTGTATTCGTGCAGTTCGATCAAGAGTTAGCCAGTCTTCAAGCCGGCTCTGTTGAGTGGGGTGATTATGACAATGATGGAGATCTGGATATCCTTCTAACCGGAAATAATCGGTTTAACCAAAGTGAATCGCATATCTACAGGAACGATTTAGATTCTGAAACCGGGGAACGGATCTTTGTTGACATAAACGCGACTATCGGGGCCGTTTTTTTGGGGAATGCTACCTGGGGTGATTATGACAATGATGGAGATTTAGATATCCTCATGACGGGCAATTCATTGCCTGGTGGCCTTATCACGAGGGTGTATCGGAACAACGATGGGACATTTAAGAATATCAATGCATCATTAACTGGAATGATGTTGAGCCGTACGTCTTGGGGTGATTATGACAATGATGGGGATTTAGATATTCTGGTATCTGGAAATGCCGGAGCAGGGGAGCGGCAGTCAATAATTTACAGAAATGACAACGGCGTCTTCACAGATATAGAGGCTCAACTACAGGGTGCAGAATCTGGTGCAGTAGAATGGGGTGACTGTGATAATGATGGGGATCTGGATGTGTTAATCACTGGGTTGTCACCGAGTGGCACTCCGTTCTCAACCGTGTATGAGAATAACAACGGTTCATTCAGTGAAGGGGAAGACATTGATGGCCTTCGTGACGGAGCCGCAGCATGGGGTGATTACGACAATGATGGAGACCTCGATATTTTGATTGCCGGGAAAAAAGATGAGTCGAACTCCAGGCAAATCCAACTCTATCGCAACAATAGTACGACTAAAAACCTGCCTCCTTCTTCTCCTGATGGCCTGGAGGTCACGTACGCAGGTGATTCGTTTCTCTTTGAGTGGAATGCTGCTGTTGATAATGAAACGCCGCCTGAGGGCCTTACCTACAATGTTCGTGTAGGTACTTTTGATTTTGATGAGGTATTGGTTGGCCCCATGGCTTTGAGCCAGGGGTATCGCATTTTGCCTGCTGCTGGGAATGCGCAGCACAATACGTTCTTCTCACTCAATGTTAATCTGTTAGACCTGGCTCCCAATCCGTTTCTTGTTTGGAACGTCCAGGCAGTGGATCAAAGCTTTACTGGTTCTCCATTCTCTGAAGCTGGCATAGTTTATCTTGCCGGCGCGGAATTATTAATTGAAGATGTGCCAGGTGATCAGGGAGGGCAGGTTGAGATCGAATGGAATGCGTCGCACCTCGATGTGTCTAACGGTTCGCTTTCCTACTACAGCGTATGGCGGCAGTTACTACCAGAACCAGATAATATCGGTTCAGCTACGTTAGTTACGCCTGAAGATATACCTGCAGAATTCAACGGTACTGCCATTCGACGTATCGTTGAAGGGGCGGATGTGTCCTACTGGGAATGGAATGGAAATCAACCCGCACTCCAGAATGAGTCCTATACCTTCGTTGCCCATACAAGTGCAAATCGTGTATCTTCTGATGATGGAAACAACCATTTCATGGTAGTGGCACATACCGCAGAATCG
Source organism: Rhodothermaceae bacterium (assembly GCA_019634345.1). Lineage (GTDB taxonomy): Bacteria > Bacteroidota > Rhodothermia > Rhodothermales > JAHQVL01 > JAHQVL01. The sequence goes on from JAHQVL010000096.1 coordinate 6,612, forward strand.
GCCATCTTTTTTGATGGCCGTTCGTCCACAGGCTATTCGTTGGACAACTTGCCCCCTTCTGTTCCAGAGAATATCACTGGAGTAAAGGATGATCGAGTAATATCCCTCACCTGGTTAGAAAACCAAGATGAAGACTTTAAGCACTATCTGGTGTACAGAGGAGATTCTCCTGAGTTTGATGTGAATACCACCACTCCAATTGCCACAACAACAAGTCCTGCTTATTCGGATGACAGTTCATTTCCTGCAGGCACCTTTTATTATAAAATAGTAGCTGAGGATGTTCATGAGAACAAGAGCGATCCCAGTGATGCGATAGCCGTGATTGTTGCTACTAGTAACGAGGACGAATCAGCGCTACCTTCATCTTTCGCGCTTCATCAGAATTACCCAAACCCGTTCAATCCAAGCACACTTATTCAGTTTGAAATGCCTGAATCGGGTGTAGCACGGCTGACCATCTACAATGCGTTTGGCCAGGAGATTGATGTGCTTCTTGATGAGATGATGCCAGCAGGAGAACACGCGGTAACATGGCAGCCGGATAGGCTCAGTAGCGGTACTTACTTTTATCGTTTCGAAACCTCAAATTTTGTAGCTTCTAAGCGGATGGTGTTTGTTAAATAAATTCCGCATTAATCATGGAGCAAGAGGTTCTGAAGCAGTTTGATTTGTCCGAGGGAGTGGCCGTAATTACTGGCGCCGGTGGCGCATTATGTGGTACCCTCGCTCGTGCATTGGGCCAAGTAGGAGTGAAAGTAGCTGTCCTGGATCTTGATGAAGAAAAAGCAGGGCAGACCGCACAGGCCATCATAGAACAAGGAGGAGAAGCCAGAGCGTTTGCCTGTAACGTGCTCCGAGAAGACGAGTTACAGGCCTGCTACAACTCGATTAAATCCCTTTGGGGAGAGCCTTCCTATCTCATCAATGGTGCAGGGGGGAACGATCCCCGTGGTACAACGACCAATGAGTTCTTCTCTCATGCTGACGTCAGCGACCCCAGTATAACGAGTTTTTTTGATCTGGATTTCGACGGCTTTCAATTCGTCTTTAGCTTGAATTTTCTAGGGACGTTTCTCCCTACCAAGGTATTTGCAAAAGGGATGGTCGATCAAGGAAAAGGAGCTGTGATTAATATCTCGTCAATGAGTGCTCTAACGCCTCTCACAAAAGTGTCGGCGTATTCAGCCGCAAAGGCGGCTGTAGCAAACTTTACCCGGTGGATGGCTGTCCATTTCTCTCAGACTGGCGTTCGCGTAAATGCCCTTGCTCCCGGGTTTTTTATGACCGAACAACTTCGATTTCTACACATCGATCAGGAAACAGGCGAGTATACCCCTCGTGCCAAGCGAGTGCTCGCGCATACTCCGATGAGCCGCTACGGTGAACCAGAGGAACTGATAGGTACGGTGGTGTATCTTTTATCCGATGCGTCTCGTTTCGTGACAGGTGCGGTGATTCCTATTGATGGTGGCTTTTCCTCGTATAGTATCTAAGTACGATCACATAAATACTAACGTATTGATGTGATCGGTTCCGTGTTCTGTGTTTCGCGTTCCGGGTTAGAAAGCGTTCATATAGCTCCTAAAACAACCCGAAATCAACCCAAAAAACCGTCAGGATTTTTGGTTGTACTTACCCTCCACCGATAAATCCGGGGTAAAGGGTCATGCCGCCGTCTATGTAGATTGTTGTGCCGTTGACATAGTCAGAGGCATCAGAGGCAAGCCATACGGTGGCCTGGGCTACATCGTCGGGTTCGCCTATTCGTTTGTAGGGGATGAGGCGGAGAAGTTGGTCTTCGTATATATCTTGAGAGGTGATTTTTTCCACGTTCATTGGTGTTCTGATCGCTCCAGGAGAAACGGCATTAACGCGGATTCTCAGGTGAGCGACCTCCATCGCAATGCTTTTCATCAGGAGCATAATTCCCCCTTTAGAAGCCGCATAGTTTACATGGCCTTCCCATGGAATGATGTCGTGGACAGAACTCATGTGGATGATTTTTCCTGCAGAAGATGAAATCGATGGGTCTATGCCCTGGCGCTTGAACGCTTTTATGGCTTCACGAGCGACGAGAAACTGTCCCGTTAAATTAACATCGATGACTGTACTCCACTGATCCAGTGTCATTTCATCAATCGGTGCATTTATTTGAATGCCTGAATTTGCAACGAGGATATCGATGCGCCCAAAAGTGTCGAACATGGCTTCATACATGTTCAATACCTCTGCCTCATCAGCTACATTTGCTTTAACAACAAGGGCTTTTTGACCAAGGCGTTTGACCTCTTCTGCAATTTCTCTAGCACCCTTCTCATCTGAGTTGTAATTGATAAGTACATCCGCGCCGGCTTTCGCAAAACCCAGCGCAATACCAGCGCCGAGCCCTTTACTTGCACCAGTGATCATTGCCTTTTGCCCCTCTAGAATACGGCTATAGGGTACTTGAGGCATTTCATTCGGGGGGACATAGGGAGGCGTAGGCATAAAACGGAGCAAAAGATTAAATGGGTAGTCTAACGGACGAGCTAATATACAATCACACTTTTCAAAAAGGCATTTTCTAAGGCAATAAGATTGGATTACACCTATTCTGACATCTCTAAAATGATAAATCATGCTCTACTCAAGCCCTATCTGAGCATGGATGATTTAGAAGAAGGCATTGATATGGCGATCGACTATAATGTTGCGGGTATCTGTATTCTGCCTTATTTCTTAGACGAGCTCGCCGTCATGCTTGTTGGGACGGACCTTGTACCCATGTCAACGATTGCATTCCCGCATGGGGCATTGCCTACAGTGTCTAAGATATCTGAGACCTTAAAAGTGGCAGAGGATGGGGCTAAAGAGTTAGAGCTTGTGATAAACGTGAGCCGGGCGGTAACAGAGGACTGGTATGGAGTTGGGGAGGATATTCATGCCGTAGTCAACATTGCTAAAGATCGTGGCGTAATTGCAAAGATCATTTTTGAAACGGCTCTTTTGTCTGATGTGCAGAAAGTAGAACTGTGCGCGCTGTGTGTGGACTTAGGCGTTGAATGGATTAAGACATCCACGGGATTTGGGGCGCAAGGGGCTACGCCAGAAGATATAAAACTCATAAAAGAGCACACCCCGGAGTCAATGAACATTGAAGCCTCGGGGAGTATCCGTACACTCGATGATGTATTATTATATCGCTCGCTTGGGTGTGCACGTGTCAGCACTTCAGATACTAAAAAGATCCTGGACGAATGTAAGCAGCGGTTAGGGGAAGGCTAGGTCTTCGTAAGGTGCCAAGATACCTGCAAGATTGGACCGGGCTGTTTGGCTTTAGAGTTTACCGAACGTGTTTTCAAAAATCCCTAGAATTTATTTAAGCGTATTTGGAAGCTTGAGCGAGCTCGTTTGTCAGTGGTCTCATTCCCGCCAGGAACAGCACTCCTGACAGGTACGACGGTCTCATTCCCGCCAGGAATGGGATCACTGACAAGCGCGACTGTCTCATTCCCGCCATAAATGGGACTCCTGACAAGTGCGACGGTCTCATTCCCGCCTGGAATGGGATCACTGACAAGCGCGATGGTCCCATTCCTGCCAGGAATGAGACCACTGACAAGCGTGACGCTCCCATTCCTGCGAGAAATAGGACCACTGACAAGCGTGACGCTCCCATTCCTGCGAGAAATAGGACCACTCACAAGCGCGACGCGCTCATTGTATTAGACTAACGGCTGGATAACGGAGCGTTGTCAAGTCGCTTAATTCTGATGTTTCGATACCAGACGGGCTTACCATGATCTTGCAGACCGATATGACCGTCACGAGCAAAGGCGGCTCCTGGAGTAGGGAATTTGTTCTTGGTGCCATCAGGGTTCATATGCGCCTCTCGCCATTTTGAGATATCCATATCGATTACATGCTCCTCGTTTAGCCAGACCTGGATGCGACTCCCTTCACATTTTAACCGATAGGTGTTCCATTCACCCGGGGCATTGATTGCATTTTTTGTCGGCTCAAGCAGATCATAAACTGCGCCTGCAGTTCCCGTTTTGGATACATATCGTTGCCCGTAGGAGTTTGCTACCTGAACCTCCAAGCCTGTCCACACAGGGTCTGTGATATCCGATGTTCTGAAAAATACACCGCTGTTTGTTCCTTCGATCACCTTGAAGTCGAGATCAAGAATGAAATCTCCATACGCCTCTTCGGTCCATAGGTAATCCAGGTTGTGCTCCTGTCCATCTGGGTTGTCGCGCTTAACCGTTAGTTCGCCATTTTCAACCACAAATTTGTTATTGGGGCCAGTGATCCATCCCGTTAGATCAGTGCCATTAAACAAGGTCTCCCATCCTTCAGGATCTTTTCCGGGGTCTTGGATAGCAAGAGGCTCTTCTAGAGGTCTAATCCAGATATTTCGGAATTGGATATTGCTTGAGGTTGGATTGTATCTATCGTTCTTTTTGTCCCAGCCTCCGTGGTGTTGCAGGCCAACGGGACCACGCTCGGGGAGCCCAGGGATTTGTGCATTCTCAATCACCCATTCTCCATTCAACATTACTGAGACGCGGTCTCCGATAACCTTGATATCCATGGAGTTCCATTCTCCGATAGGATGGTCCATGCGTTTCGTTGGAACTGCATCTGCTCGAAGTTCTGGAGAGAGGTCGTCATTAGTCCGAACGGACCATAGTTCACCCGACCCTACATTCCAGTTCCATAAATTCACCTGGTGCCCTGAACCGCGTAAAAGAATTCCAGAATCAGAATTGGGTGTAGGCGTTTTTAGGACATCCCCATTTTCGTCTGTCTTGTACGTACCATCCGGTAAGATGAAGGGCATGTCATGCAAGCCAGACGCTTCTTTGAACCGCCAATCGATGTGCAATTCGAAGTCTCCAAAGGATTCTTCGGTCCATAGATGTTTTTCCTTCGCTTCGGATAATGCATCATAGTCGATCATGTACTCCTTAACTTTCCAGTGGCCATTGTCCCCTTCGGGTACTTTCCAACCTGAAAAATCACGCCCGTTAAATAGTTCTTTGTACTGAGACCACTCTCGCCATGTAGGATATGTATACCTGGGAGCAAGAGCCATGGAATATTTAGGAGTCGGAGGAGGGCCTTCATTATAGAATATATAAAGCCCAGTTTTGCCGGCAAGAACCACGTCGGTCCGTCCATCTTTGTTCATGTCTTTGACATTGATTTTCATGCCGACGCCAACAACATTATTTGGAGGTGGATTGATACCGCCTTCGTCGGGGTAAAAAGGGGCGTGGTTATAAAACAAGATATGTCTTTCAAATTCACCGCCTTTGATGTCATACCAGAACACGAAGGAAGGGTCGCCTACGCCGATGTCTCCACCATAATGAGCAAATAATCGTTTTCCAGCGATTAAGTCGTCCTTGCCATCTCCATTAAGGTCACCTAGCGCCAGGGTATGAAACATGCTATGCTGGGTTTCAATCCAATGGCGTTTAAATGAGCGGTTGCCTGATTCATCGATCTTCTGTTCGTACCAGGCCAGACCATAGGCATGCGCAGAGCCAATAATAACATCATTTAAACCATCTTCATTGACATCATACACAAGATCGGGGTGAGCCGTAGCTGTTGCATTTTGACCAAGAGCAGACAAAAAATTCCAATCAGCGTGGAATGCCCAAGGCTTATCCGTTGCATTTTCTGGTTGTTCATACCACCCCTGGCCAGTGATGATGTCAGGGCGGCCGTCCATATTAATATCACCCAGTCCGTTGCCATGGGTATCACCGGCGATACCCACTACGTGTTCAACAAACCAGGGCGCTTCATCAATGCTCTCGAGCCAGGTCATGCCTTGCCCCTCAACCAGGCTCCAATGATTCACTAAAATGTCTTCGTCGCCATCCATGTCGATATCGCCATGGATAACACCCTCCATGTTGAACGCCTGGTGGATCTTGTGGGAAGACCATTGCCGGCCTTCTTCTAATTGTTTTTTGGGATTTTCATACCAGTATGCACCCTTCATGAACATCCAACCTGAACTTACAATATCATCCCATCCATCCTTGTTTACGTCTAAAGCAAACTCACTATTGCTTTCTGTTTCAGGGCCGTTGGGCTCTGCACCAGATCTGAATTTCTTGTGTTTGATCCAGAGAGGGGCTTCATACCAGTTTCGACCGGCAACGATATCAAGGTCGCCGTCTCGATCAATGTCTAACACGGAAGCTGTTTCTGAAAATGGGCCATACCAGTATGAGTTTTGGGTTGGGTCGTGGACCGGTCCGTCAATTTTGACTGGTTTGAAAATTATTTTCGTCGATTGTGCAGAAAGGGATAGGGTAACTGCCATGGAGGTTGCCAGCAAAAGGGCAAACATCCGGAATATGAATTTGAACATGGTAGGGTGGGGTGAGTTCAGCGTGCTGGTTTGTATGTTCGATCAGCGTTCAGAATAGACAGCAGGTCTACCCTGAACGCTCAACGTCCAAACTACTCTGGTTGTAACCAGGCCTTTTTTACATCGGGGTTTCCTGCATTATTGAGCAACTCCATCTGTTCATCGGACAGACGAACATGGAGAGCATCTATATTTTCAGCAAGATGCTCGATCTTATAGCCGGCAATTATTGGAAGTATGAAAGGGGTACTCTGGCGCATCCAGGCAATAATAACCTGGTTGGGTGTTGCTCCAACCTCCTGAGCTACAGAACGCAGTGCAGCCAGGCGCTCATTGCTTTCAGGGCCCACAAATTGAGCAGGCATTGGTTTATCATCCCGCGTATATGCGCCCTGAAGTAAGATTGAGTATCCAATCAGCGTGATAGTATGATGCGATGCATATCGTTTCATATCTTCACTAATGCAGATCTGAGGACCGAAGTCCGCTCCGTGCCGTGGGCGTAAATAGGTGTACCGTTGTTCAACAACCGAATAGGACGACCAATTATGATGGGCGCTCACAGCATTTGCTTCTGCTATTCTCCATAGCCACAAATTACTGGCGCCAATGGCTCGGACCTTTCCTGCTTTGATGAGGCGGTCAAAAGCCTCCATCGTTTCTTCGAGCGGGGTGTCGAAATCATCTCGATGTGCATAAAAGATATCCAGATAATCCGTTTGAAGCCGCTTTAATGATTTCTCGCATTCACGCTCTATCTCAGCAGCGGTTAGTCCTCCATCACAACCAGGGTAGTCGAACGCTAATTTTGAGGAAATAACAATGTCTTCTCGGTTTCCTCGTGACTTCATCCAGTTGCCAATCGTCGTTTCGCTTTCTCCTCCAACGCAACCCGGATACCAGCTTGCGTAAAAATTGGCCGTATCTATAAAGGTGCCGCCTTTTTCGTAAAAGAAATCAAATAGCGTAAACGACTTCTCCGCGTCATGTTTACTGCCAATGAGGTCCGTGCCCATGCAAAGTGTGCTGACCTCTACGTTGGTGTTTCCAATGCGTACTTTTTCCATCGGTATGATAAACTTTGGGGGTTAGAGGGGAGAGCTTAGCCCTACTCGTTTGCCTGGGCAGCAGCTCCGACGACTTCTTCCGTTTCAACAGGCATATCCTGGGCATCCGAAGAGGTGCCAGCGAATGTAGCGATAGCCGCTCCACCTAACATAAGTACAACGCCAAGTATCTTAAACCTGGAAATTGGATCGACAGCTTGACCAAACATGCCGAAATGCGAAATGATAAATCCGGTCACCACCTGGCCGGCAAGCATCGTGATAAAAAAGGAGCCGGCAGACATACGGCCATCAAGTGTCCAGGCGATTCCGAATACTACCAGCGCACCCATAGCCCCAGCTGTAAGCAAGAAAACCGGTACATCTCTAATATTGCTTAGAGCACCTTCCTTCCATCCGATCATACCTACAATAATTGCAGTTACAGCTCCAATGGTCCAAAATACAGCATTTCCAACGGCTGTATTCTTCATAAAAGCTCCTGCTTGACTATTCATCGCCAGATGCACAGACACAACGATACCGATGAAAACCGTAAGGAGGAAATAGGGGAGGATTTTCATAACAAATACCTCAAGTTAATGGGTGGGTAGAGTGATTAAAGTGACCCTAAATGACGCGGTGGGATCATTGTAGAGAAAACGCTTCCAGTACAGAATGTACTTTGTTTGAAGGAGAGTAGAAAGTGCAAGGGTAATATTCCTGCTGGTCGGCCCGGTCTTTGCCAATTGAATAGGTGGAGAATAATATGAATGAACGAATCACCTTGCAGGAAGGGGTCACAGTATGTCCAATCCATTTGTTGCGAAACCTAAATCTGTAAACGATCCTAATCTTTTACCTTTTCGGTTTGCCTTAAAAGCCTACATAAATGAGGAAAAATTAAGGATTCCTGTGCTTCCAGATATAGTCGCCCAGGTGATGCAGCTTATTAATAACCCTTCTGTAAATGCGAATACTCTCGCACGGTTAATCCACAAAGATCAAGCATTGGCTGGATATGTACTGCGGGTGAGTAATTCTCCTATGTATGCCGGTACAAAGGAAATTTTGACCCTTCGTCAAGCCATTGCTCGGATAGGTGCTCGAACGCTGGGTAAAATTGCGTTATCAATCACAATGCGTGGTGAAGTCTTCAAAGCAGATGGATATGAGGACCTGATGGCTACTATATGGCGTCAGTCGTTAGCGTGTGGCGCTCTTGCACAAGAAGTAGGGAAGGCTGTGCAGTATAATTCAGAGACTCTATATCTGTGCGGTCTATTACATACTGTTGGCAAACCGGTGATTTTGCAAGCACTTGATATATTGAAGGGCGAACTCAAGCTAGAGCTGTCGTATGAGGGAGGTCTTGCCTTGATTGATGAGTTTCATCAAGATGTGGGGGGGCGCGTCGCAGAACAGTGGAAACTACCGGACGCTGTCAAAAAAGCTGCATTACACTATCATGATCCATCAGTTGTTGAGCAAAATCAAAAAGAAGTTTTGATTACCTATTCGGCTCACCAACTCTCCATGTTGTTAGACGCAGAGCCAGAAGAGCAATCTATAGAGCAGTTTTTGACTGATCCACACTTTCAGTCAATAAGGCTGGATCAAAAAGCGTTGGAATTGCTTGTGAGCCGCCTCGAGAAGATCAAAGAGCTCCTGGATGCGATGAAGATGTAGGGGTTCTAGTCATGATTGTGATCGCTATGCTCATAATGCTGCCTTAAGTAATCCCTACCGAAATCATTATCCAAGTCGCGCCATATCGAATGAACATGATTGGCGTTATTCTGGGTGTTATCGTATTCGATGAGAAGGTTTGGGCCATGGATACGGTAATAGTGCGCCTCTCCATCATGAAGACTACCTGCCCATGCGAAGTATAGGTTTTCCAGGCCACTATCTTTTATCCGTTTGAGCTGTGCTGACGCAAGATCAGCTTCCATGTTATGGATGTACGTGGATAACAACAGCACTAATAAATCTTGCTGATCATTGTCTAATTCCTTGAAGGAGAGTCCCTCAAAAGCGTCTAGCATAGCCACCCGGGAATTTCCGGTAATAATTTCTCTTGGTGCCTTTTCAGCTATTATGGCTTTTTCTCGTTGATCTTCGCTTAAGAGCATCATGAGCTGACGAGCCAACCTGATTTCAGTGCTCAGTACCTCAAGGCCTGAGAACACAGATTCGTGAACCCTTCCCGGGTTTGTGCCTAGGAACGCGGGAGATCCGGCAATCTGACCATTGACCATAGAAAAATTGAGAGACAAGTGGTGGCCCTCGAATCGCCATCCCCAAGCACCTTCAAGGGAGGGCTCCCCAAAAATGGACAAGTAATAGAACCCTGGATTGCGATAATCAGGTCGATTTTCGAGTTCTCCAAGCAGCCTCTCCAACTGTTGTATTGCGGTGACTTTCAGGTAACCTTCCGTGCTTAAAGCGGTTTGGAGAAGCTTGTGGAGGGCGACGCGCTGTTCATGAGTCATATCTCTTAGTGCCAGGCCTTTGCGCTCCCCAGTCATCGGTAGAAAGTTCCAGTTGGTTCGCTCGTCTGTCTCAAAGTCGAATGTTACCTGTTGAGTGTCTGATTCATCTACCAGGGATAGGAATTGATTGGCTGCCTCTATCATTTTTTTAGCAGAATCATCGCTATTATGGGGGAGGGGGTTTGTGGCGAAAAGCCAACCAGAAAATAAGAGTAAGAAATAGTACATGGGTGAGGGGATAATTGGTGGATGAATACTTTAATTACGAAGAATTGCCTGTCAAGAACAACGTTATCGCAGTAAAATTACTTATATATTAGGTAATTCGTGAAACTCGCGAGGCAAAGTTTACGTATTCGCGAGGCAAGAAACTCTTGAACCATACTTATCATGACATTACTTGCTACCCGATTTCAAGCCCTAATGGTGCTTTGTAGTCTTTGCTTCATAGCAGCATCTCCTGCAGGTCCTGATCCTGTAAACGATTATGTATTAACGACATCGGCAAAGGGAAGCGCTGGTTATGATGTTGAGGATATTGTCACTAAAACATTCGAAGTGCGATCCGGCGGAACGCTGTACTTGGAGCTTGATTATGGCAATATTGAGATTCAAGAAGGGGGACGCAATACTGTTGAAATCGAGATGGTTCGCAAAGTTAGAGTGAATAGCGAAAGCGAAGCGCGTAAAATTTTAGAAGAGCATCACGAATATTCCTTCGAAAATAATCGGGATGACGTAATTATTGAGTCCAACTACAGGGGCAAAGATTCGGGTCGCTCTGGAAGGTGGAATCGGGATGGAAAGCGGAAGTTCAACATCAATATTATTGTACGAGTGCCTGAAATCTACAATGTCGATTTTGTGACAGGTGCTGGAAATGTTGAAATTGAAGACATTGAAGGGGAAGTTAATGGCAAAACAGGCGCTGGTAATGTAGATATTTCAGATATGGACGGCGCTATTGATATCGTTTCGGGAGCCGGAAATATAGACATTGAAGGAGTGACTGAAACGGTTGAGGTCAATACAGGCGCTGGTAATATCAGTCTTGAGGATGTACAAGGTTTCGTTCGAGCAAAGACGGGTGCTGGAAATATAACTGCCAAGATTTCCGAACAACCTGATCGAGATTCTCGTCTTGAAACAGGTGCTGGAAATGTGACGGTTTATCTGGCCAGGGACGTAGGCGTGTATGTGGATGCTGTTGCAGCTATGGGATCAGCTTCCTGTGATTGCGCGCTGCGAGTTGAAGGGAAATGGATGAAAAAATCCTTTGAAGGCGAGATCAACGGCGGTGGCCCTGACCTCTTCATGCGTGCTGGCGTCGGAAACGTGACTCTCAGAAAGAAATAGTTTTTAGTATCCTCCCATTGGGTTTGGCCAGAGAGTTTCACCACGCTCTCTGGCTTTTTTTGTTTACAAATGGCTTACTCTTTGTACAGGTGTTCATGTAGGCATAAGTTGCCCTATTTAGGCATTGAAACGTGGGGCAGGCAAAGCGGTAAAAAATGCAGTCTATCCCATTAAATGAGGAAGATTGAGTTTTTCCAGGATTGGACTTGTAACGGAATCGTTTTTTTTGTTACTTAACAGTGTTAAGCTTTGAAAATAGCATGGAAAGAAAGTCTGGTGCCGATCTAAAACGAATGATAATGGACACCACCCGAAAGCTTTTGGTGAAAGACGGGTACGGTAACCTGTCTATGCGAAAGATTGCCAGGGAGATCAATTATAGTGCGACGAGTATTTATCTGCATTTTAAGAATAAGGATGCGTTGTGCCATGCATTAATTGATGAAGGAATGGCGATGCTTCTTTCGCAGCAGAACAAGATTGCGCGTGCAAATAAGGGTGATGTTTTTCAACGTCTTCGTGCTCTTTGTGAGGGGTATATTTCCTTCGGGCTGAAGTACTCTGAGTATTATGAAATCATGTTTTTGATTCATCCAGACTTTGAGAATCGCTTTCCAAAAGCTAGCTACCGCCGTGCTCGTAGAAATCTAGATCTGTTTAAAATGACCTTGGATGAAGGTATTAAGAACGGACAAATTGATTCTCTAGATACATACGCAACCACCAATGCTGTTTGGGCCTCGTTACATGGTGCTGTTTCGATTCTATTGGCTCGGCGGCTCGATTTCAGAATCGACCAGAACCACTTTATCAATAACGTACTCGATCAAATTGTTAGAAGTGTTGCCTATAAGCCAACCACTTCAGTCCTGTAAAATAAATTGCAGGATCTGGAAGCGCTTTTATTGAGAGGCTGATAGCGATTACTTCGGATTCGAGCATTAGTTGTGATTCATGGAGAAATAATATGGAAGAGCAAACCATTAACGAATCTGCCGTCCTTGTACTCCAAGAAAAAGACAAATTACCTGTTCGGTCTAAGAAGGACCTGAAAGTCAGTGATCAACCTGTACTTGGGCATACCCTTTTGGATATTCTCTATGATACGGTTGATTTAGTATCGAACCCACGCATGTTTAACCATAAACGGAATGGGGAGTGGGTACCGGTTTCGCTTGATGAATACAAAGAAAAGGTAGAAAAACTAGCAGCTGGTTTCAGTCAGCTTGGATTAGATCAGGGAGATCGTGTTGCGCTCTATATGGAAAGTGACACCTACTTTTGTGTTGCTGATATGGCCTGTCAACTTGCTGGCCTTATTGATGTCCCTATTTACCTCAATCAATCTCCGGGTACCAACGAGTTTATTCTTCAGCATTCAGGGGCTCGCGCGCTTTTCGTCTCAAGCCTAGCTCGGTTGCACGATATTGATGAGCTGTTGGCTAATGCGCCTAACATAAAAACAGTCATCGTAGCAGAGCCCGAAGAAGAACAAAAACTTACGCCACTTCCTGAAGGAGTCCGTTGGTTTGGAATGGAGACCCTCAGCGAATCTGGGCAGAAGATCATTGATGAAGACCCTCAGCTGCTACAACGCCTTAGAGACCGAATTGCTGCAGATGATCTGGCAACGATTGTTTATACAAGCGGGACGACTGGTGAGCCTAAGGGCGTAATGCTGACCCATGAAAACCTTTCATCGAATGCATTAACAGCTTTCGAACAGTTAAGTGGTCCTCGGCGATACCTCCAGAAAGAAGTCAGTATCTCATTCCTGCCATTGACTCATATCTTCGCTCGTACCCTGTATTATGCTGCCTTTGCATACGGGGTAACGATTTACTTTACAACTCCTGAAGAGCTGGGAGAGGATCTGAAAACGGTTCGGCCGACAATTTTTGCCTCCGTTCCGAGGTTGCTTGAAAAGGTCTATGGAAAGATACTGGAGAAAATAACAAATCTGTCTGGTATGCAGAAGCGGATTGCCAACTGGTCCTTGAATGTAGCAAGCAAATACCAGGAAGGAGAACGCACTAAGTTAGTCCATCGCACGCAGTTGCGGATGGCAGATAGCCTTGTGTTTCGGAAATGGAGAGCGGCTTTAGGGGGGCGCGTGAAATATATCATAGCGGGCGGTGCGGCTGTGAATGCAGAGTTAGTAAACACCTTTGGAGCAGCTGGTGTTAAGATTCTCCAGGGATACGGATTAACCGAAACCAGCCCCGTTATCGCCTTCAACAGGCCGAATCGTAATCGCCCCGGTACAGTAGGGGAGCTTCTTCCGGGTGTTGAGGTGCGTATCGCCAAAGATGGCGAAATATTGAGCAGAGGCCCGCATATAATGAAAGGGTACTATCAAAATGAGGCGAAAACAAAAGAGGTCCTCACTGAGGATGGCTGGTTTCATACGGGAGATATTGGTGAATTGAGCGATGACGGGTATCTGAGAATTACTGACAGGAAAAAAGACCTGTTTAAATTGTCTACAGGTAAATACGTCATGCCTCAACCACTGGAAAATAGGCTTAGTTCACATCCACTCATTGAACAGGCGGTTGTCGTAGGCCCCGGCCGAAAGTATTGCTCAGTCCTGTTGTTTATAGAAAAGGATACGCTTCGAATTTATGCGAATTCTATCGGGATGAACAAAGACTTTCCGATAGAGAATCTTATTAAACATCCCAAAATTTTGGACAAGTACGATCAGTTGGTCGCAGCATCCAATGAAGGGATGGATCATTGGTCAACAATAAAACACTTCAGCCTGATGCTGGACATGTTGACTGTTGAAAATGGATTGTTAACACCTACTATGAAGATCAAGAGGAAGAAGGTCTGTGATCTTTATAAAGAGAACATTGACCAGATGTATGAGGCTGGTAATCGATAAGAAATCAACCTAATAGATTGATATAAATATGGAAGTTCAAGCGATAGATGCTGGAAAGATAAAGTGGGAAGGATTGCATGCGCACAAGCCTTTCCGAAAAGTGACGGTCCTGGGAGCGGGTACAATGGGGGCCCAGATAGCTGCACATTTTGCAAATGAAGGCTTGCAGGTCAATTTACTAGATATTGCTCCTGAGGACGGCCCCAAGAATGCCATTGTAGAGGCGGCATTTAAGAAGATAAAAAAGCTTAAGCCCGGTCCTTTTGCTTTGGATTCAGCTGCTAACCAGATACGCTTGGGTAATTTCGAAGAGCATTTGGAATGGCTAAAAGATTCGGAATGGGTGATTGAAGTGGTGGTTGAGCGGATGGATATTAAGAGAGCCCTCATGGAGCGAATCGAGCAGCATGTATCCGATTCTGCGATCATTTCCACAAATACAAGCGGGCTCCCTATCCATCAAATTGCAGAGGGGCGTTCTTCGGATTTCAAGCGACGTTTCTTGGGGACTCACTTTTTTAATCCTCCGCGGTACCTAAAATTGTTGGAGTTGATTCCTACTCAGGATACCGACCCTGGGATCACCCAGCGGATTGCTCATTTTGGACGGGTACACCTGGGGAAAGGAATTGTAGTCGCGAAGGATACACCGAACTTTATAGGGAATCGAATTGGAGTGTTTGCTCTGATGAAGGCGGTGCAAGCGTTTACCCAGGATGGATTTACGGTAGAGGAAGTCGATACCCTTACTGGTCCCCTAACGGGAAGACCCAAGTCAGCAACTTTTCGGACAGCTGATGTGGTTGGCCTGGACGTGATGAAGCATGTGGCGGCTAACTTATATGACACTATTCTAGACGACGAAAGCCGGGACGCTTTCAAGGTCCCTGATGTGCTCAATGCCTTGATTGAAGCTGGAGCCCTTGGTGCAAAAACGCGGGCTGGTTTCTATAAAAAAGAAGGCAAGGAGATCAAGTCAATCAACCCGTCTACAGGGCATTATGAATCCGCGAAACCACTCAATTTAGGTCCGATTGACCAGATCAAAAAAGCGGGCGGGTTGGCGAATAGGATGAAGGCTCTGTATGAAGATTCAGGACGGGCAGGTGCTTTCTTTAGAAAGACAACCCACGAATTGATTGCCTATAGCGCGATGCGAATTCCAGAGATTTCTGAAAATCCTGCGGATGTCGATCGTGCTCTACAATGGGGATTTGGTTGGGAGATGGGACCGTTCGCTACTTGGGATGCCTTAGGTTTTAATCAGATACTGTCTGGGATCCGTGATGAAGGCTTGCCTGTGCCCGAGTGGGTTTCTGTAATGGAGTCTAAAGGGATCAAGGCCTTCTACAAACAAGAGGGCGACATAGTATCTATCTATACGCCAGGAGTTGGAGGATATGTGGCTGAGGAAATGCCTGCAGATGAATACAAATTAGCTACCATAAAATCTAAGTCTGGATCTGAAATTTGGAGCAACGAGGAAGCAGGGCTTGTCGATATGGGAGATGGGGTGGCTCTTTTTGAGTTTCGCTCAAAAGCAAACTCGTTAGGTTTTAATGTTATTCAGGGTATTATTGATGCGATTGGGCTTGTTGAGAATAACCCAGATTTACGAGGCATCGTTATCGCAAATGAGGGGAAAAACTTTTCTGTTGGTGCAAACCTTGGTGAGCTAGCTGGGGCTGCAATGGAAAAACGCTTTGATGTAATTGATGAGGCGATAGCAAATTTTCAAGCGGCAGCCCAACGAATCCGTTATGCGTTAAAACCGGTTGTCGTGGCGCCTCATCAGCGTGTACTGGGAGGGGGTTGTGAAATAACGATGGCTGGTGCTACGCAAGTAGCTGCACTAGAATCGTATATGGGGCTTGTAGAGCTCGGCGTTGGGCTTGTACCTGCGGGGACGGGTACTGCCTTTCTTGCCGCCCTTGCCTCTGATAAAGCAGCAAGTAAGTTTCCAAGCCAGATCCTGGATCATTTACAAGTTTACTTTCAGAACGTAGCAATGGCTAAAGTGGCTACGAGTGCACACATGGCAAAAGAGATGGGTTATCTGTCTCCTCAAGCCAAAATTGTAATGCACGAAGGCCGGCGATTCCACTTTGCTAAACAATCGGTTATCGATTTATCAGAATCCGGCTATCTTCCACCTCCAGTGCATACACACGTTAAAGTATTGGGAGTACCGGGCCGTGCAGCTCTGGAAGTGGCTGCTCGTCAATTCGAACAGGGGCGATTTATTAGTGAGTATGACAGGTTCTTGGCTGTACAACTGGCTCACATTCTTACAGGAGGTGAATTGAGCGGGCCCACCGAAGTACATGAGGATTATCTTATCGACCTGGAGCGAGAAGTTTTCCTTAAGCTGCTTGGAGAAGAAAAAACACAAGCGCGCATCAAACACATTCTCACGACCAACAAACCATTAAGGAATTAAAAGAGAGTCAATAGTTTGGCGTCCAGTGTCAGTTTTTAATAAGTCACTCGGACTTCGGACTTCGGACTCCTGTCTCAAACATATGGAAGCAAAAAACGGAGCATATATAGTTAGTACGGTTCGAACGGCTGTTGGCAAGGCTCATAAAGGGACCTTGGCCAATGTGCGGCCTGAAACCATGGGTGGGATTGCAGTTGAAGCGGCTATTCAGCGTGTAAAAGGACTTGAGAAGGACCAGATTGATGATGTGTTGATTGGATGTGCAATGCCTGAAGGGTCGCAGGGGTTGAATATGGGACGTATCGTGGCACAAAAAGCTGGATTGCCTGATCACGTACCTGGCGCTACAATTAATCGATTTTGTTCTTCAGGTTTACAGACCATCGTCATGGGAGCGCAATCCATTCTGGC
>JAHQVL010000097.1 GCA_019634345.1 Rhodothermaceae bacterium
ACAAACTCCTTTTTATTTTGACGAACCAGAGTCTGCCTGGGCGCTGTACTTTGGCAAGGAGGGTACGTTGTGGATCGGTACGTTTAAGGGCAACACGTATCGGTTGCACCCCAAAACACAGCAGATGAAGCGAATCGATGTACCCGCGACCCCTTCAGATGAAGGTGCTTCAAACATGGTGTTCGCTTTTTTTGAGGATCCTGGCGGTACCCTGTGGGCAGGTACTTACGGGTACGGAGTATACAGGTTTGATGCTGAGGCGGAGGCCTGGGTCCATTCGCGGGCAATGACGGATGTTGTTGGCAAGCAGATTGTTTCGTCGTACAAAGATCGAACGGGTAAGCTGTGGGTAGGTACAGGAGCAGGATTGATGCACAAGCGGCACAAAAAAGCATTTGGCCAATTAGGCGGCGGCGCATCCGTGTTGCAAGGGGCTGCCTCTGTTTGGGTTGCTGACAATAAGGATGTGTGGGTTGGTACCCGCGGACAAGGGTTAATCCGGGTCGGTGCGGATGGCACGATCGTTCAGCAATTTACTACTGAAAACGGTGACCTGTTGAGTGATCAGGTGGCTGCAATCATCGAGGATTCTGAAGGAGCTATGTGGTTTGCAACGGCGGGTGCTGGAATCGCAAGGATCTCTCCATCTGGCATCGTGACACCGTTTATGAACGATCCCAATGATTCATGGAGCTTGGGCGACAACCTGGTTTATGATATCTATGAAGACCGAGAACAGCGCTTATGGGTGAGTACGGCACGGGGTGGCCTGAATCTATGGGATCGCAGCACGGAGCGCTTCATGAAGTACCTGCCTGGTGGGGAAGGGAGTATTTCTTCGAATGAAGTTTGGACTATATTTCATGATGCAGCGGGCGATCTATGGGCAGGTACCCAGGAAGGCGGGCTGAACCGGTTACACATAAATGATACTGGCCAATTCCCTCCCAAGATAGAGTTTGAATCGTTTATGGCCGATCCGCAGTCCAGTGCCTCTCTCTCCTCGAATAATGTGGTTACCATCAGTGAATACACCCCGGGCCAACTTGAATTAGGGACCATGGGAGGGGGGGTGAATGTGATGGATATTAAAAAGAAGTCGTTCACATCGTATTCCAAAGAAGAAGGGGTGCCGAATGAAAACGTGGGGTGCATCCTGGTCGACAATACGGGTCGAAAATGGCTCAGTACATCAAACGGTCTCGCGTATTACAACCCGGCTGATACCTCGTTCACTTCGTTCTCTGTACGTGACGGGCTGCAAAGCTCGGTGTTCAACTTTAATGGGTGCGACGTGGATGACGAAGGCCGTTTTTACATGGCCAATGAAGCAGGTGTGACGGTGTTCAACCCGGAAGAAATCGAACTCAATACCGTGCCTCCGAAGGTCGTGATCACGGACGTCTACCTGTTCAACGAGCCGTTTATGCCCGATACATCGGCGAGCTATAAACGCCGGCTCGTTCTCCCGCACGATCAAAACTTCCTCTCGTTCCGTTTTGCCGCACTGGATTTTAACATCCCTGAGAAGAATGCCTACATGTATAAGATGGAAGGCATCGATATAAATTGGGTCAGTAATCTGGAGGGCCGGATAGCGAATTACCCCAATCTGCCTCCCGGCAAGTACACCTTCCGCGTGCGCGGTACCAACAACGATGGGATATGGTCCGAGGAAGGTGCCGTCATGCATATTCAGATAACCCGGCCGTATTGGGCGCAGTGGTGGTTTGTTTCGCTTCTTTCTGCCATTGTACTCGGGATCGGGTACTGGGTGTATGATTCCAGGGCTAAACAACGGAAACGAGAGGCAGATATGCGGCAACAGATCGCGGACGACTTGCACGACGACCTCGGAAGCAACCTGGGCGCATTGTCCTATTTCCTCGACCGCATGCTGCAACGAAATAGATTAAAACCCGAAGACGAAGAAACCGCCCAGATGTACGTCTCCAGTGTGCAGAAAATGATCGGCGACCTGGACGATGTCGTGTGGCTGGCCGACTCCGGGTTCGACCACCTGGGTTCGCTCGTAGGCCGTATGCAGCTTGCCGCTCGGATTCTGGTGAGTGATACGAAGCTGGTGTTTAAGGCCGATACGTTCTCAGAGGACCTACCCATCCCAATGGAAATCCGCCGGCACCTCTTTCTCGCATTTAAAGAAGCCGTACACAATGCCGTGCAGCACAGCGACGCACAAACGATTGAGATAGAAGTCACCCAGGAAGCCTCTGTTGTTCGAGTAACCGTCAAGGACGATGGCAAAGGGTTTATTCGGGAGGAGCTCGAAGAAGAAGGGAAGGGATTGGACTCATTGGATCGGCGAGGCGCACATCCCCGCTTGACGTTTTCGATCGATTCTCAACCCGGCGTAGGTACTGCCGTGATGCTAGAAGCAGATATGACCTAAACACGCTATGTTTTTCTAAAAAAACGGATGTATCTATGTAAATACAAACGTACAAAATCGAGGGTTTTGTACGTTTTGTTTCTTGTTTCTGGTTTCTTGTTGGTCTTAGGAATAACGCCCTGCTTTTTAATCAGAAACGTAGTCGGATTTTTCTAAAGATTGTTTTGTCGTCCAAATCCTGCTTTTCAACCAGAAACAAGAAACAAGAAACCAGAAACCAACCAAATTGTCTTCCATGACAGCAGCGTCTACCCCTTCATCCGAACCGCTTCCCATTTGGATCGTGGACGATCATCGAAATTTCCGCAAGGAGGTGATTTCTATGATTTCTGAAACG
Organism: Rhodothermaceae bacterium; assembly: GCA_019634345.1. Classification (GTDB taxonomy): domain Bacteria; phylum Bacteroidota; class Rhodothermia; order Rhodothermales; family JAHQVL01; genus JAHQVL01. The sequence continues at coordinate 2,748 of JAHQVL010000097.1, forward strand.
CCGGATATTGTATGCGTGGCTGATTTTGGTAGCGTCGAGCGGATGATCAAGCACATCGAAACAACCCCTGATCTGGAAGTGCCTCGTGTGGTTCTCATGGATGTACGGCTTACCGGTAAAAGTGGCATTGAAGGGGCCCAGTATCTGAATGAAAAGGTGCCTGACGCGAATATTGTCATGTTAACACTGCATCAGGATGCTGAAATCATCTACAATGCGCTGAAGGCCGGCGCCATTGGATACCTGTTAAAAGGGATGACCGTCAACCAAACCCTCACGACGATCCGCCAGGCCGCTCAAGGCGTCATGATGATGCCCGAACAAGTCGCCAAAAAAGTACGGCACTTCTTCAGCAACTTACCCGATGAAGCCGATCATAACCTGACAGCCCGCGAATTAGACGTCCTGGAAAAAATGTGCGACGGCCTCAGCCAAAAAGACATGGCCGAAGCCCTCTTCATCAGCACCAACACCGTAAGCCAACACATCCGATCGATCTATATCAAGTTGCAGGTGAATACCCGGGCGGGTGCTGTGGCCAAGGCATTGAGGAGGAGGATTGTGCGATAAGCCCTGTGGGCTTATCGGTTTCTGGTTTCTGGTTTCTGGTTTCTTGTTGTGGTGGTTGGGAGAGGGGGGAGTGGGTGTTAACCTTTATATCATTGTTAAGAGAAAACCAACATATCATCAACGCGTGTAACTACAACCAGAAACGAGAAACCAGAAACAAGAAACCAATCAAATTCCCCAATTTGATTGAAAAAGCCTATGCTGCAGGACAAAAACCTGACTCATAAGAAGTTAACAGGACTCTGGGAGAGTAGTCAGGTGAAGGTATTGGATCATAGCAGCACGAAGTTTGTCGTCTTGAGTGATTTGCATCTGGGAGACGGTAAGACGTCGGACGATTTTGTGGGGAATGAAGCGACTCTTATGAAGGCCCTTCGGTATTATCATGATGAAGGATATCACCTGATTCTTCTGGGAGACATTGAGGAGTTCTGGCAGTTCGATATCGATTCCATTGTTAAACGATACAACGGGAGCATCTATGAGGCGATTCGGGCTTTTGGGGACGATCGAGTCCACCGCGTGTTTGGAAATCACGATTCTGAATGGGGCCGGCTGAAGGACCCTACCCGAAATACACCGCTTCAGGTTAACTTTGCCTCCGAAGCCCTCAAGATGCGATCTAAAGATGGAGATGTCCGCATCTTGCTGATTCATGGGCACCAGGGGAGCAGAAACTCGGACAAAAGCAGTTGGTTCAGCCGATTTTTTGTACGGCTCTTCAAACGGCTAAAACCTGTCGCGAGGAAAACACGCATCTACCGGCATAAGTCAGCCACGAAGTCGCAAATCCCGAGAAGCTACGAGAAGACCCTCTATTCCTGGGCCAAAGAACAAAAAGTGATCTTAATCTGCGGCCATACTCACCGTGCCATTTTTGCTTCCAAATCCTTTGCGGCCCGGCTGCGCGATGAAATTCATTCATTGAACAAAAACGGCGAAGGCGATCCAACCATACAGGAAAGGACGACCTTGCTCAAACACCGGCTCGCTGAAGAACGATTAAAAGACCGCGACATCGAAGAATGTGACGATAGTGGAGATGCCTTACCTTGTTATTTTAACTCAGGGTGCGCACTATATCACGACGGTATTACAGTTATCGAAGTGAACCACGATGAACTGCGGCTTGTTAAGTGGCATAAGCCAGGAACAAGCGACCAGAACGTTCAGGTGTACGGCGAAGGATCCATACAGGCGTTTCTGGCTCAAATCGATAGAGGGAGTGTGCTCAAGGCTTCTGTGAGTGTTTAAGTTTCGCATTTCTACTACTGTATGCGCGCATCCTTCTTGGTGGTTGTCTCCAACAATTGCCCTGGTTTATTTTCTAATTTTGAAGACCAATCGACCGTATGATGATTGGTCCCTCAAAAAAATACGAGAATCTAACCACGAGCCTGCCCTATCTATCGTGTCTGAATCCGATAGAGCCTCAGCTACGCATAGGCTTTATCGGCGATCTCATGCGTATAGGCAATACGGACATGCAACTCGGGGACGATGTACGTGCCTTTTTTGAGGATGTTGACTACATTGTGGGCAATCTGGAAGGCGTACTGGTAGATCCGGATCACCCTACGCGACCCTTTTCTACTGGAGAACGGCTCTCTGAATCGATGCTGGGCCTGTTAAAACAATTCAACGATCCCTCGCGCATCATCTTGTCCTGCGCGAACAACCACGCGGGCGACTATGGGCAGCACCATTTCGATCATACGTGCAAGATGCTTCAAGACGAAGGGTTTTTGTGCATTGGCTCCAGCGACCAACCGGCGATAGAGTTAGAAAACGGAATTAACCTGGTTGCATGCACCCAGTGGTCCAACCAGCCAGCCTCATTTCTCTCGTTCCTGAGCGAAGCCGATGCCTCGTATAATCCGGACGCCCATATGAATGTGCTCGTCTTGCACTGGGGCTATCAAATGCAACTGTATCCAAGTCCGCACCAGATAATTACCGCTCGTGATCTCTTGAAGAAATGGGACATGTTAATCGGCCATCACTCCCATTGTCCACAGCCAATCACCTCCTATTCAGCCGGCCACTACCAAAAACTAATCGCCTACTCCCTCGGCAATTTTACCTACCGCCGGGACCGCAACAACTACCGCTACGGCTGCATCGTCAAAGCCGAACTAGGCCCCGACCTCTACGGTCAATGGAGCACCGGCACCTGCCAATGGGCCTACTCCCGGGTTAACTTTCTGTCTAGAGGCCGGAATAAGAGGGCGGAGATACGACTGTCGGATTTGCCTAGATGGTAGCTGGGAGTTCAAGGTTCAAAGTTCAAGGTTCAAGGTTTTCTTCAGAGAGGCTCCAACAACCTTGAACCTTGAACCTTGAACTTTGAACTAAGCTTCTAAATCTCGATAGAGATTTAGAAGCTTGCGTTGTTCCACATCCCAACTAAAGTGGTCGCGGACGGCCTGGAAGCCGCGGTCTCCCATTTCTTTGGCTTCTTCGGGGTGTTCGAGGAGGTAGGAGAGGGCGCGGGCGATGTCGACGGGGTCGAGGGGGTCGACGAGGAGGCCGCAGCGATGGGTTTCTACGATGGGGCGGATCGTTGGGAGGTCGGACGCGACAACCGGGAGGCCGGCGGCCATGTATTCGAATAACTTGGTAGGCATCGCCGTCAGGTGACGCTCGATGGGATGGCGGGTGATGACGCCGACTCGGGCGTTACCAAGGATTTGCTGGACCTCGGCCCGGCCCACCCATCCTTTGAAATCAACCCGTTGCCATCCGTCGTAGTGTTCAACTTCTGTTTTGAGAGCGTCCGGATAGAAGGCGCCGGCCATGATAAGCCGTGCGTTGGGGACAGCGTTCAGCAACCCCATCGCCTTGACCACCTCCTTTATCCCTCGTACTTCGCTGATGCCGCCGGCAAATCCGATGTGCATCGGGCGGGATTCATAAGGAATCGCGTGGCAGGGCTCAAACTCAGCCAGGATGGGGTAGTTGTGCAGAAGCGTTGTGTTGTCTCTTTTGAAGTTGCTTGCGATAATCGGCTCAGCAACGATGATGCGGTCAAAGAACCGGCCGGCTAGCGATTCCAGGACCCGCATGAACAGGGTAACGGGGCCCTTGAGTTTGTCGGGGATCCAATGCTGGTACTTTATCTGTCGCGGTGTATCCTCATGAGCGTCGTAGATCACGCGCCGGCCGCGTAGTTTGAGCAGCAGCATATGAGGCAAGAGTTCGGAGTCGTGAAAATGAAAGATTGCCTTCTTGTTTTCTTTGAGCGCCGCCTTGTAGACGTCCCTGGTTGTTTTCTTGAGCCGCTCTTTGCCTGTTGCCGGCTTAGGGATTGCGCGGATCTGAACGTTTTCGTGGACCTGGTCCTCTTCATGGGGCACTACCAGCGTAACTTGAATGCCTTCCCTTGCGAGTGTTTTGCACTCTTTTTGGAACACCCTGGTATCAAAAGGGCGATGGGTGGATGTCAAGTGTACACTTTCGGAGGGATACTCACTCATGGTCAAACTGATTTGGTACCGTGCTTATGCAACATAGAATAGTATACAACCTCTCTTTGTTACTATAAACCATGAAAATTCCGTGAGATGTGATACAAACTGGCACTTAATAGTACGAATATAGACCTTGGATTCGTTTTTAACGCTATGGAAAAATATATCGACATATTTATTCAGGGGTATAAAGGCTATGCCGGCTACCTCTGGAATGAGATCACAAACCCTCATCTCAGTAATTATTTTTACTGGTTGATTGGGGTGTCGTTGTTTTTCTTTTTGTTAGAGGTTGCGCGTCCCTGGAGAAAAGACCAGCCTCGATTCCGACAGGATTTTTGGTTGGACTTCTTTTATATGTTTTTCAACTTTTTTCTTTTCTCCCTCATTATCTATAACGCAGCGTCCGATGTAATCGTAAATCTGTTCAACGATTTCCTCGGAGTTTTTGGTATTGAGAACCTGATTGCGATCCAGGTTGACGCCTGGCCGGTGTGGGGGCAATTGCTCGGTCTGTTCGTTTTGAGAGACTTTATTCAGTGGAATACCCACCGTTTACTGCATCGAGTGCCCTTTTTGTGGGAATTTCATAAAGTGCATCATTCGGTGAGACAAATGGGTTTTGCGGCCCATTTACGGTACCATTGGATGGAAAACGTGGTTTATAGGGTTCTGGAGTACATTCCTCTCGCGATGATTGGCTTTGGAATTGATGATTTTTTTGTGGTTCATTTGTTTACACTGGCAGTGGGTCATTTTAATCACTCTAACTTCACGATCAAACTGGGCCCATTGAAGTATATACTGAACAACCCACAGATGCACATCTGGCATCACGCTAAGGCCTGGCCTCAAGAACATCGGTACGGAGTAAATTTTGGATTAACTCTTAGCATTTGGGATTATTTATTTAAGACCGATTACATCCCCTACGATGGGCAAAACATAGAGCTAGGTTTTGAAGGCGTAGAAACGTTCCCCCAGACGTTTATTGGCCAGAGTCTTCATGGTTTGCCTTTTAACAAGCCCGATAATAAAGGTAACACCCCCCAGTTACCTGCAGAATAATAATGGCAGGATCAGTACAACGACGTTTTTTCTTTACAGCCGTATGCTTGGCGCTCCTGATATTGAGCGTTTCGTTTTTCTGGAAGATACCCACTTTGAAAGTATCCTCAGATTCTCTCATCTCTATGATGGATACTGGAGATACGCCCATCATCATTGATGTCCGTAATAAATTTGAATACGAGAACGGACATATTCCATCTGCAATCAATGTAGCTCTTGGCCATCTGTTCTTTCAACATGATGAACTGGCAGTGTCCCAAAAAAGCCATGTGATTGTCTATTGCAACACGGGTTTGAGAGCGCGTCTGGCCTCCATATACTTGAGAAGAGTTGGGTTTGAGTCGATTTATATCCTTGATGGCCAACTGAATGATTGGAAAGAAAAAGGGTATCCTGTGGCAAAAGTCGCATAGATAATCTCTTTTATTGCTCTGAATTTCATTTCAGATCCCTCCACTTTTCACCTGCGATCCCATATCTTAATAGGACACGATATACAGGTTGTGTATCTTTTGTCTGAATTCATGTGAATTACCTACCCGCTCATGAGTGTCGCGCCGAACCGCCTTTCTGATGTTTTATCTCTCGTCGAAAAAGAGAACCCCTTGCTGGATTGTCTAACGTACCCCCCTTTGTCTCAAATAGGGAATACGCCGCTCATTCCTTTGCGAAGGGTAGCCGAACATCTCCCTGATACGGTGAAGGTGTATGCAAAGGCAGAACATCTGAATCCTGGAGGTTCTGTAAAGGATCGAACGGCTCTGCACATTGTCGTTGATGCGATACGTAGAGGAGAGTTGACAAGAGAAAAAACGTTGATAGACTCAACGAGTGGGAATACGGGTATCTCTTATGCGATGATTTGTGCGTTGATGGGGATCCCTGTGGAGATCGTAATGCCGGCCAGCGCCTCGCAGGAGCGAAAGCGTATCTTGCGGTCGTATGGTGCTAAACTGACCCTTACAGACCCAAGCCAGGGTTCTGACGGCGCTCAGCGCCATGTGCGTGAAAAAGTGAAAAACGCCGGCGATACCTATTTTTATGCCGACCAGTACAACAACGATTCAAACTGGATGGCCCATTTCGAGCGCACTGCGCCGGAGATTATCGAGCAGACAGACGGGCAGATAACCCACTTTGTGGCTGGCCTGGGTACGACTGGGACGTTCGTTGGTGTGAGCAGACGGTTAAAGGCGTTTAATTCAAACATCCACTGCCTGCCTGTTCAGCCCAACCAGGCAAAACACGGCATGAAGGGGTTGCGCCACATGGAAACGGCCATTATTCCTGGCATCTATGACAATTCCTTGAATGACCAGGATCTATACTGCAGCGACGAAGAAGCGTTCACCATGACGCGCCGGCTCGCTCGAGAAGAAGGAACGCTCGTAGGCATTTCTGCCGGAGCAAACGTAGCCTGCGCCCTAAAACTCGCCGAGCAGCTAGATGAAGGATGTGTGGTGACGATTTTGTGTGATAAGGGGAATAGATATCTTAGCCAGCCGTTTTGGGCTTAATAGCACTCAGATACGCTGTATCTGAGTGGTTTCTGGTTTCTGGTTTCTGGTTTCTTGTTGGGAGGCAGAAAGTCTGTACTGAAACAACTAGAAACGAATCAGCTTTTGAGCCTGAATATTTGGTCCTGTGATATATTGAGTGGTTCTTTGTTTCTGGTTAAAAAGCAGGACTTAAGTCCTAGTAACAACCAGAAACAAGAAACCAGAAACCAGAAACAGTCAAATAGAATATTTGACTAAACTAAAGTCGACACCTTTAAGTGAAGCGCAATTTTTTGGCTTAGCTGATCCATCAACACGGGTTTCTTTACCAGGTCGTTGGCGCCGGCCTTCATTGCGTTAAGTGTATCTTCTACTGAATGAGATTCCGTCGTTATTAAGACGGGGGTGTAGCGGTATGCAAAAGAATCCCGGAGTGCTTTAACAAGCTGTAAGCTATCGATGGATCCGAGCTGCATGTCAATAAGGAATACTTCCACGACCTCATTTTGAAGGTATTCAAGGCCTTCTTTGTAGGTTTTTGCACAGAATGTATTCTGGTAACCCGCTAGATGAAGCGTATTTTCTATGGTTGCTGCATCCGTATCCGTACTGTTCCAGATAAGTACGCGGGCATCAGATTGAAATGATGGAGTTTCAGAATATTGTGTTGAACGTGATTCCATTTTGTTGGGAGGGGGGATAATGGTAGTTTCAAGTTTCTTTACATGGGTGAGAAAACAGCCTGTTGCGGGGCGGCCTGTTTTCGATGGTAGTGTATTCTAAGTGGGAAGCTCAAATACCTACCGCTTCTGAATAGGAACGAAAAGAGTAATTTCAATCACCATGCCAAAAAGGAAATCCGCCAATAAAAGTCGCGAATCGCGAACGTTGAGATATAGAATAGAATTATCTCAAGTGTAGACCCATGTCGGGAAAAATAGTATTTTAAGGCCGAAATCTAGATTAAAACAATATAATGAAGACTATTCGCTGGGGTATTATCGGATGTGGGGATGTTACCGAAAAAAAGAGCGGACCTGCGTTTAGCAAGCTGCCGGGGTCTGAACTTGTCTCAGTAATGAGACGCGATGCAGAGAAAGCGGCCGACTATGCGACACGCCATCATGTACCCCGGTGGTACTCTGATGCCGATGAACTAATCGCTGATGAGCAGGTGGATGCGGTGTATATCGCAACGCCTCCTTCAAGCCATAAAGAATATACACTTAAGGTAGCAGCCGCAGGCAAACCGGTATTTGTTGAAAAACCGATGGCATTAAATGTATCCGAGTGCGTTGACATGGTTGAGGCATGTGAAAGCGCCGGTGTGCCCTTGCTTGTGGCCTATTACAGGCGCTCGCTTCCTCGATTCGAGAAAATGCGAGAACTAGTGCAAGGCGGCGCCATTGGTGAACCCCGAGCTGCGTTGCTTCGGCAGTTTAAAAGGCAGGATAAGAGCGATCCGGATGTCGCATGGAAGGTTGATCCTTCCGTAAATGGCGGGGGACTCTTTGTGGATATGCAAACCCACGCCTTAGACTGGCTGGACCATGTCCTTGGTCCTGTGCAGGAGGTGCATGGGACGTTTTCGAATCAGGGCGGTTTATATGATGCTGAAGATACCGTCAGCTACACATTAAAGATGAACGGTGGATTTCTTGCCAGTGGAATCTTTGCTTACACAGCGGGCCATGAAGAAGAGTCAGTAACCATTTACGGCACAAAAGGCCATGTGTCCATGGGTTTCTTCAGTGCAAGCCCGGTTCGATTGATCCGAAGGAGTGAAGTAAAGGAGTTTGATCTACCCGATCCTCCTCATGTTCATCAACCGCTCATAAAAACCGTCCTCGCCCATATTCGAGGAACGGGACAATGCCCAAGCACCGGGGAAAGCGCGTTGAGGGCAACGCGAGTTGCTGAAAAAATACTAACTGCACACAGATGAATCCGATTACGTTTCTGGTTTCTCGTTTCTTGTTTAAAGCAGGATCTTGGAATGAAAACAACCAGAAACGAGAAACAAGAAACCAGAAACAGACAAGTTTTACCCGATGAAAGAGATTGGAAGCCGTGTTGGGAGTATTTTGTTTATTGTCTTTTTCTTTGCGTCTTCGACGGTTATGATGATCATTGCGATCTTGATTCGTGTGGTCACTGGGCCGTTTGATAAACGATTGACGGCATCACACTGGTTTTCGTGTCTGTGGGCTTCGATATACATCTGGACGATGCCGGCGTGGTCCGTGAAGGTTTCCGGGCGTGAGAAGGTTGATCGGGATAAGACGTATGTGATGGTTTCCAACCATCAATCGCTGGTCGATATTCTCGTTGGCTTTCACCTGTTTACTCATTTTAAATGGGTGGCCAAAATCGAGTTAGCGAAAGTCCCTTTTATCGGCTTAAATATGCGGTTGAACAACTACGTATTTCTCAAGCGCGGGGACAGGAAAAGCATTATCGAAATGATGCGCGAGTGCGAGGCCCACATCAAAAAAGGAAGCAGCGTCTACATTTATCCTGAAGGCACACGATCAGAGACCGGTGAAATGCGCGCCTTTAAGTCGGGCGCCTTCGCCCTGGCAAAACGAACAAATACACCCATATTGCCCATCGCCATCATCGGCACCAAAGATGCCCTTCCCAAAAACAGCTATACCATCAGAGGCTGGCACAAAATCGAAATCGCTATTCTCGAAGAGATTCCTATAGAAACGGTTGAAAAGCTGGAAGCCAAGGATCTGGCAGAAATAGCAAGGGATCAGATTGAGGGGTATCTTTCGAAATCAAATGAATGATGTTCATTTGATTGTTTCGGGTTTGTTTCTGGTTGTCCGCAGGGAAACTCGTAACCAACCCGAAACGCAGATGGGTATGCCCATCTAACTCATTGCGAAGCAATAAACCCGAAACAGTAATCAGATCAATCTGATTACTTACCGTTCAAGGCGCGAAAGCATCAGGCTGGCGAGTTCTCTGTTTCTATTGTCTTGCGTTGTTTGAGCAGACAGTTTGAGCGCATTTTGGAGATAGGGAATGGCTTCGTCGTGCAGTCCGAGATTTATATAGGTAACGGCGATCTCGTAATGGGCGACATGCAGCAGCGGATTAAGCTTGATGGCTTTATGGAGTAGCTCAAGGGCCAATTCGCGACTCCCATAGGGGAACTGCTCAAAGAGGGCCCCAGAGAGGGTTCGCTCTACCCAGTGCATATCGGCTATGTCCCGGTTAAAGATGGCATAGGCCACATACAGTTCGGGGTCTTCGGGGTTTAGTTCGATCCCTTTTGTGCAGTGCGCCTGAACCTGCCGGCCGAATTCAAGCTTGTCCCGCCCACTCACAACAAGCGCAAGGTTTTTGGCTATGTTTGCGAGATGGGTATACGTGCCAGGGTCATTCGGATAATTGGACTCAAGCCGCTCAGCGTAATTAAGCGCATCTTCAAAGATGGACCGCGCTTCATCTTCGTCGCCATCGGCCTTTACGTCCATGCCGTAATCGTTGGTAGTCCTTGCCATACGAGTGAGGACCTCATAAGAGGTTGGTTGAATCTCATAAGCAAGTTGATACGACTCAAGAGCGAGCTTATTGTCGAACTGGTTGTAATGCGTATCACCCTCCGCCAGAAGGGTTTGTACCTTCACGGAATCCGAAGTAACTCCGGAAGCGGACTGCGCAAATACTGACACAGTGACGGACACTGTGCAGATATAGACTAATATGTGAAGTAAATAACGTGCCATTCTATGCCAGAAAGGGTTGGCAATGAGTTGAGTGGTCCTAAGTTAAGTTATACAGTTAAGTAATGCGTCCGATGGAGTAATATAATAAATACAGTCGTGTAAATTACAAATCCTTAGGAGATACTGTCGAGAATAAACGTAAACGTTTAATATTTTTTAACATAACAGGAAACCAGAATCAATAAGAACCTTATTTACACCATCGATCTATCCACATTAAACACATACCATGGACGATTTGCGTGTGAAAGTCAAGTTTTTCATGTTTTGTTTCATTGCCGTCGTATTAGTCGGGTGTGACAATTCAGGAGCCAACGAAGACGAGATTGTTGTAGACATTCAGGCTCTCTTTGCATCACCCACCGCAGGTGAGTTGGCAACGATTCAGGAAAACTGGGCTGGCCGAGATGTATCTGTACGAGACGTTGACGTTCTTACTGAAGAAACGATCAACGTTATCGGGTTTCCTGAGAGCCGGGTTCAAATTGTATCCCACACCGTAACGGGGCTCTCTCACGTTGGGGCGATTATGGTGCCGACTGGCGCGCCCGAAGGCTCTCTGCCGGTCCTGGTGTACAATCACTTTGGAGATGACGGAATTGACCTGGATGCCACATTGGGCCTTATTTCGCTTGGCTTGACCGGTATTAGCAGTAACTTTGTGCTGGTCGTTCCGGCATTTAGGTCAGAGGTGTTAAGCTTTAATGGCCAGGACTACATGGCTGAAGGACCAGAAAGCCCCTGGGATTTTGATGTCGATGATTCGATTGCATTGCTTAATGTGGCCTTAGAAACCGTTCCAGAAGCGGATGAATCACGGATTATTACGCTGGGTGTGAGCCGGGGTGGTGGGGTGAGTTTATTGATGGCTGCTCGCGACCCGCGAATCGATGCGGTGGTCGAATACTTTGGGCCTACCGATTTTTTTGTTAGCAGTGCCCAGGAGACAACCCAAGAGGCATTGCGAGGGGAGGTTCGGGATTTGCCTGGACTTGATTTCCTTAATCAGACGTACCTCTTCCCGCTTCAGGAAGGCACAAGAACTCTGGAGGAGGTGCGTTTGGAATATGTACGGCGCTCTCCTGTATACTTTGTGGATGATCTACCCCTCGTTCAAGTGCACCACGGCAATCAAGATGACATTGTACCCGTAGACCACGCGACCTCGCTCCTGACGGCATTAAATCAATCGGGCAAAGCTCCGACTGATTACGAGGTCTATCTGTACCCCAATGCCGGCCACGATTTTCTCCAAATGCCAGAAAGCTTTGGGCGGGCGATAGCACTTTTCAACTCTGTGCTGGCTTCGGATGCGATGTAAGCGCTCAAAGAAAGCGAAGCTTTTTTGAGCGGTTTCTCGTTTCTGGTTTCTGGTTTCTTGTTGAAAAGCAGGTCCAAAGGTGAAAAACATCCAGAAACGAGAAACCAGAAACAAGAAACCAACCAGATGCTTGCATCTGGTTGTAATTAAAGCAACCGCGTCGTCTTTCCCGCTTCCTTCAACACCTTAAGCTGCTCCGGCGTGAGATCTTCTGGGATGTGTAGTTCTACGTGGACGTACATATCGCCCAATTCCTTGCCAGTTTGAACGCCCTGGCCGCGGAGACGGAGTTTTGTGCCGTGTTGGGTGCCGGAAGGAATTTTGAGTTTGATGCGATTACCGTATGCGCTCATAATATTCCGCGTAATACCGACCATCGCTTCGATCGGATTGACCTTGGCGGTAATATGCAGGTCATTGCCACGGCGCCGGTAGTAGGAGTGTGGCTCTACTTCGAATGTTACGTACAGGTCACCGGTGGAGGTCGCCCCTACTTCACCTCTGCCTTTTAATCGGATCTTAAATCCGGTGTGGACGCCCTTGGGGATATTGATGCGAATGACCTCGCCGTGCGGCAGAGTGACCTCGGTTTTGCCTCCGAGTAGGGCCTGCTCCAGAGAGAGGCGGAGCCGCGTTGATACATCCAGGCTTGAGCGGCGCCTTCCTTTTCGGCGTTCCTGGGGCGGTGGTTTTTGCTCTGCTCCGAAAATCCGGTTGAAGATATTGGAAAACCCGCCGTTGGTGTCTCCATTGGAGAAAAAGTCATCCTCGGCATTGGGCGGCCTTTGATAGCGTACGTAGGTGCCGTCGCTCGTTTTATAGTAGCTATCCCCATTTGCAGCTTGAAAACCACCCAGTGGATCCTTTCTTCTGCGATCGTATTCTTTTCTTTTTTCTTCGTTAGACAGCACATCATAGGCTTCCTGGATCACCTTAAACCGTTCTTCGGCGTCCGGGCGATCAGGATTGCGGTCCGGGTGGTACTGACGAGCCAGGAGCCGAAATCGTTTTTTGATTTGGTCCGTAGTAGCCTTTTCGTCTACCCCCAGGATGCTATAATAATTCTTTGATCGTGCCATACTTACGAGTCTACACTACACGCTTCAACAAAAAGATACTTTATGCGTTGTTTTTCGATCCATACATAATTAAAGTATTCAGGAATCTACTTTCTTTCGAAAGAACCTACTAACCATTTTATCGGCATCCGATGACTGAAAGCCAAACTCGATATGTACCTAAAAAAATAAAAAAGCTCTTGGTAGCGAATCGAGGAGAAATTGCCGTTCGGGTAATGCGAACGTGCAAAGAGCTTGGTATTAAAACGGTGGCTATCTACAGTGAGGCAGATCGAGGCGCGCTTCATGTTCAAACAGCGGACGAGGCCTATTGCGTTGGTGAAGCACCTTCTCGCGATTCCTATCTGAAGATTGACAAAATTATTGATGTAGCAATACATAGCAAGGTTCAGGCCATACATCCTGGTTATGGCTTTTTGTCAGAAAATGCCACTTTTGCAGAGGCTTGTGCTGATGCAGGGTTGATATTTGTCGGTCCCTCCCCTGAATCTATTCGCAGTATGGGTGACAAAACGACTGCCCGCCTGATGATGGAGAAAGCCGGTGTGCCGATGGCGCCTGGAACGCCAGATGCGATTGATGATCCAACTGAAGCGGTTCACATCGCTGAGGAGATCGGATACCCTGTATTGATCAAAGCAGCGGCTGGAGGAGGAGGCAAAGGCATGCGATTGGTTGAAGACCCCTCCACTTTTTTGAGTTCCATTGAAATGGCCCAGCGCGAGGCTGAATCTGCTTTTGGAGATGGAAGGGTTTTTATAGAAAAATATATCACCCAACCCCGTCATATTGAATTTCAAGTACTGCGAGATCATTTTGGAACGGGGGTTCATTTGTTTGAAAGAGAGTGTTCCATCCAGCGACGTCATCAGAAAGTCGTAGAGGAAGCACCCTCTTGCGTACTTACCCCGGAAATTCGAAAAAAAATGGGTGAGGCTGCTGTCCGGGCCGCTGAAGAGTGTGGATATACGAATGCCGGAACCGTAGAATTTTTGATCGATGGAGACCTGAATTTTTATTTCATGGAGATGAACACCCGGTTACAAGTGGAACACCCAGTAACGGAGATGATCACCGGAAAGGACCTGGTTGTAGAGCAAATCCGCATCGCCGAAGGGGAGCCGTTGGGGTATACACAAGATGACCTGACAATCAACGGGCATTCTATCGAGTGCCGAATTTATGCGGAAGATGTGCGCAGCAATTTCTTGCCCAGTCCGGGCCCTTTACACCTTCACCGGCCGCCGGCTGGGCCTGGCGTTCGCGTGGATGCAGGGGTAGATATTACCGGTGAAATTCCCATTCACTACGACCCCATGATTTCGAAGCTGATGGTGCATGCGCCAAGTAGAATCGAGGCGATCGAAAAAATGATACGGGCATTGGATGAGTATACGGTGGCCGGCGTCTCGACGACGATCCCGTTTTGCCGATTTGCCATGGCGCATGAAGCCTTTCGCTCAGGGAATTTTTCGACCCACTTTGTGCAGCGCTATTTTGATCCATCTGCATTGGACGAGGCCAACAAGGAATTGGAATATGCTGCAGCGCTAGCGGCTGTACTACACCATCATGAATCAGCGGCATCGGCTGGGGTGAATCAGCCCGAAGAGGATCAGGTACAGGAGTCTCCGTGGAGGAAACGAGCCTGGATGTGAGGCTTATCCTCCCAAACTGGCGGCGCAGTCAAAAAAGCCGGCCCTTACTTGCATAGTAAGAGGGGGGAAGACCTGAATGGTTTCGATGAATCCAGCTCCAAAGAAGCCGAATCCATTCTCGATGTTGGATAACGTTCCTGGTTCTACAAGCACGTTGGGGTCAAACACGCCAATGGGCGATCGCCACTCCTCATTGCCAACGTGAATCTCTATCGTGATATCATCCGTGCAGATTTGCCCTTGTATCTCCCTTGCGTTGAAGTCCTCTCTGATTCGTAGAAAGTCCTCCTGTAAATTGATATCGAATGCCAGGATGCCGTCTACGGGCATTGGGGCAGTTGCATATGAGATTGTAACAGGATTGTCAATCATTCGAACCCCCAATTGACTGGCTGAAAACGTACTGTATCGTACATCAATACGAGGCATACTTGGAGGGTTTCCTTCGATCAGTATAGGCAAGATCAAGTCCTGGACTTGAAATTCGGTAGGCTCTGGAGATTCTATCCTGATAGGATCCGGAACGCGTATATCGCTACTTCGAGTAACCAGCCCATCGGATCGTTCAACCTCGACCCGATACAATTCCCCGTGCTGGACATCAAACCTGGACCAGAAGGTATGCCTGAAATCACCACTGGGTAGCTGTGTTACAGAATCGATCAAAACATGCCGGATGCCTTGTTCTACTTCAATAATGGACGCAACCGCATCCAGGCTTTGCTCAGGAGTAAGTTCAAGCGTGGTGTCGATGGTAAAAACGCGTACGGCTTGTGTATCCGCCTGAGGATTTACGAGGCCATAGACGGAAAAAGGGAAGTCGATCGTATTAAACGGCGCAATTTCATCATCACATCCGACGAGAAGGCATGTAAAAAGGAAAAGGCCCAGTATTCGGATAGATAGGATGAGGTTCGATATGTGAGAGTGCACGCGTCCGATCATCATTCGAATTCTATTTTAAGGCCAACGGTTGGGATTATGGGTAGCTGATTGGTGCGGCGGAAGGTAAAGACATCAAACGAGAGCACGTTCTTCCTGTTGTACACATTTATTACGCCGGCTTGAGCAGTCAGTGAAATAGAATCCCATCTGAATTTGCGGTCAATCGAAATATCGAGGCGGTGGTAAGCAGGGAGTTCTCCGCCGAAGGGGCGGTCGTAAATTACGCGCCGGGAGTCATTAATATCAAAGATGTTTTGGACGCCATCCAATAACGCAAACCCATCAAACCCGACGATTTCGCTGAAGGGAAGCCCTGATCCAAAATTCCAACGGGTACTGATGTCGAAATTGAAAAAAGACGTACTGGCAACGAAATTTATCTGGTGGCGGCGATCATGAGGAGGACGGAATCGGAATGATTCATCGCCGTACCACAGCTGGAGAGACGACTGGAGCGCATTGTATTCAACCGAAGCGAGTCCATAGTTAACAAAGGCGTAGAAGTTTGGTCTTCGAACCTCGGCTCTTAAATCCCAACCCATAGCACGGCCTGAAGCCGGTTGCATGCGTGTTGTGAACCGGGGGAAAGCGGTCCATTCAGCGATGAAGACATTGTCGATAGATTTATAATATCCCTCCGTTGAGAATTCGAGCCAATCGGTCGGGTGGAATCGGTAGCCAACGAGGGCATGCTTCGATTCCGTCAGGTCCTCTGAAGGGGCATTTACCCAGGCGGTAAAGACGTTCGTTGCATCACGGCGATCATTGAGGCCGATGACTTCCTGGTGATAGATACCTACAGCGAGGCTGACCTCGTGGGCGCCTTTTTCCCAGACAAGGCGTGCGCGCGGTTCAAAGAACGTGTTGTTTGTATTCCCGGTAAACAACATCGCGATCAATCCAATACGTGCGCGAAGATTTGCATTAAAGTGGACGTCTGGCTCCAGGTACATGCCGATTTTGTGGCGCCGGCCGATACCAATCTCTTCTTCCTGGAAGAGCCCACCTAATTCCGTTTGTAGGGAAGGCGCGCGGGCAAAGATGCCGTATTTCCACTCGGTCCGGCCAAGGAAATTGGTGAAGTTTACGGCGTAGTTAAAGTTGTTGAACTGAGAGGAGCGAACGGGATCTGAATTGGGCCCTACTTCTGAGCGCATGCGTGATACGGAGAAGAGCAATTCTCCGATGAAGGGCTTGGAGCCGGATAAAAACAAGTAGCGAAGGCCAAACGCGGTATTTGTCCATCGAATCTCGTCCAGTACACGATCTACCGAGCCTTCTCCCAGTACCCCTTTGTCGTGAGTTTCCAGCCAACTTATAGAGAGTTGCTGGTTTTCCCCGAGCACGGCGTGGGCCTTCGCAAAGGAGTCGCCAAAGTTATACGGGAGGTCTTCAGAGATGTATCGGGAAGCTCCCTGGTCGATCACCGATTGCCGGAACGAACCCAGGAACGAGATGCGGTCTTTCACTAAGGGCCCTTCGATTAATGCTGCACTCACAAAGGGGGCTAGAGACACACTGCCTCCAAAGCTTTTCTTGTTTCCATTACGCGTATAAACATCGATAACAGAGGACATGCGGCCATTAAATTGGCCGCCATACCCGCCTGCATACACGTCGGCTCTATTGAT
>JAHQVL010000098.1 GCA_019634345.1 Rhodothermaceae bacterium
CTGAATTCAACACGGTGCCCATGGCCGAGAAAGCCAATGTAGCCTGACTCATTAAAAAGACCGGGATGCTCTTTTTCGTCGACAGTGCCCTCGCCGGCTGCCTCTTGAAGATTGGCATCCACGATTGTTACTCCGTTCAGGATCACCTGAATGTCATATCCATCGGCGATCACTTCTTGTGAGTTCCACTCACCGAGGGGATTGAGGTGGCCTCGCTCTGCCGCTACTACACCATAGATTGAGCCATGGTACTGCCAGGGCTGAAGCTCCGCATACATTTCAGCGGTGTTGTCCAGGATCTGAAGCTCCATCCCATAATAGGCGGCATCCTTTCCTTGTTCTGCACGGATGCCAAGGCCGTTGTTGCCATCCGCTTCGAGTTTAAATTCGAACCGGAGTACGAAGTCGCTATACTCGTTGTCGATATACAGATTGCCCCCTCCTTCTTTTAAGCAAACCAGGGTACCATTCTCTACGCCGTATCCGTCTATGGCTCCCGTCCAACCCGTGAGGTCAACACCGTTGAATACAGACACAAATCCGTCCTCTTGATTTGTGGCTGTTTCAGTTGCATCTGGTGCATCCGTTTGTGCAGGCTCGCATCCGAGGATGATGAAGAGCAGGATAAGTGGTAGGCATGCAGAGAGGTTTTTCATGGGTAGGAATGTGTTGGTTGGTTGAATGGAAATATACCTTCCTGAGGGTAGAAGTGCTGCGCTATTTTCCTGTCATTCCGGGCTTGCCGAGGAATCTATGCCTTGCATGGGCATAGTTGCTTCTACAGAGCTTAGATTTCTGGGCAGGCTCGAAATGACACGGAGATTAATCTGTTGCCAATCATTCAAGAATACAACTCTACGGCGCCGTTGTATCCGCAGCATGTGGCCTGATCTGGCTGATCATGTTTCGAACACCGGTTTTAACCTGGTAAGCGAGATTCTCGCGGAAGGGTTGGGTGTCGCGTTCGATTTCGCCAAAGATCTTGAGGGCGCGGTCCATGAAGGCAAGGTCGTCTGAGTTACTGTAGATGTACTCGTTTCGTTGAAGCCGGTTGAGCTTGATAATATCGTCGTCAGTGATGACCAACTGCTTTTCTCTGGCAAACAGAGAAACGGGTTCAACATCGAACTTCATTTCTCGGTACAGATGCTTGAACTGGTCTTGCTTGAAAACCAGGGTTACAACGAAAAGGGTCTGATCGTCCAGGACTTCTTCAAACAAGGTAACGTCTTGCACGTGGCCCACAGGAATTCCTCTAAAGGAGACCTGATCGTGTTCTTTTAGTCCATTCAGCTCTTCAAGGAGCAGGTATACGTGAGGGTCTGTGAAAACAAATGAAGACGCTAGTATAATAACCAAAGCCAGGAGGAGTCCTCCCAGGATGGCGTGTAGTGTCCTAATCATGGTTTTGGTCGGGTATGGCTGCAGGTTGGTAGAGGATAGAGGCATCGTTACGTTTTAAAACGAACGGTGTAGGTAGTGGCGGTAGTCGGTAGCATAAAGCGTGTCAGTAAAAGCCAGTGCGCGCAACTCATGTAGGTCGTACAGTCTCCTTTCGCATGATCTGAAAAACAAGGAGTATCAAAAGCGATAACGCATTCAAGCGTGAAATCGGCACAATGGCCTCAGATAATTGGGGTGATCGCGTGGTTTATTAAACGATACATTGTGGATAAGGTTACGCTTTTAGTATAGTAAATTGTTATGGTGAGTGTATTGGTTGGATATGCTGATGGTTTCTAATCTTGTCATTCCAAGCTTGTCGAGGAATCTATGTATTACTCAACCAAGGTACTATTTCAAAGCATAGATCCCTCGGCATGCTCTGGATGACAACCATAAAGGGTGCTCTTCACTCCTGTTATAAATCCACGCGCACCATGTTTTCGTTTCTAAAATTGCGCAGCTTATTGTCGATGATGACGTCTCTTCTTCGGATTTTTCGCAGCAGGGTGATGCCTTCAAGGGTTCGGCATCGGCTCAGGGCGGTGTAGAGTTGGCCGTTGACGAAGGCGCCTGATCCGAGATGCAGCTTAATACGGTCGAAGGTGAGGCCCTGGCTTTTGTGGATCGTGATGGCCCAGGCATGGCGGAGGGGAAACTGCTCGAAGGTACCGGCGATCTCGGAGATGATCTTTCCCTCTTTCTTGTCCCAACGGTATTTACGGTTTTCCCAGGTCTCCCGCTCTACTTCGTGCACCTGTCCGTTTTGCAGCTTGATGTAGATCGTTTTTTTAGTCAGATCCTCCACCCTGGCGAGTGTGCCGTTCACCCATCGTTTTCCGTTAGCTACGGAGTCGTTGCGGATCAGCATGACCTGGGCGTTTTTCTTGAGCTCGAGGACGGTATCTGTAGGGTACCGGTCTTTATTGTAGTCGTCTTTTACGTTAGCCGTATACGTGTAGCTTTTTTCATCCAGGCTTTTAAGTTGGCGGATGTTTTCCTGATTGGCAATTCGGTTCACCGTGGTAAGCATGATCACAAACTCATCCGCCTCCGCCTCCGGGCGCGGATTGTAGCGGGTGTTGAGCCGGCGGATGCCTTCATCGCCGATCGAACAATGGCGGACCTGGTTGAGGAGTTCGATAAACTCGCTGTTATTCTGGCGGTGTATTTTCTGGAAGGCATAGACGTGCGTCTTGAGATTCCGAAAAGAAGGCGAGTCGAAAAAGTAGTGGCTCTTATAGATCGAAGTGAATACCTCTCGGTGAATATCATTGTGTCTATTTGAAATGGGAGGAAGCTGGAAGATGTCCCCCACGAAAATCATTTGTTTGCCCCCAAAGAGTTGATCCGAAAACCCGCCATTGCATCGCAGCGAATGGTTGATAGCCTCAAGTACGTCTGCACGTAACATGGAGACTTCATCGATGATAATGGTATCTACGTTTTCGAGGATTCGTCGAGTCGGATATCCGTTCTTAAAAACAGGTATTTCCTCGTCTTCTGGCAGAAGGGGTTTGAAGGGGAATTGAAACAGGGAGTGGATGGTTTGGCCGCCAATATTGATAGCCGCTAGCCCGGTGAAGGCCAAGAGCAATACGTCCTTTTCCGTATTCCGGGTGAAATAATGAATGAACGTTGATTTACCCGTTCCTGCTTTTCCCGTTATAAAAAACGAATCGTTGGATTTTTCCACCCGCTCGAAAAGCCCCATGGAAATGGAGTCGTCTTCATAGCCTTCCGGGATATCTATGTTCGCATGGTAGGCCCGAGGGGGTCCGTTTTTTATCATACCCTTTTACTGACTGGTTTTGTATATATAAGCCACTGTGTTTTTCTTGTTCGTCATTACCCTCAGATCACCCAATATTCTCATCACATCGTGCCACTCAAGGATATGCATTTATACAAGCGTTTATTGATTTGTATGTTTATTGCGGGTAGTCCGCTGGTCTCTGTTGCCCAGGTTGATGCCTTGTGGTTGGATATCGGAGACCTCCATAACCTGTATGTGCCCGAAGGTGCTGTTGTTGAGGAGGACATGCAAAACCTGGGGATGCAGTGGCCTGCAAATTTACGATTCAGCGGCCACACACGATCCGAAGCGTTTTGGATTGGGGTAAAGGATTGGACAGACGAAGAAGGGGTATTGAATGAATACAGTGTGATACATCATGGTCCGAGAACACCCAGTGATGCCTTTATTGCGGTTGAGCATCGTTTGGTGAGCAAGTGGCCTGAGACAGCCGTTCGTGTGAATGGAAATTTTGCTGGGAGTAACGAACAAGTTATCGACGATGTAAATCCTGATTTGCCGGCGGATCGGATGATCGTGAGCAGGATGCGCACCGCATTAGGTATTGAGTTGGAGCGCAAGGCGTATGCATTTGGCAATGCGTATCACGACGACTATCACATCATAGAGCGCACCTTCACGAACACGGGGAATACCGACACGGACGACGACGTTGAGCTTCCGGGCCAAACGGTGACCGATGCCTATTTCTTTAATATCTGGCGATGGACCGGGCGGGTGCAGGCGAGTTTTCATGGCTCGATGGCCCAGCGATGGGGTAAGTTCAATATGGTGGACGTTGTTGGAGACGGCCATGAACAGTATCCCGTCGATTTCACAGCAATCTATTCCTGGGCCGGCTATGATCCTTCGTTTTTGGAGTGGAATAATTTAGGCAGCCCGATGATAGAACCGCAGGAGTTGACGGCCCCAACGGATACAATCGGACGAATGGCCGGAATGTCCATGCAGGGGATGATGATTTTGCATGCGGACAACTCTGAATCCGATCAAACCTATGACCAGGCTGTGCAACCAAAAGCAATGGGTTTTGTGGATATGGATGACATCTTTGCCGGCGATGGGTACTCTCCAATTGATTTTTATGATCTCGTCATACTCGGCAGGGAGAATCCAAAGCACGTCACAGGCGGGTCCTTCCGGATGTTTCCGCACTATGCAGATCGTATCGAGCCCGAAGGTTTGTTTTGGGAGCCATCATTTGATGCGAGCCTGGGTAAGCAGGGAGGCCATGGTTCTACCATAGCGTATGGGCCATATACGCTGGATATCAATGAGCAGGTACGGGTGGTAGAGGCCCTCGTAGCAGATGGCCTCAGTTATGAAGCAGCTACTGAAATAGGAAGAGCATTTAAGCGAAGTGGTGCAGATGATGAGGCATTGATCGAGTTCGATGCGAATGGCGACGGGGTCATTTCCGATACACCGTTCGATTATTCAACCTTCGATAATGGCACAGAGCGGATGACCAAAAATCAATGGTTTATGACCACGCGGGACTCCATGTTTACGTCCATGCAATTAGCAAAGGAGGTCTGGGATCGGAGCAATGAATTGGATACGTATCTCTTTGACGCCGTTCCACCGCCGCCTCAATTCTTTGAACTTTCCAGCACAAAAAATGCGATTGAATTGCGCTGGGAAACGCATATTGGTGCAGAAGATCCAGTATCCTGGGAAGTATACAGGACCTCAGAGTATCTCGATAATCATCCTTATGAATTGCTTGCGACATTGCCCGGTAGTGTACGATCCCTGGATGATACTGATGTGGTTAAGAACACCAATTACTTTTATTACTTGCAAGCGGTTGGTGAACCCACTGTGCCCGATTCGCTTGGGATAACCGGTACGCCCACAGGAGCGCCTTTCAAAAGTGGACAGTATTTTACGCAAACCTTTGTACCGGCCCGTTTAGCATCAACAGTCGATGTGCCCACTATTGGTGCTATTGTCGAACAAAATAGCCCCAATCCATTCAATGAATCGACAACCATTCCTTATGCCATTAACGGGCCTGATTTTGTGAAAATTACTGTGGTTGATCTTGTAGGGCGCGAAGTGATCACGCTTGTGGATGATTTTTTCGAGGTAGATTTTGCCGATGACATCGTGTGGGACGGGCGTGATAACACGGGGAAACGGGTGCCCAGTGGTGTGTATTATTGCCACGTGACTACGACCTTTGGGCGTGATGTGATTCCGATGGTGATTGTAAGGTGACCGGCAGTAGGGCCCTTCAATGTTTATACCGAGGTTATGAATCCATAGGAAACGTGTCTTTATGTGTAAAGCACGCCCATGAACGTATATCTCCCAGAAATCTGTGACCAAGCTTCCGTATTTGCTGTATTAGGGCAGGTGTTTGATGAGGACGGTGAATGCTACAGCGATCATTATCTATTCGACGCCCAGGCTGTGACGGTCGTTGACCCTTTTTGCCTGGTTCTCCTAAACAATCTATTTGCCTGGTTGCACGTAAGGGGGCATACACTTCAGGTGGAGGTACCCCAACAGGAATTCGATAGCACCCGTTCACTGGTGCAGTATATCCACCCGGAAGGGGTCTATCCATTTAATGATGCAATGAATGTGCATGATGCACGCATTCCTCTGGCGCACATCCCTATAGAACGGAGTCCATCGTGGGTATTAACTACTTTTTACAGGTGGTTGGCAGAGGTCCTTGGGGTCAGTACGCTTTCATTGTTTACCCCTATGCAGTTCATGCGATTGCTTTTTCAATATGCGAAGCACAATGGGCAGTCGAAAGGTATTTTTTTGCATGCTTCCCTGGATAAGGAATCACACCAGTTGCACATCTTGCTTGCCCATTATGGAGAAGGCATTCCTGATTTGACCCGTAATGCGTGGTCGTCCATTTCAAACCCTGCTGTTGAAATCGCCAAGGCGACTGAGCATAACACCTTTCACGACGCACTTCAGGCTAGGGAAGGCTCCTCGTTATTATTTTTGGTGGACGATGTTATTATCGAAAACGGCGGGAGTGTGTCTATTCATTCCGGGTTCGGACATATGGAGGCGGCCAGGAACGAGCTCGGTATCACACAAAAGTTAGCACTCAGTAATGCGTATGTACCTGGTGCCTTATTCGATATTTCGTTTCGAATGGAGGCTACCGGGTTGATGTCTCGGATTAATGAACCGGTTGATGAGGTATTCAGCGCGTAGTTTTCGAGAGTGGATTGTAACAACTTTGAACTTTGTACATTAAACGTCCAACCTGTACATTGATGTTATGACACAATTCACTTAATTATATCTCATAAACTCGTTATGAATATTTGGGTCTTTATAGGGATAGCGGGTGCGACGTTGTTGGTGTTGGCCATCGCCTATTTTGTAGTCGAGTTAGTGGGGCGGGCTGCTGAGAAAAGGTATAAAACCGAAGCAAAAGAGGCGTTGGAGAAGTATTGGCGTCAGCATAAAGATGACTTGCTCAAGGATCTTCCTTGCCCAAGTTGTAGCATTTCATTTGATGCTCCGGATACAACGTACTTTGAATGCCCAAGCTGCTCGTTTCTCATGACACAAGAGTGGGTAAAATCCTATCACCATAGGAAGCTGAAGGATGAGTGGGAGAACAGTTTTTCAGGTCGCTATTACCGAATAGCCCCTGAGGTGAGGGAATAAGCTCTGGCTCAAACAAGAAGGGCTTCAAAAAGAAATGGACACGTCAAAAGAGGGTTGGAAGCCAAGGTCAAATACATCCACATCAACAAAATTTAGCCCAAGAGCCAGCCGGTCGGGATTGAACACCTGGATCTTATCTCTATACCAGGTATTTTCGGCATTCAAAACATTGTAGGCAGAGACCGTGATTGAAAGCAACGATGTGCCGACAACCTGTTTATACTTTAAGCTGGTATCGAACCGCAAATAATCCGGCAAGCGATCGGGTGGTGCAGTCTCCGAATACGTAAAGATATCGGGATTTCCCGTTGCGAAAAAGCCTGTTATTTGAGCGGAGAGCGAGCGGCTGAGGCCAATCTGCAAGGTTGATGTTACTTGATGCCGGCGATCCCATTCTGCTGGAAAACGTTCTCCATTCAACGTGGCTTCATTCTGCAATTCAACGCGCGATAGCGTGTAGCCATTCGTCCACATTAGGGTCCCCCATTGTTGCCGAATTAACAACTCTATGCCGCGGGCGAATGCTTCGTTTTGAGAGAACCAGGGCACAAAAGAGTCGCTGTTGGCCGTGGTAATTTGGGTAGGTGCATTTATCTCGTGCCTGCGGAGGTTCTCACTGGCTCGGTAGTATCCTTCGATTTGTACAAGAGTAGATGCAGCAGCCTTGATGTATAACCCTGCCGTAAAATTATCGACTGAGCTGGGTTCAGAGGCACCGGTTGTCATAACCCAGATACTTGGGCTATTTGTGTTCTCAAGGTAAAGCTGATGCAAAAACTGGTAATTACGGCTATAGCCGGCACGAACAGAGAGCTTGCCCTTTGGCCACAGGGTTAATTGGGTGCGGGGAGACATTCTGAGGGTAGCACCCTGCGAAAAATAAACACCCCTCAATCCCAGGCGAATATCCAACAGATTTCCTTTGCGTTCAAACTCACCATACACGTCGGATTGTAAGGCAAAGTAATCTTCTCCGAACGAGGGGCGAGAGGCCGATTGCTCATTGTAGGTTAAGGCGTAATAGTTTATCGCTCCGCCAAGGGTCCACAAGATATTGCCTTTCGTCAGCAGGGAGATGTTGTTCGTCCATGTGGCATTGTATAGCTCGTTCTCATGGATGAACGGGAAGACAAAGTTTCTAGGGTCGTCATTTCTGTTTAATCGGGTGTATACAAAATCGTCTTTTGAGTATCTGCTCAGATAATGACTGGCTGCCAGCGTGTTTTGCATATAGGCCCTGGCACCGAGGCGATGTTGGAGTTGGATGCTTAAGGCCTCGTTCCCCCATTCATTTAACGTGCGGGGTTGATCCTCGGCAACGGTTAGTCGATTCGTGTTTTCGTTGCGTTCGAGCGTAATTCGATTGGCCAGTAGTTCGGTATGGTTACCGCCTGCATAGGCACTGATGGTGGTGCGTAATCCGCGCTGGTTTTCTCCAGTGATCTTCGCATGGATATCGTAGAATCGTGCCTCAGAAGATACCGGCTCTATTTGAAACTCCTCCAGAGAGGTCAATGCAAGAGGGATTCCGCTTAATTCACGTTCCGTATCTAGCCCTAGCCCGACAAGCTCCTGATTATTAAACCAATTAACCTGGTCCAGATAGGAGTGCCGGCCTGAAACGAGCCAACTCATTTTTCCTTTTACCAGTGGGCCTTCAAGGGTGCCGCGAAACGATGTATTGCTGGCTCCGAGGGAGGCATGAAAATCAGTAAGGGAGCCGGCTCGGGTAATAAAAGACAGCGTCCCTCCGGGAGGGGCAAAATAACTAGCGGGAGCAATGTCGTAATAAAAGCCTACCGTTTGAAGTGCATCTGCATTAAATGCATCAAACAAGCCAAAGAAATGATTTTGGTTGTAAATGGGTGCGCCGTCTAAAAGCACCTGAAACCCATCCGCCTTACTTCCTCTTACATTCAGCCCATCAGATAACGCCGCGCTTAGAGCAACCGCGGGAAGCGCATTGAGTGACCGGATGACGCTGCTTTCTCCGAACGGTGAAAACAGAGAGGGATTCAGTAGGTGATGCCAGGTTGTATCCAGGTCTGTATTCAGGACGCTGCTGCTAATGAGTACTTCATGGCCTTGTATGGTTGCCGGTTCAAGACGGACAGAAAGCTCAGAGGGGATGTTGGGGAATTCGATCTGGACGTGTTTTGGGTAATACCCCACATACGATACAGAGAGGGTCAATGCCCCTTCACTCGTTTCGATATCCTTGAATTGGATACTAAAAAAACCAGACTCGTTTGAGGTTACTCCTTGTAGATATCCTTCATCTACCCAGGTGACATTCGCAAATGGAAGCCGGGTACCTGTTTGTTGATCTAGAACATGCCCGGAGAGGCTAAATGACGTGCGCTCCTTTTTTAACTTTGCTTCTGAGAGAAGAATCTGTTCATACGCCTCATCATAAAGAACCTGGATGCTGTGGGTAACTAAGGTCGCTTCCAGCGTAGATACCAATTGACTCTCGGATGCATCCAGCGAAATTTTTTTGCCAGTGATAAGCGCATCCCGATACAAGAAGCGAACGGTGCTTCGCTGTTCAATGTCTGTAATAATCTCTTTGAGAGGGGTGTTGGTATAGACGTAGCGATCTTGGGCCCTGATCTCAGAGGGAGAAAAGAGAAAGAAAAAAAGACAACCTATCAGGAGCCCTTTTGTGAAAAGTAGACTACTGATCCGACTCAAATCTATATCTAGTAGGTCCTGTCTGTTCAAAGCGGCCGCCACCCATTATAAAGCTTAATTTTTCTAGTGCAGCATCTACAGAGCTAAGGGGAAGATCACCTGTATATGTTTCTTCTTTTTTGTCTTCAGGAAGTACAACGCTTATCGCGAAATGAAATTCCAACTCCTGTACAATTTTTGCCAGTTTTTTTCCTTTGAAGACAATTTGATCGTCTAGCCAATCCAGGTGCTCAGAGGGATCTATGGTTTCGGATAAATCAATAGCTGAACGGTTACTGAGGATACCTACTTGCCCTGGGGACAAGATTGCCTGCTCTTCTGTAATGAGGTGAGTAAGTTCGATGCGGCCTTCTTCCAGGTACACTGAAATAAGTGAATCTCTATGAGTCACATTAAAGGTTGTACCTAATACGGCAACATGGGCCGGGCCGGCTTGTACACCAAATATTCGTTCCGGATTGGACGTAACCTCAAAATAGGCTTCCCCTTCTACAGAAAACTGCACGTCATTTTGTGCTGCCTCGATTTCAAAAAGAGAAGAATGAGGGCGAAGGGTAACTGTAGATCCGTCTTCTAAGCGATAAACAAAGGGTTCACTATCTGCCTGTGCAACGAGAGCGGGGCTAGACGGTGTTTGTATAACGAGCCAGCCGATAACTGCTGCGAGAAGAAAGCTGGCTGCAATAGCGACTCTATAGAGAGCGGGACGAAGCGTAATTATTTTGGCTCCTGGTCCCTTCTGTGAAGATACGTGTGGTTGGGTGGCTGAGGAGATAGCACTCCACATTTTAGTAGAAAGCTCAGGGCTTGGGGAGGTCTTCGATGTTGCTGATTCAGCCTGTTTAAATTCACCCAGCACGTGTTCGAACTCACTCTGCGCCAGCGATTCTGCTGTGAGTTGCTTTGCATCCAACAGCTTTCCAATCCGACGCGCCAACTGCAGGTCTTTGTCGTTTTCTGGAAGCATTTCTTCGTTCATCGTACTGAGGGAGTTAGAGTCAGAGGTACTGGGAAGTGTTTGAGAATCCCCAAACACTTCCCAGGTGCAATCATCAATCTAAATTAACCATTTGCATCGGTTACTTCTACATCACCGTCTGCTAATCGGATGCGATAGAGTTGACGGAGGCCGTTGAAGCGGAGCAATGCGCGTCCGTTTCCTTCGAGTTCAACCGTTCCTTCGATTTCTTTTTCTTCTGTTTCGCCATTGACTGTACGGCTCATCATGATTGTGTACTGGAGCTGACCTGAAATTTCATTCTCTAGGTCTTCCTCAGTTGCAGATTGTGTGATCGTTACGTCTACGGTATTGAGTTCCATAGAGTATGTACCTGATCCAGACACTTCGTTTCCTGACGTATCAGGGCGAACAAACGAGTACTCACCGGTTGAAGACTGGGTGCCATCAAGTGTAGCAACATCGCTCAGGAGACCGGAAAGATTCCATTCGCCTTTTTGCTCAAAGCTGCGAGAGCGTTCGCTTCCACGAGACGTTGTGTACATGCTGCTACCAGATCGTGTGCCTTCAAATGCGATTTCTGAAATGGCGGCATCGCTTACAAATGGCCGTGCGATGAAACTGCCGTCTCCATCAGTAAAGGTGTAGTTGAGAGATACTTCTACCGTTTTTTCGCAGTTAGGTCCTTCGTGGGTTCTGGAATAATCAATAGAGTGAACCCCAGTAGAATCATCATACTCTCTCTCATACTCTCTGTTTACACCGCGGCAAGGGCGAAGGTCAGAGTTGCGAGAGAATCGTCGTCGATCATAGGAAAGGCTCTGCAGCCCAACGTTTGCTGTCATGTCATTCAGGTTAGCCATCATCCCTTCATTCTGATCAGAAAGAGACTCAGCCATAATTGAAGAAGCGGCTTCGAGATCGGCTTCCGTGACGGTTGCAACTTCTGGTTCTTCATTATTCAAGGTGTCACATCCTGAAGCGATCACAAAGAGGAGCAGAAAAAATACAGTGGATAAATTCTTTAGCGTTTTCATTGGATTAGAATGTAGTGTTTTGTGCAAGATTCTATTATTAATGGAGTGTGTGTTATCGTTTTGCACATCCAATACACTATGGAGATCAGGGTACCCCTAAGGCATGTTTAAAAAAATTATTCTTTTATAATGGCCATGGCGGCTCGTACTGTTTTGAGTGCAAGGGCCATGTGGTTTTCAATGGTTTTTATGCTGACGCCGAGCGCTTCAGAGGCTTCTCTATACGTCAGTTCTTGCAGGAAGCACAGTTCAAAGACGGCCTTTCTCTTCTCTGGCATTTTGCGAACAACCTTAAGGAGATAGTCGTGCACCTGGTTGTAGGCCGTCTCCTGATGCACATTTGTTTCATTCGCACGGAGGTTTAAGTCGGTGCCTTGATCAAATTTTGCGGTATCTCTAAAGTGATTTAATGTCCGAGTATAACCGATTCTGAATAGGAACGATTTCAGCGATTTGGATGGATCAATTTGATCTCTGCTTTCCCATATCTTGATAAACGCGTTTTGAACGATATCTTGAGCAGCCTCTGGGTCTAAGCCTTTTTTTGTTAGATAGGCTAATAGAACCCCATGATAACGGTCAAAGAATTGCCTGAATGCCACATGGTCGCCTTCTTTTATTCGCCGCGCCAGGACAGCATCGTCCCGTTGCTGGTCCAACTGCATGGCCAACACGATGAACAGAAAGGGCGTAAAAAGAATGTCCATGAAGCAAAAAATGACTATTAGATACGGGTACGAAACAGAATCGATCTAAAATGAACTCAATAGGTAATGCGTAAAATGAATGCGTTTTTGTGTCTTTAAGAGATTAACTATTTTAAGCGCTCCAGCCGATTACATGGTATTGATGTAAAGATAGTAATGCGAAATTATAAGAAAACGAAGATTAGGTACCCGTTTAATCAAATATCGTTGCTAAACTCTTGTTGATTTCGGGCGTTTCCTATCTATACCAATATCTTTCCCACCTGGTATTGAAAATTAAACGATCACATAGCGCACTGTTTCTACTGGTTTGCTTTCTAACAGGAAACCTCGTGGTACCTATGGCTCATGAATTGTGCCATGTTTTACAGGGGCTGCACACAGAAACGATCTCTACTATACGTGTTCACGATCATCCAGATTATGTAGTTTATAGCGATCAGGACGAACATGTTGACGAAACTGACTTAACCTGCGTGTTATGTTCGGTTTCCATGACTGGAGTCCTTACACTGGCAAAGGTACCTGTACATCAAGCGACTTCGGTTTATCATCTTGGCGGGCTGGCCTTCCAGGTTGATCGCTATCTTTCCCACTTTTCCATCCGCGGCCCTCCGATGCACACGACCATTAGTTGAGCGATTTAGTGCTCATACTAGAGTTTATTGGAAATAATTCAGACCTTTCCTTCTATGTGGTCATTTATGTGTGCAAATATATTTTCCGGCTTTTATAGCCGTTATGTACTACGGGTGGTGTTTTCCCTCTTTCTAGCCGCGTCATGTACGCACATGGCTTCTTCGCAGTCGGTGCGAGGGGTTGTATATAGTAATGACGGCATCCCATTGCCAGGAGTAAATGTCACCCTCTCGCCTGCCTCAGCAGAAGCTGAATCGGATCCTATCAAAGGTGCTGCAACGGATGAACAAGGGCGTTTTGAGATGGGCAATATTCCAGAGGGAGTATATACAGTACGATTTTCATTTATCGGGTTTAGTGCCAGCGAGATGATTGTAGAAATCAAGCAAGATGTCCTTGAGCTTGAGACGACGTTAAATCCGTTGGTAATTGAGAGCGATGAAATTGTGATCGCGAGAAACAAGGCAACAGATCTTACAGCAGATGCTCATTCTATTGCCATTCTAGAACCCGAAGACCTGGCCAAGGTGCGCGGGCAAACGTTAGGTGAAACGCTAGAGCAACTTCCAGGGATCACTGCATTAAAAACAGGTCCATCGATTGCAAAACCTGTTGTTCGTGGGCTGCATAGCCAGCGAGTGCTTGTGCTGAACGCCGGTGTTTCGTTAGAAGGTCAGCAATGGGGCGGTGAGCATGCTCCCGAGATTGATCCCTTTGCTCCAGTTCGTATTGAGGTTGTTCGGGGGGTTGCCGGCGTGGAGTATGGCATGGGCGCGATTGGGGGCGTGATTCGCTTAGAGCCCCTGGATCTTCCCTATCTACCGGATCAAGGAGTGAGTGGCCAACTTTCCATGAACGGGTTCTCTAACAATCTCCAGGGTGCCGGGGCTCTTTATCTTCAAGGTGCGGCAAAGGCTATACCAGGCCTTGGATGGCGGGTGCAAACGAGTGTGCGGAAAGCCGGTGATACCCATGCCCCGGACTATATTGTGGGTAACTCTGCTTTTAAAGAATTCAACGGATCGGTTTCATTGGGGTTGCGGCGTGAGAACTACAACATCGTTGGAATATACAGCCGTTTCAGTACAGAACTAGGGATATTTAGCGGAGCTCATATCGGAAACTTGAATGATTTATTGCGGGCGATTGAGCGAGGCGAACCTTCAAACGAAGGTGATTTTGGATACGATATTGGGCTGCCGAAACAAGACATTTCTCATGATTTAATTACGGTGCATGGTGATTTTCATCTGAATTCCGGGCACACCTTCGAGGCGCAGTATGGGTTTCAGAATAACCACCGGCAAGAATTCGATGCACATGGTAGGGGCGATGTCGATTCCCGTAACAGCAAACCTGCGTTTGATCTGTCCCTT
Organism: Rhodothermaceae bacterium; assembly: GCA_019634345.1. GTDB lineage: Bacteria > Bacteroidota > Rhodothermia > Rhodothermales > JAHQVL01 > JAHQVL01. The sequence goes on from JAHQVL010000098.1 coordinate 14,325, forward strand.
ATATCGCATTCGGTAGAGTTCAAATTTCAACACAACCCTACAGATCACTTTGTGGGTGTGGTTGGGTTCAACGGATTGAATCAATTAAATAAGAACGATGCATCGGGATTTCTTATTCCTAATTTCAGGGCATTGTCAGGCGGTATATTTGCGAGAGAAACATGGGTCAATGAGAACGTCTCTCTTGAGGCAGGTTTGCGATATGATTATCGATGGGTGCGTGCATGGCCGCGAGAGAATGGGACCCGAGGAGCCTTTGTGAAGCGGGTTTCCGACTATTCAAGTTTTTCAGGCGTAATTGGTGGCATCTGGCAATTCCAGCCACAATGGTCGATAGGAGCAAATATTGGTACTGGATGGCGGCCTCCCAGCGTAAATGAGTTGTACAATTTTGGTGTACACCATGGAACGGCTCAATTCGAGCAGGGGAATCCTGATCTTGATTCAGAACGAAGCCTTGGATTGGATGCCACGTTGCGGCATTATAGTCCGGCCACCAGATTAGAGTTTAGCGTTTATTCCACCTCTTTTGATAAGTTTATATACCTGTTTCCTGATCCGGAGCCACGAGTTACAATCCGGGGCACGTTTCCGTCATTCCAATATGTGCAATCAGATGCTGTACTTAGAGGATTTGATCTTTCAATTGATCACGATCTGATCCCATTGCTCACAGTGGGCGTTCAGGCATCCATGGTTCGAGGGGATGACAGGGATACGGATGAGCCTCTGATAAATATGCCGGCTGATCGATTAATTCCCCGGTTGACGTTCCATTTGCACGAATCCGGTTCACTTAAGCAAGCTGACTTGCATGTAGAGGGGGTGTTTGTAAGCAAACAAACGCGTATCCCACCAAACGTAGATTATGCCGAACCCCCAGATGGGTATGTCTTGCTCAATATGGGCATTTCAACTACGTTTTCTATGCGCCAGACCCCTATTTCAGTAAACGTAGAAGTCCAAAATGCCCTAAACACGTCCTACAGGGATTATCTCAGCCGCTTCCGCTACTTCATCGATGATCCAGGGCGGAGTGTCGTACTGCGATTGCAGGTGCCGATCAATTGAAGTGCAAAGTGCAGGGTGCAAAGTGCAGGGTGCAAAGTGCAGGGTGCAAAGTGCAGGGTGCAAAGTGCAGGGTGCAAAGTGCAGGGTGCAAAGTGCAGGGTGCAAAGTGCA
>JAHQVL010000099.1 GCA_019634345.1 Rhodothermaceae bacterium
GCAATGGGCACTAAACGATTTTGTGATTGAGCGCAGCCTGACCCCACAGTTGATCTCAATAGATGTAACGGTTGATTCTTCTCAACTAACAACGTATTGGGCAGACGGGCTGATAATCGCAACACCGACAGGATCTACCGCCTACTCGCTTTCCGTAGGGGGGCCTATTCTCGTGCCCGATTGTGGTGTTATGGTTTTGACTCCCCTGGCTCCCCATACGTTAACTGTCCGCCCGATTGTACTTCCAGATAATGTGGTGATTTCCATTAAGGTGCCAGACAACCCTTTTGTGCTTGCGTCTGATGGAAGAAGTACGTCCTTTGGTGATAATGGGCAGACATTAACCATTCGCCGTGCTCAACACTCCGTAAAACTAATCAAGCTGCCGGCGCAGGATTATTATCAAACCCTTCGATCTAAATTACGCTGGGGTGGAAAGTAACACGATCGTGAATCTTCATAAAGTGTCCAAAAAAGTGCGGATCATTTATTTATGATATGGCTATAAGGTAAACATTTTGAAAAATGATGGTCAGGTAGCTCAGTTGGTAGAGCAAAGGACTGAAAATCCTTGTGTCGGGGGTTCGATTCCCTCCCTGACCACTTCCAATGCCCGTAACAGTTTCTAGTGGATATGTTACGGGTTTCTTTTTTGATGGAAAATCTATAACTGTAGCATAGAGTGAACACTTCGAGGGGAAGGTATGTAAGCAATCCTTTTATTCTTGAGTTGCGAGGCTATTGCTTAAGTAATCACCCTGCTTCGAGTGTAGATACATTAGACTACCCTCAATGACGCTTTTAGGTAAAATGGGGGCCGTATTTTGGCGAAAGTCAAAAAAAATCGGATCCTGGAATGCTGAGAAGCGTATTTGGTTTGCTCTGTTTGAAATAGAAGTTGTTGAATTTAGTAAAGCCAAGAGTTGAATTCCTTTGAAACTTTCCGTTGTTTATTAAGAAGCACCGCATTGAGAACAGAGTGCTTGGTTCGTGTCCTCACAACATAGCTAATCAACGATCACACAGATGCTAGTTTAGGAGGCACTCCTACACGTTGTATTGGACTTTTTTTAGATCACTAAAGGTGGTAAGTAGAACTGTAATTTCTGACGATTCAAACAAGTACTACCCCGTACATCGATTGCGACTCACGGTCGTTTTGCATTCTACCTACAGATCCCACCGGAAAAATTATGGAAGAGCAGCAGAAGAAGCATAAGTATATTACGCGGATCGATTATAACTCCCACGGCTATTGGTGCCGCATTCATCGCCTTGGAGTCAATAAATTTTTCGCTGATTCTAAATTTGGCGGCAAAATAGAAGCGCTTAACGCAGCCCTATTATGGCGAAATAAGCAAACAGGCGGCATTTTGGATGAAGAATCAGAAACAGGTGTTAAAGGGCTAAATATCAGCCGGCGTAAAAGCAAAGACGGCAAAACGCTGTATTATCTATCAGTTTACATCAAACGCGGTTCTGATCGTATTCAGGCCATGCGTGCACTGAAAAAGCCAATTAACAAAGTCATTTGGGATGCAGCTAGAATTATTGCTGAGGCCCGTGCGAAGTATGACGGTGAAGATGAGCAGGAAGTAGCTGCTAAGGTGTATGCAACTGCATATAACAGAATAAGCAAGATTATCAAGTAGTAGGCTCTTATAAGGTATTTGCTCTGAGTACGGGCGTTTACAATACGCAAGCAAACTCATACTGTAGTGTTTACGGGCGATTGGGCGCACCTATTGAGAACAACCCTCTAATATAGGGTTAGCCCTCTATTATCCGGCTTTCGCCATCGAGGGTGAATACAAGGAGTTTCTAGCCTTTCAAGCCCATCTCTGCATGGTGTTGCTTTGAGTAATCCATTTACAGGTAATCACCCTGTTTAGAATGGAGCAGGGTTGCTATGACTCTACGCAAAACCATAGAAGGGGGCTGGTACAAGGAAATGGTAACAACCTGCTGTATTTTTATGATGAGACTCGCTCTAATCACTATTGTGTTATTTGGAATATGTGCGGACTCGTATTCCCAGCTCAGGCTAAATCATATCCAGGTGATTGGTAGTCATAATAGCTATAAGGAGGCCATTGAACCGAGTCTATTCAGGGCATTGACCGAGCAGGACAGTTCTAGGTTTATGGGGCTAGAATATGAGCATGTTTCTTTAACAGAGCAAGTTCAATTAGGGCTGAGAAAATTAGAACTGGATATCTTTTATGACCCTGACGGAGGCCTGCTGGCTCATCCTCAAGGACTTGAGCTTGTGAAGCAGAGAGGAGATGAACCGCTGCCTTATGATGAAGACAGTGAAATGTTAAGTTCTGGCTTCAAGGTGCTCCACATTCAGGATATCGATTATAGGAGCAATTGCCTTACTTTGGAGAGCTGCTTAAATGAGTTGAAATCGTGGTCTGAAGAGAATCCTTTACATTTACCAATCTTCATTTCCTTCAACGCAAAGGATCAAGTGATTCCGCTTCCAGGTTCTGCAAAGCCGCTTGGGTTTAATAGCACAGCTTTTAATGAGCTCGATCAAGAATTAATTCGTGTGTTAGGTAGAGACAAAATTGTCATGCCAGATGACGTAAGGGGCTCATTTAAGACGTTGCAACAAGCCATATCAAAAAACGGGTGGCCATTACTCGAAGAGGTGAGAGGTAAGTTTATATTCATCTTAGATGAGGGGGGAGAAAAGCTAGAAACGTATATTGCCGCTCATCCTGCTTTAATCAATCGCGTATTATTTGTAAATGCTGTAGAAGGAACTCCTGAGGCAGCAATACGAATTGTAAATGACCCAATCAAGGATCGTGATTATATCCAGAACCTGGTAAAAGCAGGATATATAGTAAGGACCAGGGCAGATGCGAATACAATGGAGGCGAGAACTGGAGAGACAAAAAGAAGAGACGTAGCATTTGAAAGCGGAGCTCATCTAATCAGCACAGATTATTATCAGCTCCCTAATCTCTTTGGGACAGACTACGTTGTACAGTTACCCGGTGTTCAGGAAGCTATCTGCAACCCTATTCTCTCGAGCGATGCAGCCTGTCAGAATAAGGATCTAAGAAAGTAAACTTATCCAATACAGAACAAAGGCAAAGCTATCTGTTGCGCCCTCTTTCTGTAGCCATGGACATCGTCATGTTCAGGGCTTTGCCTACATTCAGTACAGCTGCCAGTTGATTGATCGTAGCAGACTGATCAGCGCGGAGGAGGAGGGTGGTGCGATCTCCTTTCACACTTTGAATGGCGTTTAACAGTCCTTCTTGCTGCACTTCGGCCTGTTCAACAAAAAACCTTCCATCTGCAGTAATTACAACAGCTACATAGTTCGGATTTGCAGGTGCTGAAGAATCTGCGTTGGGTAATGTAACCCGAATTCCAAACTGAGGAATAAAGCTGGAAGTGAGAAGAAAGAAAATGAGGAGTAGCAGTACGATGTCTGTAAGACCAGCTGCACTGAATACACTCAAAGGTTTCTTTGATGTCGAAAACTTTAGAGACATAGGAGTGATCTGGCTATTTACATTCGAACATGCGCAGGAGCTTGCAACAGATCAATGAAGTCCGATGCAGAGCGTTCCATATCATTAACCAATCGATTAATGCGGCTAATCAAGAAGTTGTAAAAGAAAACAGCCAGGATACCCACCAAAAGCCCAGTAGCAGTAGTGATCAAGGCTTCCCAGATGCCTCCGGCTAGTACGCTTGGGTTAACATTCCCCTGGAGGTTTTGGATTTCTTGAAAGGCTTCGATCATACCGATAACAGTACCAAGGAAGCCAAGCATAGGAGCTATACTCGCGATACTGGCCAATATATCTGTTCGCTTCTCAAGTTCGAACGCCTCGTATCTTCCGGCCGCTTGTACAGCATCTTGAATTTCAGCTATAGGGCGTCCAAGCCGTTCCAATCCTCTTTTGATAATGCGAGAAACGGGGTTATTTTGCTCTTCACAAAACCGGATAGCGCCCTGAATATCACCGTCCGTGATATATGACCTGGTACGCTCTGTGACGTACAATGGATCTGTTTTTGCCCGCCTTACTGTGCTTAACCGTTCAATAAAAAGGTAAAACATAAGGAGGGACAATAAGGCCAGGGGAATCATCACCCAGCCTCCTTGCAACACGATATCCATCAAAGTAGAGGACTCAACACTAGTGGCTATAGTGGAATCTGGTGGGATTGCCTGAATGTCTTGAAAAAAAAGGTTTGCCAGTTCTAGTGTCCTTGAACCTATGTTAATCATACACCAACTATTCAATCTTCGATAACCAGGCGTCATTCGGAAAATCGCCTGCAAAATTACGTAAAGCAGCAGAGGCAGCGTCGCGAGAGCTGAACTGACCAACTCCAACTCGGTGGCGGGTGGTGCCGTTAATGCTGGTTGTTAGGATGCCAACAGGATACTTTCTATCTGCAAATTGCACCGTAAAATTATCAACAATACGCTCTGCAGAATTTCGTTGTAATTCGGAAGCAACAACGATTGTCCAACCTCCTCGTGATCTAACGATATCGGTACGCTGAATGATTGGAGTTTGTTCGACAGGATTTGAATTTGTTGCTGAAGTTGAAGGCTCTATTGGCGGATTAGTTACAGGATCAACTCCTGTAGCAGTATTTGATGAAGTATTTTCATCTGTGCTAGTTGGGTCCTGCCCAGCCATTGTACCAGCTGTGGATGGATCAGGGTCAACATTTGCTGGAGGTGTACTTTGGACTACCGGTGGAGGAGTAGGTGTGGTCGAAGAGCTACCAAATGGGAACCAACCCATCATAAACGTTACCACTGCACCAATAACAAGGACTCCTACAACCCCAATTGCGATCATCATCCACGAATTCGAAGATTGTGTTTTGCGCGATGATGGCCGATATGCGTATGGATTTACCGATGGGTTGTCCGAAGCACCTGGTTTTTGTTGCTGCCCGGCAGGAGGAGCATAAGGATCGTTTATTGTACTGTCGATGTCTGATGCACCAGCATCTGACGTTTGAACAGTCTGATCCGGGGCCAGGAAGATCGTATCATCAGCTTCCTGGGTCGCATCCTCCGCATAAATAGTCTCAGCTGAAAACAGGGTGTCGTCAGGAGTTTGGGTATTTACGGAGCCAGTAACTGGTGAAAAGAATTCATCCTCAGCAGAAAAGGTCTGAGTGCTATCCTCTTTAACCGATTGGAACGTAGATGAATCTAATGAAGGATCATCTTCGAAAAATTCAGTCGAATCATCGAGAGGATTTGCAGCCCAGGACAGGTCTTCATCGTAAGAGGTGGCTTCAGTTTCTGCGCTATTAGAAGTAGAAAATAGCGTATCATCGGGTGCTGCATCTACATCAAAATAAAGGTCTTCTTGCTGGTTATTATCAGCAGGGGCAGAAGAAAAGGGAGAAGAAGGAGGCGTTGGGAATTCAGATTCCCAATCGTCTGCACTTAGGTCAATAGTGGTATCTATATCAAATTCTTCGCCTTCTAATTCCTCGAAAAATGGACTCCATTCTGTGTTTGAGTCTACAGATTCCTGGTCGGATTGGTTGGCGTTTTGATCTTCTTCTTTCATAGATGCTGCATCCAGTGCCCCGTTTTCTGGCGGAGTCTCGTTGGAAGATTTTTGTGAAGAAAAAATTGAGTTTTCTTGATCTGTGTTTAAAAGGTCGTCGTCAAAGGGATTTTCATCCCCAGATACGAGTCCAAGATCTGGAAGTTCTTGGGAGCCTTCTTCAAAGAAATTTTCTGAAATGGATTGTGGCAAGATATCATCCAGTAAAGACTTATCTATGTTTTCTTCGTTCCTTTGAACATGGTTTTCAGAAGAATGAGACGAGTCCTCATAAGATTCTGCATGGACAAGCTCATTTTCAAGGGCACCAAAACGACTGTTTACCGATACGGAAAGGGCCTCGTCCGGGGTAAAAATAATGTCGTTTTCTACTTGTTCAAATGTGCCTATACCAGAGATATGTGTAGAATGAATGGTGCTAAGTTCGTTTTTTAAGCCTTCAACAAACGCTGTGAGTACAGGACGTACTTCGCTAGCAGGTTTATTGAGCTTTTGGGCGAGGTGCTCGAGAAGCGAAAAAGACATGTGAAGATTGATTAGATGGCATTAAACACGCAAAAATGCAGATATAAGCAGGTACAGGGTAGGACTAGGTTAAAGCCAGCTACGGTTGGTTAGAAGTCACCTGGATAGAAAACTACGTGGTCGCGGGGCGGGCGCATGATGATTCTACCACTCTCATCTTTGGATATTTCGCTTGGTTTCTTTTCAAGCCTCAACATTCCAAAATCGGGTAATACAACTTCCTCTCCTTGTGCCAGAGCATCTTGAATGACGTCCGCCAGAGCTTCTTTTAGTAATTCGGAAGAAATCATAATTATTAAGAATAAACAAATTTGCTATAAAGCAATAGCAAGAAAGGTACCAATTTATGTATTGGTTTTAAGCTAAGATAAGATATATAAAGAACTTAGAAGAGTCAAAAATTGGCTGTAGTATAACGTGAGCAGCCGGTTAGTTCCATTTAATTAACCGGAAATGAGATTTATTTTAATGGTAACCGCATTCGCAATTACCAGATAACACGGATCCCAGCGGACACCATAAAGGGCGATTCTTTATAATGCTCCCAGTATTCCTGCTGAGTACCCAAGATGTTGTCAAAGCGTGCGACAAACCCCAGGCCTGAGTTTAGCATATATGTATAAAGGAAATCCAAATCAATATAGCCTGGGATTTTATCCCTGTCTGCACGGCTCCTAAATCGACTGCTTTTGTATGTCCCCAGAACCTGCACTAACATACTGTTGTCGGCAAAGGAATAAGACAACATGTTTTCACTGAGGAACGGAGAGTAGTAGGGGATTTCTTCATTGGTATCAGTAAGCTCTGCTTCTCTCACGGAAAGCCCAAATTTGAGATGCATCTGACTGGAAAGAGCAAGCGAGAGAGTACCGTTGGCATGTAAGATGTCCACATCACCATACTGTGCTTCAAATACCCCACGCCTGTAGTCATAACCGGTCACGGGTTGATCAGGGATGTGCTCGAAGAACAGGTAATTCGGAGACTGTACGTAGCCTACATTTGCAGACAGTTGAAGCATGCCCTTATAAAAGGTGAATCCCGCTTGTGCGTCTAATGGACGAAGTGTCGACTGAAAGAGGGGTTGATCTCGGACATAGGGATTTTTCTCAAAAATCTCCCATAATGAATTCTGTTCTACACTTGGGCGATTTCTGAGAAAGAACGTAAGCCCTGGCGTCGGATAAATACTCAGGTCTGCGTTGGCTGTCAGGAAGCTTCGGAATTCTTCCTGGTCGTTTTCAAGGTATGAGGTGCCCAAGAAATGGCCCGCAATCGTAAGGGATACCTTGGGGTTTAAGGCGATTCTGAATCCAGAGCTTGCGTTGATGAAGTAGTTCTTTAACTCAAATAAGGAAAAATTTTCAATGCTTGCATTCAGGGCAGACTGCTCGAAGCCAGAAGTGGATGCTTCTGTGGATACAAGAAAAGAACCAAGACTAAAAGGGATGTCAATGCTGGCGCTTCCACTCAGCCGTTGCTCTTGCTGGTTAAATCGGGTAAGCGGGATCAGAGAGCCATCAAATAAATCAGTTCGATATCTGCTGCTGCTATATGATAGTCGAAAATCTGAATCTATAGATGAGTCATTGTAGGTACTCAACCACGCCTCAAAAATACCATTGAGACCATTGCGGTCTGGAAGGATTATGTCTGAGGAAAAGGTCCCATTTTGCAGAAAGTTTGTGCCAAAAAGGGTATAAGAATTTACTTCTCCTTTCAGCTCAAAACCACCACCTACTTTGGGACCCGAAGATTGGAAGCCAAACACTGATCGTATGCCGTCATAAGGGTTACGCAGGTCCTCAATATTATCTTCTGGAGAGTATCCTTCGTTTCCTTCGTAATCCACTCTTGCGTAAACGGACGCTTTATCAGAGATGGGGCCACTTAGGCGAGCTCGAATAACACGCGCTAAATATCGACCAGCACTGGCTTCAAGCTCTCCTCTAGCCGGAATCATTTCATTGATCGGCCGTTGGTCTGGTGCGTCGAAATCACCTCGTTGATTTGGCAGGCTAGTGCCAGATAACTTATATGCTTCCAGGAAGGGAATATAGCCTTCAGGTATTTCTGGTACCCGAGGAGGTGGATTGAATCCAATCAATGGCTGGCGCTGAAGCGAGGGAAACGAAATTTCTAATTGGCCCCTGATCTCAACTTCTTGAGGAGATAGATTTGGGAGAATGGTATTCGTAGAATCGTTACTCTGGGCATGACTGTGTTTTGGGTATGCAAATGAAAGCCCCAAAACGATGAATACTACGAACAGTCTATAAGAGAATAAATTTTTCATAGTTCTATAATGAAGCTTTTGCATCGGATGCTTGGGTGGCAAAGATGGTCCCACTGAATTCTTCAATGACTCTATCATAGAGCTGGACTGCTTCGCCGCGTTGTCCAAGGTTATTAAATGCTTGAGCCTGGAGGAGATAACCGCGGGCAACCCAGTCAGGATATCCAGAGAACAGCGTCGACATGCGCCCTAGCTCTTCAATAGCTTCACGATTTTGGCCGCGAAGAACCAATAAATTGCCCAGGCGATAAAGTGCTTCTGCACCCGTTTCATCCCTGTTGGAATTGACTACATTCCGGTATAAGTTAAGCGCTTCACTAAAGCGGTTATCAGATTCATAGACACGTGCAAGTCCAAGATTAATGGGACCTCGTTGGCTGGAGGTAAAAGAACTCTCAGACAGTTCTTCGAGGAGTTGCTCGGCTTGTTGAAGTCGATTTAGCTGAAGCAGCGCCTGGGCTTGTCCATAACGTGCTTTTGCCAAAACGCTTCGATCGTTAGCTTGGGAAGCTTCTAAAGTCTGAAAGACTTGCAAGGCTTCTTGACTATCATTTTGCTCCAGTAATAGGTCACCAAGCATCTGACGTGCATCTGGTACACGATCGCTAGAAGGGTGGCGACTAATAATTTGTCTGAAATACGCTTCTGCTTCCTTTGGTTTATTTTTTTCAGTAAAGAAAATGTCTCCTAAGTAATAATAGGCGTTCGGAAGAAGGTCGACGTTTTGCGAATTCCGTACAAACCTCTGGAAATCAAGCAATGCGTCGTCAATCTGTCCCGATTGGTATTTTACTTCTGCCTGGCGGAATCGCAATTCGTCGGCCAGGGTCGATGATGGGTTGTTTGCGGAGAAGGACTCTATGATCGATTCTGCTCGGGCTTCATCACCTATGGAAATAAGCGCAATCTGGATTCCAGCAGCTGCGTCAGAGGCAAAGACGCTGTTGGGGTATCCGTCTAGAACCTGTTTGTAAGCATCTACTGACTCTTCCAGTTTGCCGGCATTAAAGAGTGCATCTCCAATACCATATTGCGCTTTCGCTGCAAGAGGATCTCGAGGGTAATTACGAATCACCTCTTCATAAGCTGAGATTGCCTGATCATAGTTCTGATTTTGGAAGTACATATAACCCAGGTTATACTGAGCTTCTTCAACCCAATCACTTTGCGGGAACGTAGTCAAGAGCCGTCGGAACATGGTGATTGCTTCAAAGGGTTCACCAGCGTTGTAATAGGCTTGTCCAATCTGATACAGGGCATAATCATCCCCATCCTCTCCGCCAATGCGCGAATACGTGCGAATGGCTTCTGGATATTGTTTTAGTGCATAATAGCTATCACCCAGGCGAAGTAGAGCATCGGTTCGATAGGGGACAAAGTCATCTGTTTGTTGATAGCTAGAAAGGAATCGCTGGAATTCGGAGATGGCCGATTCATAACTGCCTTGTTTGAAATAGGTCCAACCCAGCGCGTAATGAGCAGCATCAGCATGTTTTCCTCTGCTATGATTACGTAAGTATTGTTGGAAAAGCCGGGTGGCCCGTGCCAGATCTCCTAGCTGATTGTAACTCTCAGCAGCCCAGAAAAGAGACTCAGCCCCGAGATCGTTTGAGCCATTTTGCTCATGAAGCCTCATGAATGAGGGTGCTGCAGCCTGATAATTCTCATTGCGATATTGAAGCCAGGCTTTTTGAAATAGAACGTCTTGTTTGAGCGATGGAGGCGCTGCTTCGAGGTCAATGGCTCGATCAAAGTTACTGAGTGCTGCATCAAAGTCACCTAGTGCGATGAAAACACTGCCTCTTCGGTAAAAAGCGTCTCCTCGAAGCCCTGAATCAGGGAAATCGTTCAACAACTTGGTAAATGCATCCCGGGCGTCCGGCCATAAGCGCAGCTCATACGCAGTAATACCGAGCTCAAAGAGCATATGATCAGCCAGTTCGTCTCGTCCAAAGTTTTGAGTTGCTCGTTGGAATAAGTCAAGGGCTTCGTAATCTTGACCGTTGAGCCTTGTATTTACTGCCTGGTAGTACAGTGCTTTGGCGGTAAGTTCATCTTGATTCCCATCGTTTGCAAGTTGACCAAAGTGATCTGCTGCCCATTGGTACGCTCCTTCTCGATGATAATTCCAGGCGAGGCCATAAAGTGCGTTTCTGTAGAGAGGGCTGTCTTGATTGTTCTCTGTGAATCGCCGATAGTGTACGATGGCTTGTTCGCTTTCTCGAAGTTGATTGTAGGATTCAGCGAGTAACAACTGACCCCGATCTGCAGACTCACCTTGGAGATCAGGCATTCTTCGCTCTATCTCATTGATGGCCCGCTGATATTCTCCTAGCTCATAGTACACTTCAGCAACTGTAAGGCCTAAGCTCTGGGTGTAAGAAGAACCGGGGTACCGCGCGGCTAGGAGCTCGAAGAACTGAATGGCGTCTTCGGGCCGGCCAAGTTGAATTTGACTATACGCAACGGCATATAGGGCAACGGGAGCCGTATCTGTATCGGGATATCCCATTGCAGCACGTTCATAATAACTAACCGCTTCCTGCAAATTATTGAGATTACTGGCCGATTCTCCCATCCAGTATAATGCCCTCGCTGCAACTTCATCGGGCGGATTCTTTGCTATTACATTATTAAGCGTAGTTATCGCTAACTGGTGGTCTTCAATGGAATAGTAATGTTTACCCAGGGCAAGCCGGGCTTCGAAGGATAGGGGATGAGAGGGGTATTTCTCCTGAAAGGTCGTAAAAAGATTGATTGATTCATCTTCCCGGCCGAGGGCAAGAGATGCCTGTGCCTGATAATAATGGGCATCAGGGACGTTGATGTGATCCGAGTAGTTTCTTCGGAATTCTTTAAACGCATGGGCAGCTTGCTCGAAAAGACCGTCAGAATACATTTTGTATCCTTCAGCAAAGGCTCGATCTCCATTTTCTTCAGGTAATTGTGCGTTTACCTGGTTGGTACCAATGAAGAGAATTCCGAGAAGTATAAAAACAATGCGATGCAGTTTTACCATCTTATAAATAGAGTAAGGCATCCAATTAATGTGTTGTCAGTTCAAGACGCCAAGACAAAACGTACACGGGGCCTCAAATGTTTTCCTAATATCCTCAAAATTCGTATTTAATAAGATCTTAAGGATCATTAAAATACTTAAGGATTACGACAAGAGAGGAAAAACATAATTATTCTTATGTCTTATTCAAATTCTACGTCTACTGAACAAAAAAGTGATAATCATACAGAGAATCACGATACCAATAGCCTTGATGAATCAGGCTTTGGGCCCGAAGCAGGCCAATTAGATGGGGAGCTAAACCAATTGCTCGAACAAGCTGAAGATTGGATTAGAGACAATCATACGGTGGCAATGCTTGGTGGATTTGGGCTAGGGGTTTTTATTGGTGTACTTTTACGCCGATAATTTCTCTGATTCAAGTACTTGGTATTTCTGACCATCTCTGAGAACATATACATTTATATCCATGTCTGAAAAAGAACTTCCATTAACAGATGCTCCTAACAAGGAAGGAGCTGCTGATTCTACCCACTCTGATGGCGCTGCTGCTTCCACTGATCCACAGGAAGAAACGCAGGCACAGCTAAAAGAGGCCTATGAGCGAGCTCGTGACGACTTGCGTGCGACTGCTGATCGGCTAAAAAATGAAATAGAAAACATCGATGCTGAAGAAATCAGCAAATCGGCAACGGCATGGATCAAGGAAAACCCGGGTCTCTCCTTTGCCCTGGTTGTTGGAGCTGGGATTTTAGCCGGTAAAGCTATTTCCTCATTGACTCAGCCAGATCCGCCTCCTTCTTTGCGAGATCGTGTTCTCTCTAAAACGGGAGAATTTTCAAGCTCTGCGAGAAGCGCGGCTTCTGTCGCGGCTGATCGTTTCTCTCAAGAGGCCAAAGTGCAAGGCGAACACCTCGCAAATCGTCTCCATGAAGCTAAAGGCTCAATGAACAGCAATGCACACGTTTTAGGTCAGCTACTAGCTGAACAGGCTGGTCATTTGGGGGACTCTGCATCAGACAAAACAAATCAAGTTATTTCATCGTTTACAAATGCAGCAGAACGTGCTGCTGATTCCCTCCAAGTTGCTGCAAAAGACTTGGCGAAGTCTGCAAAGAAATACAAAAAGTCAACTCCCAAGGGATTCTTTCCCTTTATGCAAGCATCTAAAACCCTCGTCAGCGCCTTTATTATTAAACAACTCAGTGACTGGGTAAGAAAAAGAGGATAATGAGTATTCTAACTGTTGGAACGGTCGCTCTAGATTCCATAGAGACGACCCATGGAGCCGTGGACGCGGTTCTAGGTGGTAGTGCTACGTACATTGCATTGGCTGCAAAATTTTTCTGCGAGGATGTTCGGCTTGTTGCTGTCGTAGGAAATGACTTTCCTGATGCCTACATGCATACTCTTCAAACTAATGCAATCGATTTGGATGGATTGCAGATAGATAAAGAGGGAAAAACGTTCGCATGGGGCGGTCGATATCACAAGGATATGATAGGCCGAGATACGTTATTTACAGATCTCAATGTATTAGAAACGTTTTCTCCCGTTATTCCGGATCAATACAGGGACAGCCGCCTCGTTTGTTTGGGGAATCTCGAACCAGGTATACAACGCAGTGTCCTGGAACAGATTGACCAGCCTCAATTCGTTGTATGTGATACCATGAATTTTTGGATCGACCATACACTCGATAGCTTGAGGGAGACGCTTCGTTACATACATTGTTTGACAATTAATGACGAAGAAGCAAGGCAATTGGCTAATGAGTCAAATCTGCTTAAAGCGGCCCAAAAAGTACTGGATATGGGGCCTAAGGTCCTCGTCGTGAAAAAAGGAGAGCATGGTGCAATGCTGATAAGTAAAGAATCCATGTTCTTGATTCCTGCTTTCCCTCTAGATGATATTCAGGATCCAACAGGAGCTGGAGATACATTTATGGGTGGGTTTGTAGGATATCTTTCTAAGTTTTCAACGATAACAGACAGTGCACTCAGGCAAGCAGTCGTCTATGCAAGTACTATTGCTTCATTTTCGGTGGAACGGTTTGGTCCAGATAGGCTTCTTACCTTAACAGAGGCTGAGATTGAAGCTCGCGTTTCTGATTTTAGACAAATTATCCACGTGCCTGTTCACAGCGAGATAAGTTCGTTTGTTGAAAGTTGATTAGCTAGTATAGGATGTCGAACGTACGGACATAATAAGCCGTGCGTTCGCTATCCATACCTCTTCTATGAGTTGTTGGTCGATCC
>JAHQVL010000100.1 GCA_019634345.1 Rhodothermaceae bacterium
ATAGCCTTCCCCCCACCGACAATCCCCCCAAGCGCTTTATCAAGCCCACCTAACTTTATTTTTTCAAGAGCAGATCGCAATACATACGTGACAGCAAGAACTACGACCTGCACGAGGAAAAAAATCACGACAAAGGAAACTGCAGGTGCAAGGGTTTCACTTACCCAATTTTGCCGTACCAATAGATTACTAAAGGGCTCTGAAAGCGAAATGGCGAGTAATAAGCCTGCAATCACTCCTACTATACTAAGGACCTGCTTAATTCCACCGGTAAAAATCCCCCTAATGACTCCTATTACAAAAAGAGCCAGTATCAATATATCAATGGGTGCCATGAAAGCGTGTTAAAAATAGATAATAGTACGTATTTAAGCCCTGAGGCTTAATTTCTCCAGGAAGATAAGAAAGGAATTCAAGAACCAGAAGAGCAACCTGCAATAAATTGAAAAAGCAGGTACCTTTAGCGGGTACACTCTTCCAAGATGGGGATTAGCAAGTTCACCAGGATGATATGCATACCAATGGGAATACAGGTGGACTTTCTTCCCAATTGTATTATGCCCCAGTCTTTATTTGATTCAGACGATTACTGAGAACTGTTCTCAAAAATACTGGACGCAAAAGACTCAGCTTTTGTAGACATATGTGCCCCTGCGTTATCGTACTCCTCGTAGAATTGAGTATAGAATCTCTCGAGCGCAGCCGCAGAACTATATTTACTGATATAATTCCCTATCAAGACTTGCGTCGCTTTGTCTAATGTGTCACGAAAACGAACATAGCGCTCGATCAGGTATTCGTTGATAACAACACCGTTTTGCTGGGTCACGTTGTTTACAAAATCTTTGATGTAGGATGCAATATTAGAGTATGCCATATATATAGCCTAATTACAACCCCAAAGCCGCCAAAAGCCAACATCATCAGAATAAAACAAGCAATCAGTTGAATCTGATGATTTACCTTCATCTAGAAGTTGCAACACTTCTCATGGGGGGAATGAGCATTCAAACAACTCATGTAGGTGGTTAGCCGTTCTAAAGTGGCCTGCATAAAAACCAGTTAGTTGGTTAATACTACAAACAAGGGCACAGAACGAAAAAAGTATCAAACCAAAGTAGGTCACAAGCTCCTTAACCATCCGGTTATGTCATGAACTTGTGAAACTTTGTACACTAAATCGTAGCAACATCAGGAAGTCGCGGAAAGAAATATAACTTATGTTATATCTGAAGAACTGTCTTTACATTGCTGTATGGAATCGCAGCAAATAGTAACACAATTAAGACATTCTCAATGTGGCCGATTATACAAATGGCTATTGTATTAAGGCGGTCCAACAACTTGTAGTGCAATTGTCAGTATCATCTAGGTATCGACAGCGAATTATTCGGAACATTCCCTCAACTGTTACGGATAAACACGCACCTAAATCCCCATGTAAAACAACTATATTTTGTGGGTTTTGAATTGCTAAAAACCAGGTAATCAACACGTGATTTGGTTTCTGCGTATCCCCTCCCCTGCAACGAAACTTTTTAGTACTCACTTATGATATTGGCAGCTCAAAAGGATAACCTACTCAATAGTTTACGTTAATCCCAAATTCCATGGAAAAACCTTCTTATCCTGTAAACCGTGCATTTTATCAGGACCTACCAATGCCATATCAAGGTCCCCCTGATCCTCGGTTTACGAAACCACTCAACCCACGTACAAATGGAGAAGCCAAGTCTTCCTTTTACGAAGCCATGGAAGTTCTCCGCCACGGCAAATGGTATATAATCGGCGTCACATTTCTAGTACTATCTGCTGTAACGCTCTATACGTTCACTGCCGAGCCAGAGTTTGAAGCTTTCACTATCCTAATGGTCGATACTGAAGCATCTGAAGACACAGACTTGCTGTCATTAGAAGGCGTCGTTTCTTCAGCTCCAGTAAATACAACCATCGAAAACCAGCTGATCATCCTCGGCAAGTCTCTTCAAATTGCCAATCGTACAGCGGATAGTTTGATCGAGCTTCGAAGCTTACCAGGATCAGCAGAACCTCTGAATATACTTACCCAGGCAACTTCTGTAAATCAATTAGCAAACCTGTTGCAAGAAGAAATCCTGACTATTTCTGCATCTGACGAGAATACCGATGCCATTGAAATAGTCGCAGTAAGCAATTCTGCTGAGGAAGCCGCGGTCATTGCAGGCATTTATGCCGCTGAGTATATCCGAGAAACAGAAAACATGTTGAAGGAGAATTTAACCAAACTCCGTGTTTTCTACGAAATGGAATACAAAGAGAACAAAGAAGAACTTGAACAAATTGAGGCAAATCTAGCTGCTTATAAAAACAGAGAGGGCGCTACGGCTCTAGATGAGCAAGTAACATACCTCGTAGCTCAGATTGCCCAAATGGAGGCGATGCTCGAGACCGCACGGGTTGAGCTAAGCATGAGTGAATCCCACTTGCTTTCCCTCGAGAACGAAATCACGGGCCTTCAGCCTATTATTGCTGATCAGATCAGTTCCGGCATCGATGAAAAGATCAAGATCAAACAAGAAGAGATTACGGATTTAGAGCTTCACGTCGATCAAATTTACCGCAAGAATCCAGAGTTAAGAACCAACCCAGGCGAAAACGCCCAGCTTAGAGACTACAATCAGCGAATAGCTCAATTACGCTCTGAAATAAGAGCTCTTTCTGATGAGTTAGCGGATAAATTAATCACCGGTGGCGGACTCGATCCTACCGATGCTCCTAGCATAAACTACATTCGCACTATTAGACGCAAAATTGCAGACGAAAGAGTTAACATTAGTGGCCAGCAAGCCAAAGTACGCGGATTAGAACAACGGCTTGGCGAATACGACCGCCGGCTCCGTGATATCCCTACTGTAGCCATGGAATTGGCTCAATTAAAAAGAGAACAGCAGTCTACTGAAGAACTATTCACTCTTTTCTCAAGCAAACTCGAACAAATTCGAATTGCAGAAGAGTCTGTAACTGGTTTTGCTAGAATTATTAGAGAAGCCGTTCCACCTGAAAAGCCAGAAAAGCCACAAAAAGCGATTAACCTGATACTGGGCCTCATGCTAGGACTAATGCTTGGTGTCAGCGTTGCCGTTGCAAGGCGCAAGTTCGATACTCGAGTGTACTCGCCAGAGGATCTCAACCACAGCGATATCAACATGCTAGGAGTTGTACCAGATATGCGTCAGCTCATCAAAAAAGAGTTTGGCAAGCGCCTTAAAATAGACTTTGAAGGCCGAGAGGTAAGCACTGCTCTTACAGCGCTAATCGCTCCTATGTCACCAATCGCTGAAGCGTACAGACGGCTTTATATTAAACTGCAATTCAGCAGGGATGATATGGGCATTCAGAATCTAATGATTACTAGTCCTAAATCAGGAGCAGGCAAAAGCACCACTTCACTGAATCTTGCATTTACCTCTGCTCAAGCCGGCAAACGTACCCTGGTTATTGACGCTGACCTGAGACGCCCTTCTCTTCATGACAAACTAGGGCTACCCGAAGGCCCTAGCCTTCTTGAACTCTTGTCAGAAGATGAAAGCAGATGGGACGCCGAGCGTTTCTTTACTGGAATTGAAAATGTTTATGTAATCACTGGAATCCCTGTTTCTCAACCTGCTGAGCTACTAGGTTCTAGAAAGATGATGGATCTTATTGATAGATTTAGAACTGAGTTTGATATCATCATCTTTGATACACCTCCTGTTCTTGGAGCCGTTGATCCTGTACTTCTTTCTCGTCAGTGCGATGGGGTTATCGTTGTTGCATCCTCTGATGGCACAGACATGGAAGCTTTAACACAGTCAATCGAAGAATTAAGAAGTGTTGGAGCAAATGTTCTCGGTACAGTTCTCAATCGGTTTGACCCGTCAAGTATTTATGGTTACAAAAGTACGTACGGTTATAGCTATGGATCGAATAGTTACGTAACTAGCTAAAACCATCCTGCTTATGCTAGATATTATTGATAGCAAAGAATAATTAATTTGACTCATTGATCCCCCAAGTTGAAATGCTGATGACAACACGCTTTAACAGAGTGAACACATACTGTGTGTTCACTCTGACAATTTTGTTCTTTTACACAGTACTGGGTTCTCCAAGTAGCTTCGCACAAGGTGGACCAGAATTCAGGCAACTGGACGAAATAGATACCAATATTAGTACATTCCATTATCTAGTTACACCTGGAACAGCCTCAATAGAAATCTCAGCTTTTGGAGACCTCGTTTCACCTGGAATCTACATCCTGGAAGAAAATACAGACCTCGCATTCCTTCTTGCATTAACTGGGGGCCCTTCTGCTTATAACCAGCCAGATGTAAGATATGAAACAACGATCCGCCTCTTCAGAAACTCCGGAGGGGCTCAGGCTCTGATTTACGAAGCTGATTTCAAGGAAGTAATGGATCAGATTTCTAATGCTCCAGTGCTTAATGAAGGAGATGTTGTGACCGTTGAAGTTAAGCAAATCAGAAGAACGAACTGGCGAGACATCTTTACGATTATAGGCCCCGTTCTCTCAACCCTCCTTTTGATTGACCAATTATCCAGAACTAATTAACTAAATATATTGGATGTCACCTATAAATAAATCAGACAAAATCTTTGTCGCTGGTCACAGAGGACTGGTAGGTTCAGCAATATACCGTCAGTTGCAGCAGAAAGGGTATACCAATATTGTCACCCGAAGCAGAAGCGAGCTCGACCTCTCGAATCAAGCCAATGTTGATGCCTTTTTTGACGAGATTAGACCTGACTGCGTTATCCTGGCAGCTGCAAAGGTTGGTGGTATTCTGGCAAATGACACATATCCAGCTGATTTTATCAGTGACAACATTGCCATACAGACCAATGTGATTCGTGCTGCGCATAGTTACAACACCAAACGGCTTATCTTCTTAGGTAGCTCCTGCATTTATCCCAAACTGGCCGAACAGCCACTCAGAGAAGACTGCCTCCTGACGGGGCCGCTTGAACCAACCAATGAATGGTATGCGGTTGCCAAAATTGCTGGCATTAAAATGTGCCAGGCATACAAAAAGCAACATGGGCATGATTTCTTCAGCTTAATGCCGACAAATCTTTACGGACCCAATGACAACTTTGACCTAAAGACCAGCCATGTGTTACCTGCTTTAATCCGCAAATTTCATGAAGCAAAGAGTTCGCATGGCGCGGAAGACGCACCTGTTACCCTTTGGGGATCAGGTACTCCAAAAAGAGAGTTTCTCTATGTAGATGACATGGCAGATGCTACAGTATTTGCTATGGAGCAGCCTTCCGACAAAATATTCGACGTTGCACCTGATGGGATACTTAACATTGGTGTTGGCGAAGATATTGCGATTAGCGAACTTGCAGAACTGATTAAATCAGTTCTGAATAGCAAGAGCGAAATTGTGTACGACACATCAAAACCCGATGGGACTCCTCGCAAGCTTATGGACGTGACGCGCATAAACAAGCTTGGATGGAATGCGAAAATTTCGTTGGAAGAAGGAATCCAACGATCTCATCAATGGTTTTGCGAAAACTATTTAAGTACTACTTAATATCATTAGATAGTTAAACCACGATTTGTGGCATTTCATTTGTTGATATAAATAACAAACATTTCACTACGAACAGCGAAGGAAGGATTACAGGAATGGAAAAACGGCGTGCTTTAATTACAGGAATTACAGGCCAAGACGGCGCCTACTTAGCAGAGCTTCTACTAAAGAAAGGATATGAAGTACATGGTATTAAGAGACGAGCTAGCTCTTTTAATACACAACGAATTGACCATATCTATGAAGATCCACATGATATCGGGGCTCGCTTCTTTTTGCATTATGGAGACCTAACAGATTCCACTAACCTCATTCGAATTGTACAAGAAGTTCAACCGAATGAGATTTACAACCTGGCAGCTCAGAGCCATGTTCAGGTAAGCTTCGAAACACCTGAATACACAGCCAATACGGACGCTATTGGGACGCTTAGGCTTCTTGAAGCGATACGTATCCTTGGCCTTCAGGAAACGACCCGGTTCTACCAGGCTTCAACTAGTGAGCTCTATGGCAAGGTGCAGGAGACGCCTCAGAAGGAGACGACTCCTTTTTATCCAAGAAGCCCCTATGCCGTTGCAAAACTGTATGGATACTGGATCACTGTGAACTACAGAGAAGCGTATGACATGTACGCGTGCAACGGTATCCTATTTAACCACGAAAGCCCTCGGCGTGGAGAAACATTCGTGACTCGAAAAATTACGAGAGCAGCAGCCAGGATTTCGCTCGGCTTGCAAAAAACACTGTATCTCGGCAACCTCGATGCAAAAAGAGATTGGGGACATGCAAAAGACTATGTGGAAGGCATGTGGCTAATTCTTCAGCAAGATAATCCATCTGATTATGTTCTTGCTACTGGTATTACCACTACCGTACGCTCCTTCTGCGATAAAGCGTTTGGCGCAGTTAACATCCAGCTCAAGTGGGAAGGCAAAAATGAAGAAGAAGTTGGATACAGAACCGACAATGGCGAAGCCGTAATCAAAGTCGATCCTCGCTATTATCGACCAACAGAAGTAGACTTACTTCTTGGCGACCCAACTAAAGCAAAAGCAGAATTAGGATGGGAGCCTAAGTATTCCCTGGAAGACATGGTTTCCGAAATGGTCCACTCTGATCTTGACACAGCAAGAGACGAATTGACACTTAAACAAAATCAACCTGCTTGAACCCCTTAGGAATTCAGTATAAATGAATAATCCCGAGTTGGTCTCGCGCAGAGTGTTTTTGAAGCACTTTGGCATCGTGGGCACTACCTGCTTAAGCAGTAGTGCCCTTTTTTCCGGGTGCCTTAATGAGACCCCCCACTCCCTACCACTTAATATACCCGAGCACACAAATCTTGAAATCCTTGATGATTTCCAACGACCCGATTCTGAATATATTGGTGATAAATGGGAATCCCTAAATCCAGGATACTGGCGCATTGAAT
>JAHQVL010000101.1 GCA_019634345.1 Rhodothermaceae bacterium
GGCGAGTCCACAATAGGAACACCACCGTACAATCTTAAGAGGTTATGATAGAAGAAAGCCCTCAAGAAGTACGCTTCACCCAGGAAGGTTTCTTTGGCATCAGCGGCTAAAACGTCCCCGGCTTCCACGTTTTGAATAAATACATTCAGGTCTCGAAGCGTAGCGTACACACGTGGCCAGGACAATTGCTCGTACGAGTTATTCGGATTGTCGGTCCTGTTCCAAATGCCCCGGTTATCTGCAGTCAGCGTGGATTGCAGGTTTGCATCCATGAAGTTACTATGTGTATAGATAGCTTCATCTACAGCACCACCACCGCCTGACATAGGATTTCCAAATCCATACCCTGTGGCACTATACACCTGGTTTAAGTAGGCTTCCGTCAATGCTGCGTCAGCCCAAACGGCTTCGCTGCCAAGTTCACCTCGAGGGTCAAGGTTCAGGGTATTATCACACCCCTGGAACAGCAGCAAACACCCCAAGATAGCTGTAAATATATAAGAGTTCCTTTTCATAATTATTACTTCGCTAATCAATAATCTAATGGTTTCGGGAGGTACTTGTGGAACGAAGGCTCCCTAGAAGCCAAGTTGGATTCCGAATGTGTATGCACGTTCGTTCGGATACTCTTGCGCAGCACCGTTACGAATTTCAGGATCCATAATCTTAAGTGGTGAGAACGTAAGCAGGTTACGCCCGCTGAGATAGACCAAAACTTGATCCATGCCTCCAAGGCGGCCCAACCATTCGTCTGGCAGCGAGTACGAAACCCGTGCGCTTTTCAGGCGCAAGTATTTAGCATCCTGCAAGAAAAATGTATTCGCCTGGCGAGACCAGTAGGGCTCGCTTCTGTTCCATGCACGTGGGTTTGTACCATCTGTGTTGTCTGGTGTCCAGCGATCATCAGAGTATTCTTGGAAATAATTCCCAAACTCACCTACCGCTGTAGATAGCACATATTGTTTTACTTTCGCTGCTCCTTGGAACAAGAAACTGACATCAAAATTACCCATAGATGCACCCATACTGAATGCCCCGATGACTCCTGGCGTACCGTTCTCATCTAATCTTACACGGTCATCGCCGTTAATGACTCCATCTTCATTATAATCGACAAATCGAATATCACCTGGACGTGCACCTGAAGAGCTCGGATTAGCTGCTATTTCAGCATCGTCATTCCATATGCCGTCTGTCAGGTAATACAGGGAAGTATTCCAGGGTTTACCCGTGTTTTGCTGGTAAGGCAGAAGGCCATCAGGCTCGTCGAAGAACTCTACTTCATCTTGCGTGAACGTAATATTGGCTCCTGCACGGATCAACACTTTATCAGAAATCCGTTGCGAGAACGCAGCTTCTGCCTCAAAACCTTTACTGCGTACTTCGGCAATGTTTTCACGCGGTAAAGAGAAACCTGCTGTTTGAGGAACAGCAACGTTCCTGAACCACAAGATGTCTTCCCTGAAGTGATTGAAATAGGTCAGTTCAAAGGAGATTCGTTCATCTAGAATTCCACCTTGCAGACCGACGTCAAACTGCGTCGCAACTTCCCAGGTAATATCTTCATTAGGAACACGAGTAGGTGCAATGCGAGGACCAAGGCCATCACCATAGGCGAATGGTGCACCACTAAATCCAAACGTAGATAAGAACTGATAAGGCTCAATGCTGTCGTTACCAGTTTGCCCAAATGCAGCGCGAAGTTTCAAACGGTCAAAGAAACCACCCGTTGCGCCTCTAAACCAGTCTTCCTGACCAACACGCCAACCAACGGACATAGACGGGAAGAACCCGAAACGGTCGCCTTCTGGGAAAATATAAGAGCCATCATAACGGGCTACGAGCTCAAGAAGGTATTTTTGCTGGTAATTGTAGTTCAATCGACCGAAGAAATTCAATCGAGCCGTTTCGTCACTAAAACCACTCAATGATTGCTGATCCGATCCACCGGCAAAGAGTTCAGTAATCTGGTCGCTCAGGAAGAAGCGACGGAAGAGGGTAAGTGTGTTACTCTCAGATTGCTGGTATTCTGTACCAAGCAATAAACTCGCGTTATGATCGATACCAAAACTTGGCTCATAAAGCGTAGTAGCCCGCAATAAAATGTCCTCTTCAGCGAAGTCGGTCTGGTTCAATCGAGGCTCTGGCACACCTTCAGAAGTAGCAATCAAGTCATTTTCACCACCACAAGGAGACGCACAGTTGTAAAGCGTCCAAGGTTGTTGCCATCGTTTGTAGTCCTCGAACGAACGGTCATAAGCAACCGTCCCTTCTATACTCCAACCATCCACGCTTGGAATTTCATATCCCATGGACAGACTACTCTGGAAGAAATAGGTTTTTCGGTTGTCAAATCCTGTTTCATTAGAAACAACCGGGTTCACACCTTGCTCCTGAGCCGGCCCTGGGAGCCCATTTGGCCAGAAAGCAGGCTCATTAGGCTTTCCACGCTGAAGTAATTCCCAGGCAGCGCGATCCTGGCTACGCGTCCAGGAGGGGCGGTCTCTGTTTTCCAGACGGCCATGCAAATTAAACGCAATATTCAGATTATCTGTGATATCTCCATCGATATTGCTTCGGAAGCCAAGCTGTTCATACCCAACTCCAGAATTCACCAGAATACCTTCTTCTGTCAAACCCTCTAGAGATACACGATACCGGAAGTTTTCACTTCCTCCAGTAACGGAGGCATTTGCCCAGACTTCGTCAGCAAAATCCTTGAGTGCAACAGCATACCAGTCCGTATTAAAAGCATCCCATCGCCCATCAACGTTACCACTATGGGCAGCAATCTGATCTTGTGAAAAACGCTCAGGGTTTCCACGAGATACGTCAACTTCATTGAGCATCTGCATATAGGTAGGCGCATCAACCATATCAGGAATAACCGAAGGTTGGGCATAACCACGCTCTACATTTACGCTCACTTTAGTTTCACCAGCACGGCCACGCTTTGTGCGTACGAGGATTACCCCATTAGCTGCCCGTGACCCATAGATCGCAGCAGAAGCATCTTTTAATACAGATACAGTTTCTATATCTGATGGATTCAGGCGGGCTAGCCCCCCTTGACGGCCAGGAACTCCGTCGATCACGACCAGGGGCGAGTTGTCCCCTAGTGTGGAAATGCCACGAATCAGAAGATTGGAATCGTCACGACCAGGAGAGCCGTTTGCAGTAACACCAATCAAACCGGCCACAGTCCCCTGAAGGGATTGCGTAAGGTTTGTGGTTGGAATTTGAGCGAGGGTCTCACCAGAAATCTGACTTACAGATCCAGTTGTAGTTGCTACAGTCTGTGTACCATAAGGAACGCTCACAACCACTTCATCTAGAGACGTAATACTACGCTCTAATGGAATAATGATTTCTGAGCGGCCATCGATAGGTACTTCGATCTGGACATACCCTACAAATGAAAGTACAAGTATGTCAGTAGATGAAGGTACTTCGAGATTGAACTCCCCGTTTGAACGGGTTGCCGTACCAATTTGTGTTCCTTTTACAACGATATTTACGCCAGGAAGGCTAAAGCCTTCATCGGCGTCCAAGACCTCACCGGTAACCATGTGTTGTGCCATTACCGGAGTGCTAAGTCCAAAGACTAAAAGCGCTACCAGTAGAGAGCAAAATCTGGTTGGGAATTGACTAGGACCTTTACGGCGCATCCAATCCAAAGGGGCTTTGTCGAAAAGCATAATGTCAGCTTTCTGCATGTTGAGTGCGTGTTTGTTAAACAAGAATAACTGAAAAGCTATACAGAGAGGACTCCTCTCTAGCGCAATCCTGTTTACCAATTTCGAGGGTGGCACGCTGTCTCGAAAGTGGAGGCTAGCACGAACAGCTGTGGTAGTCTGTTACGGCAGTCGGAAGGGCTTTCGATGCAAATCGAATGTATAGGATGTAGGGTGGTTTAGTGTTGTGCCGTAAAGATTAAGAATCTATTAGGTAAAAATCTACTTAAAGTCAGGTAAAAATATGTCCCACTGTGATGGACTCAACTTCCTAGAGCAATCCATCTCTTAGCTAATAAAATCAAGAGATCCTCTCTCAATCCCATAATAAATTAGGCCTATTCTATAGAAATCTGATAAGAGACCACTTCGCCCCCGTGCACTCCAAAAACGAATTTTTCCCCTAGTTGTATAGTATTCCGAATTGAATGTGTACTTCGCAACCCAGACTCTCCAATGGAGACATAGGAAAATCCAGCATCTTTACCCTCCAATAACACTCCATAACTGGCATCATTTTTCCCAAGACGAATGGAGCCTTCTGCCGTATTCCCCATCATGACCAGGTCCTCAAATGAGTCCTCGTTAAAATTCAATGACGCAATTGTAAAAACAGGAGCGAACTGTGCCTCGATGGGCAACGAGGATTTTTGAAACGTCCCATCCTGTTGCCTGATAAACAGCGACGTCTCTAATTCGGTTAACTCAACTACGCTGGCCCCTTCCAGCAAACTCGGAATCATTAAATCATTCATGCTTACCTTCCCATAGGCCGTATGTGAGGCAAAGGAAGAACCGAGCAAAGGCAACTGGGCTTGAAGCTCATCTAGCGTTGCATGGGGGTAAAGGCGGCCATCAATATAATAAGCGAGCAACGGGTCTATAACGCCATTATTATCGAAATCGGCACTATACAAAACAATAGGCTCTTCAGGCGATGCGGTGAACTGCCCATTCAATCCCTGGTTACCTGCCACTACGTCTACCACATCATCCCCGTTCACGTCGTCGACCAACAAGGTATTCCAAAGGCCGGTATAGTTCTGATCAAAATACTCTTCCGTAACGTCAGCCAGCACGCCCGCATTCCATCCGTAAACCTGTATAGGCATCCATTGGCCCACTACAAGCAACTCCTCTCTCCCATCTCCGTTCAGGTCCGCCCATGCGGCATCGGTCACCATCCCGGGACGCACCACATCT
Organism: Rhodothermaceae bacterium; assembly: GCA_019634345.1. Lineage (GTDB taxonomy): Bacteria > Bacteroidota > Rhodothermia > Rhodothermales > JAHQVL01 > JAHQVL01. The sequence goes on from JAHQVL010000101.1 coordinate 4,938, forward strand.
TCAGAAATAGTCTCAGTCTCCTCGACAAATCCACCTGCACCATCATTTATCAACACATAACTTTTGGGAATTTCAGGAAAACGACCCGGCACCACGTACCCGCCAACAAAGAAATCGATGAATCCATCCTGGTTTATGTCTGAAGCGGCAACTACTGAAGTGCTCGTTCGCATCTCAGGCAATGCGGAAGAAGCAAAAGAAAAGTGCCCCTCCCCATCGTTTATGTACAATCGATCTTGCAGGACGTCATCCCCCTCTTCAAAATCTGCATAGCCTCCGCTTACTACGTATAGATCCTGATCGTTATCCTTATCGATATCCACAAACAAAGCGGATACATCCTGCGATGCCCGGTGCATTCGCAGGGCAGGTTGCCTGGAACGGTCAAAGCGCCCATCAGCTCTCTGCACAAACAAAGCAGATTCTTGTCCAATCCCACCACCAACAAACACATCATCCAACCCATCCCCATTGATATCTGCCTTCAGCAGAGCCGGCCCCACATCAGATAAAGCCTGCACCAACAAGGGCTGACGAGTGTAATCATCCAATCCCTCAGGCTGTTGATGAGTGAATGAAAATGGAGCGGGGGTTTCTTCGAATACCGGAGCAGTTAACGTCTCTGGCTGAGCTCGTTCCACTGCGCCTTTTTGCTCGACCACAAGCCGCTGGTTCACAGCCACATTATGCAGGACGTGTTGGCTTTCAGCTGTCCATTGAACAACCAGGGAATCAATCATCTCTGCCTCTCCTAATCCCGCATGTAATATGGGAGATACACTGGAAAGATAGCCCCTCATGGGTATCTGCTCTACCAGCTGCACTTCTGCCCCCGTGTAAATAAACACTTTTGCTCCTATCCCGACTGAATTAGATGAATTCCCTCGCAACTCAACCTGGATGTAGGATTGATTGTTTAGTTCTCTTGCCCGGTTTTCATACACGAATGCATACTCATTGATGTTATGCGTGATTAAATCCAGGTCTCCGTCATTATCCAAATCCGAATAGGCCGCTCCAGTGGTTTTGAGCGCCCCTCCTACCCCCCAGGCGTCCGTGTAGTCATGAAAGCGCAATTGGCCGCCGTTTTTGAATATGTAATTTTCTAGATCAGATGTTGGCATTCGCTCCATCAACACCCCAACATCTGCAGGTTCCAGGTCCTCATTTTTACTACTAATGAATTGCCGCTGGAAAGCCAGGTAATCCCTATCAATGGTATCGTGAAGCGTACCATTCGTGACAAAGAGATCTTTTAAGCCGTCGTTATCAAAATCAGAAGCCAGGATGGCCCAACTCCAATCGGTATTCGAGATACCAGCCAATTGACCAATTTCACTGAAGTAGCCGCTGCCGGTATTTAATTGCAGCGTGTTTCGCGTGTACTGGTGATGAAATCCAGACTGAACAAACAAATCGAAGAGACCCCTATCATCTGGAATGAATAACGTTTTAAGGCGAGCCGGGTCGGCGGGCAGCATATCGAGAACCAACACGTCCGTCCAGCCATCATTATTTATATCGGCCACATCCACGCCCATCGATGCTCTGGACGTCACCGTCATGCGTTCACCCAACTCGTCTTTGAACGTCCCATCTCCCTGGTTGATGTAGAGATAATCGGGAGGGAAGTAGTCATTCCCAACATATAGATCGAGCCAACCATCGTTATTCACATCAGAAACACCTGCCCCCAAGCCATAGGTCAAAGAAGAATTGCTGATGCCGCTCTCGGTAGTTACATCTGTAAACCGCTCCCCCTCGTTGCGATACAGTCGAACACCACTCATTGTGTCCACTGTGGAAAGTGCCTTCCGCGCCTCCTCTCCAATTAACCGGGGTATTCTCTCCACATTGTGGGTCAGCAGAAACAGATCCAGGTCACCGTCCTGGTCGTAGTCAAAAAAGTACGGCTGGTTACTGGAGTGGGGCTGGTCTAATCCGTACGCCGAGGCAGATTCCTCGAATCGGGGTATCCCATCATCTCCCGCCCCTTTATTGATATACAGCTCATCCTTTCTTCGCTCTGTAGGTAAATCTCCAGAGTAACATACATAAACATCTAACAACCCGTCTCCATTCACATCGGCCATGGCGACACCGGTTTTCCAGGTATTTACACGACCTTTTATCCCAGCAGCGTCGCTTACATCTCGAAATCTCAACGCCTTTTCATTCAGATACAACTGATTGTATCCCATATTGGCTGTAAAAAACAGATCATCCCATCCATCCCCATTCACATCACCCACGGCTACGCCTGCTCCATTTGAAAAATACTCAAAAAGTAATTCATTCCGATTTGGAGAAGGATGTTCAGAGAGCCGATTGATAAACGATATGCCCGTTCGAGCGGGAAGCAGTTTCTGAAACAGGGGTTCCTGAACAGTCGGTTGCTCTTCATTCGTGCTGGAAGCACAACCCATGATCAATAGGAGAAAACAGCCTATAATGAACCGACCATAGTGGTTGAGAAAAAGATGATCAATTTTCAAAGGGAATGACTCTCGGTAGGTTCTGGGGCAGTGCGTAAGGTGGAAGCAATCAATTGATGCGATCACGCCTTTGAGATTGCGGTTCAAAGATAGACACTACGATCATTACTTGCATTGCTTCTGAATATTCGAGAAGGCGCTCCAGCAGTTGCGATAGAATACGGCTATAGGTATACTAGAAAATTCAGCACCACCGATAACCCCTACCTGAACGAGCTACCCACTACTTGAGATGAAAGCACCTATCTATATCAGCGTGTTCGCACTACTCCTAATCGCAGGATGCGCCTCAGCCCCCGAAGAATCTGGTCCAGTACAATGGGTCACCTACGAGGGCTCAAGCGGCCCCGGCGAAGGCAAGCATATTGTTTTTGTTAGTGGAGATGAAGAATACCGCTCCGAGGAGGCATTGCCTCAGCTTGCACGAATTCTGACGGATCATCACGGCTTCACTAGTACCGTTTTATTTGCACAGAATCCTGACCAGCCTGGGCTTATTGATCCCAATTACACGGACCATATCCCCGGGCTCGATGCACTCGATGATGCGGATCTCCTCTTCCTTTTCACGCGATTCAGGGCCTTGCCTGACGACCAGATGATGAACTTCAAGGAATACCTGGATGCAGGTAAACCCGTAGTCGCTATACGTACATCAACACATGCCTTCCAATTCGAAGATTCGACCAGCAAATGGGTACACTGGAGTAATTTCCACAATGATGACACATCTCCGTGGGACGGCGGATTTGGCCGGCTGGTACTGGGCGAGCGATGGCACACCCATCA
>JAHQVL010000102.1 GCA_019634345.1 Rhodothermaceae bacterium
GTTGTATCTGTGCGATAGGAGCTCGGCCTGGGTTACAAAACCGAACTTTACGCCGAGTGCATGCACCTTCGGACCAATGAAGTACAACGGCACCATGCCGATAATCCCGTACCCAATGATATAGAAGGCTGCAGCTCCCCTGGAGTATGCCCAGCCGGGCCCACCTAAGAATGCAAATGCGGAGAAGACGGAGGCGCCCATTACAAAATACATGAACAGGGTATTCATGGATCTATCGCCAGCAACAAAGCCCGTCACACTGTTTGAGATGCGTCTACCTGACCAGATTCCCATAATCAGTGTGATTATGAGATAAATGGCACATACTACTATTGCAATCAGCCAGTTTTCCACGTCTTACTCCTTCTCTTTATCCTCGTCAACCGAATGGTCCAAATTATAGAGGGTTATCAGTGCTACCAAAGAGACCAACAGGCACAGAATGATCCAGCTGAACGAGAGAGGAAAACCTCCGATCATGGGGTAAATACCTGAGAAGTAAGGGTATATCGGCCATGATATAGCCAGGGCGATCAGAGACATTACGACCACAAACACCCAGCGATTTCTTCGGTACGTACGCGGGGCCTGAGGATGGAAAAAATAGAGCCCTTTTGGATATTTAGGGTGGGTAGGCATGGTCTTTGGTCTAGTAGTCTATAAGCCCCATCTATCCTACGGGTAAAGACACGTAATCGCAAGTATTCGACCCTAATTAGATTATGAGACACGTCTATTTGAAATGCCCCTCCTCATTTCGAGCACCTTTCTTTCCTATGATGACTAGAATGTGCCTCCTGGGTACATTGATCGTTTTGAGTGCTTGTACCAGCACAGAAGAAGTGATCGCTCCTCAGGTACCGCCTAGTCCTGTTCGTGGGTTTCAGATTCAAATTCACACTACAGATGAAAATGTAGATGCGCATGAAATGGCCGAACAAGCAACCGTTTGGCTCGCATCTCTGGAAGAAGGCCTGGTTCGAAAACTTCATGGTTCGACAGATATTCCTGTCGAAATTAAATGGCTGCAGCCGTATTATAGAGTACGCGTCGGCCATTTTAGAACGAGAGAGGAAGCCCGTGGAATGATGGCTAAGATGTCAGAAGAGTTTCCCGCAGCCTTTATAGTCCCTGATACCATTCAATGAATGTTTTAAACGTTGAATTTAAGGCCCGTTGCAACAAGCACGAGTCGATTAAAGAAGTCTTACACCAATTAAATGCAAGATACGTAGGCGAGGATCATCAGGTAGATACCTACTTCAACGTTGAGAAAGGACGTTTAAAACTTCGAGAAGGTACTATTGAACGGAATCTAATCTATTACGAACGGGCCAATCAAGCAGGCCCGAAAGCTTCTCACATACAACTCGTTTCCGTGCCAGAAGCTCAAAATATGGACCTGAAGGCCCTATTGACCGCTTCACTGGGAATTAAGGTTGTCGTCGATAAAGTGCGGCACATCTATTTTGTTGACAACATCAAAATTCATCTCGATACGGTACAGGAATTGGGCTCATTTGTTGAGGTAGAAGCGATTGATCAAGACGGGACATTGGGCCAAGAATATCTCAAAAATCAGTGTGATGATCTATTTAAGCGGTTTGCCTTGGCAACCGCGTCTTTGGCTTCTAGATCCTACAGTGATATGCTACTTGATGGTTAGGTAAAAAGACTCGTAGTGGATGCTCCAAATGGCTTATCGAAATGGAGTATTGAGGAGTTATGTTTGAGAGACTTTCCTGTCCGTGTAGTTACCTATATTCATGCTCAGAATTGTACTACTGGCGGGCCTACTGAGCGCATCTATATCCCTCAACCTCTCTGCTCAAGATATAGTCCGCACCTTGGATGCTGCTAATCCAAGAATCTATCATACATCTTCATTACAAACGAGCGAACGTTCTCATACTGAGAAGTCATATATCGTTCAGTTTGAAGGGCTTCCTCTGTTGATTCAGGGGCAGAACAGCCACAAACAGGCGGCCAGTGAGCCGGCTATATTGCAGGCTACCTTCAAGTCAGACCTGAACCGAATTGCTTCTTCTAATGGGCTCCCCGTTGAGGCCCTTGCAGTGCGTGACGTGTACGCTTCGGTCTTTAATGGTGCCCTGGTTACAATGCCAGAGAGCGCCGTTTTAGAGGTACGTCGATTGCCTTATGTAAAACGTGTGATTGAAGATGGTGCGATGCAAGCTGCTCATCGTACTCCAGGCTTAACTGATACCGCTGAACGGAGGAGCATCCGTGTTGAAGATGGCGAGTATACGGGGTCTGGCATTGTAGTCGCTGTTATAGATTCTGGTGTTGATTATACCCATCCCGACCTGGCTGGCGGCTACCAGGGAGGCTACGATTATGTGAATGACGATCCGGACCCGATGGATGACAACGGGCACGGCACACACGTGGCAGGTATCGTTGCAGGAAATGGAACGGCCTTTAAAGGAACCGCACCGGATGTCCAGTTTATCGCCCTGAAAGTGCTGGATTCGGCCGGAAGAGGGTTTGATTCCGCTGTAATAAGCGCGATTGAGCACGCCGTAAACCCTGATGGAGACCCATTTACAAACGATGCAGTCGACATTATTAACTTAAGCCTCAGCAGCCTTGAGATCGGAATGGCTGATCATCCTGTGACCATCGCCGTAGAGAATGCGATCGCTGCCGGCGTTGTTTGCGTCGTTGCAGCAGGCAATCGGGGAGAGGAAGGTCGCGCGTCAATTACGGCCCCAGGAAATGCCTCGAATGCAATCACAGTGGGTGCGACCGATCCCCAAGACGAAGTGGCATCCTTCAGTTCACAAGGGCCTTCTGGATCCATTCATTTATACTCAGTTCCTTTCTTCGGACTCAAGCCAGACATCCTGGCACCGGGCGTTCAGATTCAATCCACCTGGCTTGATGGTGGATATGAAGTCCGGGATGGGACTTCAATGGCAAGTCCTTACGTTGCCGGTATTGTAGCCCAAATGATTCAGGAATTCCCGGAGTGGGATCCCATCACCATCAAGGCACACTTGATGCAGCAGACCAGGGATCTTGGTGAATCGATATGGTCCCAGGGAGCGGGCAAAGTGGATCGCTCAAATCCATTGCCGTTTGTGGTATCACCCGCTTGTATGGATCTTGGCCAGGTGTATAGCTCTCAAAACAACTGGGAGCGTTCTGAAGTGTTGTCTATAACAAATCTGGGTACCTCTACTTCTGTCTATGAAATTAGGGTCAGAGACGCCCTTCCTGAAGGGATTATGGCCACTGTAAGCCACTCTGTAATCACGCTAGAGCCGGGTGAATCCTTGGCTTTACAACTCGATATCAGTGTTCAGCCTGATATTCTCCCTGTCAGTTCTTTTCCTGATGGATATGTAGGTCACATTGACGTAGAGGGGGATGGTCGGTCGGTCTCTATCCCGTTCTCCTTGTTCAAAAATGAATCGGCTCGTATTCAATTGACGGATCACGCGGACCACATTGTTTTACAGGGCAAGGGATCGGATGGCGAGCATATTTATGCAAGAGCCTCCAATCTAACCTCTCTCTTTGTACCGCCCAATACATACGATGTGCTGGTTCAGTTTAATGACGGCAAGTATACGATTATCAAAGAGGCCACCAACCTCCAGGAGGCATCCTTCTTTGAGATTAATAAAAGCGATGCGATATACCCAGTAACCGTAAAGGCGTTAGATATCAATCAAGAGTTGCTTTCTCCACTCTCCTTTGAGATGTACATACAAGGAGAGAACCCGGATTGGGCTTTATCCAATTACCTGGATCCCTCCACAACAGATGCCCATCAGACCCTCTATTTTTCTTCGTTTAGCGAGGCCTATGCTGTAGATTTTAGCGTATCCTCCTTCTCTGCGAATCATGACTATTATGAACTGCCCTTTACGCTGCAGTCAGGGTTAAAAAACGAAGTTACTTTAGAGAATGATGTAGCAACTCTCAAACGATTCCAGTATCAGTATGCGTTGCCTGATGATGTTACTGAGGCTTATTTTATTCCGTGGAGTACGCGTAACGCCTCCATCAATCCTTTCCGATTTGATGACCTGGCCGGGTTTGCAGGTCCCGGATACCTGCTCAGTCCGCCCTTTGCAAAAACGTATTATACGGCATCCGGACGGTTGAATAAGGACACCGAGAGAGGTTTTGGGCACTCTATCGTTCATCAAGTACCAGGTTCAAGTCAAAAGCTTGCGGATCAACAGACATTGATTAGAACGTCTCCTATGTTTCTCCGGGGCGATTCTGCATTGATCACTATGAATGGGCAATTGCACCTCGTGCAAGAATCGCAGTCGGGTGGGTATGAACTGTATCCGGGTACTGGAGAAGGATTTTGGGCCGGTGAATTGGATAATTCTGCGACAAAGATCCGTATCAAAGGCGCCGCAAACGGCGGGTTCTTCCTTGGTGAATGGGGGGAGGCGTTTAAAGGGGGCGGAGAATGGGTATTGTTGCAGGATGAGGCTATACTTGATCATGAAACACTGCTCCATGCCCCGGAAATAGTCCCTGAGGAAGACCTCATGTCTGTAGAACGTACGGTTGAACCAGGAGCATACACCTTGATCATTCGCAACGATGCGTTTTTGTCTGGCCTTCGAGAAAAAGGGCATGCCGTTGAGTTGTCGTTTAAGACAGATCGTGCGGATCCGGATCCACCTCGTCTGCAGGCGCTGTATGGACGATTAAATGAGGCAGGGGAAGAAGAACTGGTGATCGCTGCAACAGACGTATGCAACTGGTGCTCTCCGGTAGAAGCCAGAGAACATCTCGATGCAGTGAAATTATGGGTTAAACGATCGCCGCATGACGTTTGGGAAGAGCAGCTTCTCAATGCGCAAGACTCTGTCTATATCGCTTCGTTTGATGGAGCATACACCGAGCGATATCATGCCCTGAGAGTTATGGCGACGGACATTTTTGAGAATAGCATGGACTATTATTCTGTTGATGAATCAGATACAGGACTCTCAGATCCTAAAGCCGTAGGCCTGGATCCGTCATCGGCCACACCTTCCGGATTCGAAGTTGCTTCTCTTTATCCCAACCCGTCTACCGGCCCGGTTCGGCTAACGTACGACTTATCCGATCCTACCGATGTTGAAATCATGGTATATGATATGTTGGGGCGGAATGTCCTGCACGTATCCGAACATCGAGTTGCTGGGACGCATGAGCACATACTGGACTTTCACCCCTTTGCAAATGGCCTGTACGTAATTCAGGTCAAAGCGGGTGAATACAACGATGTACGGCAAATCTTAAAAATACGATAACGTTTTAGTCGAAAGTTGACTACCTTGAAGGGTCTTTTTCAACCAAATGAATCCATCAAGATTCATTGATCGTATGTTTCATCGGTTTAAGTACGTCGACGAGCAAGGGTTCGATCACCCTATTCCTCCCGTAGCAACGGTCCGCCAGCGGTTCGAAGAACATAGGATTAGCGATATTCCTGGAACGCTCCGGAAGCAACTCGAAAAGCCCGAGATCACAAAGCGCATCAAAAAAGGAGCGCGCATAGCCATTGGGGCAGGCAGCAGAGGCATCGCAAACGTCGCGTTGGTTGTAAAGTCACTCGTCGAAGTACTCAGAGAAAAGGGGGCTGATCCCTTTGTATTTCCCGCGATGGGAAGCCATGGCGGAGCAACAGCGGACGGGCAGAAGAGATTGCTTGCGAGTTACGGGATTACCGAGGAATACGTAGGCACTTCCATCAGAGCCACGATGGAGGTTGTGGAGCAGGCCCGTATGGCAGACGGGACCCCTTTGTACGTGGATCGATACGCAAATGAAGCGGACGGGATTGTCCTGGTAAATCGCATCAAGCCTCATACAGCCTTTCGAGGCCCAATCGAGAGCGGGATTGTTAAGATGATGATCATTGGGATGGGGAAAATTGCGGGCGCAGCTGTGATGCACAGCGACAGAGGGATGGATCTCTTCGGTACCGTGTTGCCCGAAGCGGCGCAAGTGCTCATGCCACACATTCCCTTTTTGTTTGGTGTGGGGCTTATCGAAGATGCGTATGATCATACGGCCATAATCGAGGCGATACCTGCCGAGTCTTTGATTGCCCGAGAAGAAGAGCTGCTTGTAACGGCAAAAACCATGATGCCGCGGCTCTATATCAATGAAATAGATGTACTTGTTATCGATCAAATTGGAAAAGAGATCAGTGGAGGGGGCTTTGATCCTAATATTGCAGGTCGTAATTGCAGGGGTGTTGCCGGCTTTGATGACGTACGGGCAAACAAGATGGTTATCTTAAGCCTGAGCCCGCATACCCATGGAAACGCCACCGGAGTGGGCCTCGCCGATGTAATTACGCGTAAACTCTTTGACGCTATTGATTTACAGGCCACGTATACCAACGTGATTACGAGCACCTACCTGGATGGAGCCGCCATTCCAATTGTAATGGAAACAGAGAAGGAAGCCATTCAACTTGCGATCAGGTCCGTGCCCAGGGTCAAGCCTAAAGATATTCGATTAGTTCGTATAAAAGACACGCTGTCGTTAGGGGAGGTTGTGGTGTCCGAAGCCTTGCTAGCGGAGGTGAATGACCATCCGAGGATGGAGGTGGTTTCGGGGACGAGGGAGATGGATTTGGAGGGCTGAAGCCGGTGTATGTAAAGCTTTATTGGCTTTGCCCTTCTTGTCATCCCGAGTTTACCGAGGGATCTATGCTCTAAAGAAGCACCTATGTTAGACTATGGCATAGACCCTTCGGCAAGCTCAGGGTGACAAGATTGAAGGTCGGCGCCCTCTCATGATAAAGTCATGCTTTTGATATTCTCGGGATGACGGTATTACATGATCTGTTAAAACTATCCCCTCCCTGCTATTCAGGAATTGCAAATCTAAGCCGATACCTAATCAACATTATATCACTGTTTTACCCTCATCTTCCATACCACAGGGAAGGAGAACCATCTACTCCCACAAAACTTATGATTTTTTACAGAGCCCAGAAGGCTTATGCCAGGGGAAAGGAGCGTTTATATCATCCGTTTGAGCCCATGTTATTAGCCTGTACCGAAGCCGTTGATTCTTGTTTGAACTGCAACCGCAATCGGGCACTCCACGCCATCTCCTATCTATATCGCATGCTGGATTTTAAAAACGCACCGCAAAAAAGCATCGAAATGGCAAAACTCTACGATCATTGCGAACACCTCGTCTCCAACGACCAATTTCAAGACGCCATTATCATCCTGGAAAAACTCCGCGTAACCTGGAATCAACTGGCCCACTTCTCCTTCACGACGTCCCCTAAGTCTGTGTAATTGAACCACACAAATCTATTACGAGCTATCCCGCATATTAGTGAAAAAGGCCGTTGAGGGAGCGATGGACAAAGACCCCTTTGTTTGAAATAATGAACTCCGTTTTAGGGATAAATCTACCTTTTTTATTTCGTGATTCGATTTTGAGGACGTTGATATGCTGAGTATGTGGAAAGGGCTTATATTCTATTGTTAATTTTCGCTTTTATGGGCCAATGTAGATATGATTGAGTACGTTTCATCGCTCGAAGGGATAAGAGAACACAATTTACAAGGTTTCTTTGTGGGGTGGCCTAATCCTCCAGATGAAAGCACGTTCTTAAAAATCTTAGAGAACAGCGATGAAATCGTATTGGCTGTAGAAACATCGGATGAGCAAGTGGTCGGATTTATAACAGCCATTACAGACAAAACCTTGATGGCATTTATCCCGTTGTTGGAAGTCCTACCTTCCTATCAAGGAAGAGGCATCGGTGGGGAATTAGTGGAAAGGATGCTGAGACGGCTCAGCGGTTTTTATGCGATTGATCTTATGTGCGATCGTGCATTACAAAACTTCTACAAACGTTTTGGAATGCAGCCTGCTTCAGGTGGCATGGTGCTTCGGAATTATCAAAACCAGTCAGGGAATATCTAGAAGTCGCATCTCATAGCAAAAGGCGAACTCTGGATAAATAGGGAAGAAGTACGTAGTTTGCGATTCGTATAATTCTCGCTTTTGGCAAACCGTTATGAAAACTACCTACCACCTTGCTCTTCTCTTTATAACAGCAATGATTAGTATTGGCTGTGCCTCCACAAAGATGCCAGGTGCTGAAGATTCCACGCTAACAGGGCTCATGACGGTTCTTGAGAATGCGTCACCAGATTCTTATGAAAACACGAGGCAACAGGTTGTTGAAACGTTCTCTGCCATCGAAGAGCAGCAGGCAACGCTCATGGGCTCTTCAGCTGCGAAGGTAAAGAAGGTCATCACGACGGCGGGAGTAATTTTGGGTCTAGGAGGAACGATCTCGAGTTTTATTATCAAAGACGAGGACACAAAAGCCTCAATTGCTCAAGCGAGCAGTGCTGTTGGCGGAGTGACCGGTATTCTTAGTTTAATCCCATTTGGATCAGGGACGGAAAAAGCACGGACTGTACACGGTTATTTAGGATCAGAACTGAGCGCTTTTCAGGAGCGCTGGCCACAGAAGGAAGAACTCACCGAGGTGCAGTTTACACAGTTTTTAGGGGATAGCAAGCGCATGGTAAAAACAGTAGAGCTTCTAAATAAATAGATAAATGGCATTTTTCGAAGGAGTTGCAATCTACTGAACAGAGTGGTTATGTTTAAAATGAAGGTCATGTGAGCCGTTACGCGTGGGTCGGCGGTTCATGGAAAAGCCTGAAGAAAAGGGTGGAGTCTTGATTCCAGCCTTTTCTATGATCTGCTTATGACAATCTATTCCTCATGCAGTGCGAAAGACGAAAAGGGCTGATAAGGTGGGGTGGGTGAACAAGGGTTGTCACAGCCCACCTCGAACTTGCGCTTCGTTTCACCTAATCCTACCGTGTTTTCTAATGACCACGACTCCTCTTATTAAAGCCCTGACCTCCCAGTATGAAGCCGCTCTTGAAATGCTCCGTGCAGCAATCCAAGCCAGTCCTGGCGAAGTTTGGGATAGCGCTGACTACGAGAATCGGACATGGCGGATTGCCTACCATACTCTTCACTGCACAAAGATGTATCTCGCTTCTTCGCTTGAAACATTCTCGATTTGGGACGGGGTAATTGAAGGCGCAGAAAGCCTGGGCGGCTCCTGGGAAGATCCGAGCAAGACCATCGTTGTTGAAGGTGTGCATTCTACTGATGAACTGTTGGCTTTCCTCGAATCGCTCTTGACTGAACTGCCCAAGGCCATTGCCGCAGTTCCCCTGGAGGCTGAATCAGGGTTCGATTGGTATCCCTTCTCGCGGCTGGAACTGCACCTGAACAACATCCGACACATTCAGCACCACACTGGGCAGATCATTGAGCGACTTCGTTCACAAGGTGTTACTGGAATTGAATGGCTTAGTGGGGCAGGCACGGTCGAGTGGTAGATGGGCTTTGGAGGCATACTTCTGGCCGAGGGACAAAAGAAGAAGTGGAATAATGACTGTTTTAACATGTCATAGTGCTTACTACACCTTGGTTTGGGGAATGAGGCGGCATTTCCCCTCTGTTTGCACTTTCTAGGGGGTGGCTCATACGAAACTACTCTTAAGGCGCAGACATGCGGAATTATTTGCTCCATAAACCCTAGGCAGCGTACCGATGTGTTCGTATAGTAAGAAGGTCAGCGTACTCCATACACCCTAGTATGGGCAAGATACGGAGGACGCTGCATCACAATCCTACACATCTCTAAATATGGAGGAATCCAATGAGTACGTATACTAGCTTAACAATCTACGAACGGCTCTATGTCTCGAAAGAGACGATCGCCGTTGTACAGAACGACCCCATTATTGCAGAAAAACTGCTTGAATTTGGGTACTCGCCTGATCGCATTGCACTCGGCGAATCATACCACGCCGATGCCTTTGCAACAACACAACAGCGCGAAGACTATTTCGGCAACCAATTACTTGCTACAAAAGCTCGCGATGAACTCTTCAAAAAACTGAGCAGTCAGTTTTCAGCAGATCGCCGCATTGTTCGCGAGGTATTGGATAAAGATCGCGCATCGTTTCAGCAATTCGGTTTGAATGTCCGGTTAAAGTCCAGCCGGGAACGCCGGATTACGCAAGCTCAACTTTTTTATCAAGAAGTGCTCGCGACGGAGTTCTTGCTAGCCCGGCTGCAATCTCAGTTCAATATCACTACCGATGTTCTTAATCAGCGGATTCAGCAATTGGCATCTCTTGAGGAGGCTATGCAAGCTCAGCAGGTCCAACGAGCCGAAGCCCAACTCATGACACGCCGAAGAAGAAATGCGATGCGTAAACTGGATCGCTGGATGGGGACGCTGATTGCAGTAGCACGGCGTGCTCTTCAAGACGATCCTAAGCAATTAGAGAAGCTTGGTATTGCTGTAAAGAATGCATGATCACCTTTTATTTACCTAAACCTTAAGCACCCAGCAGATTCATATTTGCTGGGTGCTTTTTTTATTGAGTGTGTAATCAGCCGCCGTCAAACAGTCCCATCCGCACCCGTTTTTGCGGCCAATCGCCGTCAATCAATCCCGTCCGCACCCGTTTTTGCGGCCAATCGCCGTCAATCAATCCCATCCGCACCCGTTTTTGCGACCAATCGTCGTCAATCAGTCCCATCCGCACCCGTTTTTGCGACCAATCGCCGTCAATCAATCCCATCAGCACCCGTTTTTGTGACCAATCGTCGTCAATCAATCCCATCCGCACCCGTTTTTGCGA
>JAHQVL010000103.1 GCA_019634345.1 Rhodothermaceae bacterium
GTTGAATGGGATGCGGTTGAAATTGCCAGCCAGTTTATGGAAAACTGGTGCTATCACAAGCCAACCCTGATGGGTATGACCGCCCACTACCAGACGGGTGAACAACTACCGGATGACCTCTTCCAAAAACTAATAGCCGCCCGTACATTCAGAGCCGGTTCAGCAATGATGCGCCAGCTTTTATTCGGCACTGTTGATATGGTCTTGCATTCGCGTTTCGACGCAAATGCCAATCAATCTCCTCTAGGTGTTTATAGGACGTATGCAACTGAAATGTCCACCCTCCCTCCCCTCGAAGAAGATAGATTCTTGTGCGCATTTTCTCATATTTTTGCCGGCGGGTACGCCGCGGGCTATTATAGCTATAAATGGGCGGAAGTACTGAGCGCAGATGCGTTTGAAGCGTTTGAAGAAGCAGGGCTGGATAATGAAGCCGATATCGAACGTATGGGCCGCAAATATCGCGATACCATCCTGGCAGAAGGAGGGAGCCGTCATCCTATGGAGGTCTTTACCTCGTTCCGTGAGCGCCCGCCGTCTCCCCAAGCACTCCTGCGGCATTCTGGCCTGTCAGAAAATGTAACGAATGGTTCAAGTACCGTCATTTCATAAACGCATTGATATTTCAGAGTGCTGCCTGTCGATTATTCACCCCGTATGCCCAATGTCTCTCCCCTCAAAGAGGGCGTAGTTCAGTATGCACGAGACCTGGCGTTTGACCCGATCAACAGAAGATTGATCATGATTACGCCAAACCGGGAAATCAAGACCTCGATCAACTTACCGCCGAAGGATACCCTTCCTCAAGAGTTTATTGCTCACCTTGAGTCTCTGGCTCCATCTACGGAGCAATGGCTCATTGTAGCAATCGGCATGACCGAATTCAAAGCTGTAAAAGAGGATCCCTATCAATGTGTCCCCTTCTTAGGTTCACTAGAAGGGTTTGTCCAATTGGGCCATGCTGTCATCCTGTTTGAAGGGCACACTAACGCCTTGCCCGAAGTCTGCGAAAATGCGGATATGCTTATCATCGATGAACGTATGATTCAGCACATGAAGAAAGACTGGCTGCCCATCGTATTAAGTGTCATGCGAAATGATTATATCATTCGGGTGAAAGTCGATGATGCGCAAGTGCTAGGAGCCGAACGCCTGGTACTAAAGACTTGATTTATTGTCCGCCCGACAGGATTTGCTCAACGTCATCTCCCAGATTATCCCGCATCCAGTCTACATAGTCGGGATCTACCTTTCGCAAGTAAGCCAGGGCCTTCCCCCTGTACTTCCCAAAGTTAATCATGATCTGATCCCGTTCAATTTTGAACCGTTTCCCTGCATCTAAGAAAGGATACCTGATCGCAGCTTGCAATTCAGTTGGTGTCCCTTTAAGATCGTACTTGATGATTTGCGCTCGAAGAATATCAACTGCAGCCTCCGTATCTTGCATAGACCGATGCGCATCCTTCAGCTCTTTCTCTAGATAAAACGAGTACGCCCAGCCTAGCGTTCGGACTTCGTGCTTTTTGATAATCTCCAGCGTATCAAGTACGGCCCTCTCCTGGGGTCCTGGCATGGAATAGCCGACCCGCTTGAACTCGGCTTCAAGCATTGGGATATCAAAATTCTGCACATTATGCCCTGCCAGATCAGCATCCTTTATCAATCCTATAAGCGTTGAAAGGAGTTCTTGAAATGTAGGCGCCTCAGCAACCATCTCGTCCGTTATTCCTGTGATCTCCGTAATTTCTTCTGGAATCGGTCGCTCAGGATTAACAAAGGACTCAAAACGCTCCTGGCTTTTGTCAGGATGCACTTTGATGCCCGCGAATTCAATAATTCGATCCCGCTCTTTATCCAATCCAGTCGTCTCAAGGTCAAAAAACAAAAGAGGTCGTTCAAGGCGCATTTGAGAGTGCAGGGTTCTGGGTGAAAGTGCAAAGTGCAAAGTGCAAAGTGCAAAGTGCAAAGTGCAAAGTGCAAAGTGCAAAGTGCAAAGTGCAAAGTGCAATATAAGTCGCCTCTGGCACTTCAATCAGCTTAACCTGTTCCCATTCCCAAAATCATCCCTACAACCATTCAGCAAATAAACCCTGCACTTCGCACTTTGCACTTTGCACCAATAATAAAAGCGTTTCCAGAGTTTTTCTATTTGCTTGTAAACATGCCAACGTGTATTATTGGGCACTAAATACTCAAACGAAGAGAGATTACCCATGAAAACCTTGAGGCGCCGCCGCCGTTTTATTGCACATTTTGCGAGGCATAACTAGCGATCGCGGTTAGGGTTTTTATTCCACCATACAATTGTTGATGATACGCTGGTTCTGTCGGGATCAGCGTTTTTTTATGTAACCCAGGTATACTTCACATGGCTATAGTTCTGGCATTTAGCGGCGGACTAGATACATCTTTTTGTGTCCCCTATTTAAAAGAAACGTACAACGAACCGGTATATACCGTCACGGTAAATACAGGAGGCCTCACTCACGAAGACGAAGTGTTGCTTGACCAGCGTGCCCTTGAGTTGGGAGCAGAACAGCACTTCACCATTGACGGCCGAAGCGACCTTTTTTGGAATCACTTGAGCTTCCTCATAAAGGGCAATGTCCTCCGCGGAAACGTCTATCCCCTCAGTGTGGGCCCAGAGCGTGTTACTCAGGCGCAACATATTGTTAAAGCTGCTCGCGACCTCGGAGTACGTGCCATTGCACACGGCTCAACGGGTGCGGGGAATGACCAGGTCCGCTTCGACGTAGCCCTGCGCATTCTGGCGAGTGAAATGGAGATTATCACTCCTATTCGAACCCTTGGCTACAGCCGGCCCCAAACAGCCGCCTATCTTAATGAAAAAGGCTTTGACGTCCCAGCCAAAACAACAACCTACTCTATTAATAGAGGACTCTGGGGGACAACCATAGGTGGCCGGGAAACCCTGGGCACCATCGATCCACTTCCGGACGAAGCGTACCCGGATACGGTATCCGCATTTAAATGCCCTGACACTCCACTTACGCTCAAGCTTACCTTTGAAAAGGGAGTCCCTACAGCGATTGATGGTTCGATGATGGATCCCGTACTATTGATTGAAAGGCTCAACGAGTTGGGTGGCGACCATGGAGTTGGGCGCGACATCCATATCGGAGACACCATCCTGGGCATTAAGGGCCGGATAGGATTTGAAGCACCTGCGGCTATCATATTGATAAAGGCCCACCAAGAACTTGAAAAGATTGTCCTCACCAAGTGGCAACGGTATCAAAAAGACCAGCTATCCAAGTTTTATGGCATGCTTCTTCATGAGGGTCAACACTTTGATCCCGTCATGCGAGACATTGAAGCTTTTCTGAACTCATCACAAGATGTCGTCACCGGATCAGTGACCATCCGTCTCTACAAAGGTCATCTGAGCGTTCAGGGATGTGAGAGTCCTCATTCCCTCTTTGACCTTTCGGTAGCCAGTTACGGAGAAACCAATACCCTTTGGGATGCGAGAGATGCGAGCGGATTCACTCAAATCTATGGCGTCCCGTCGTTCCTTGCCAACAAAAAGCGTGACTCTCACTAAAATCTTACCCGTCAGTTTTCCCCCAATATCATGAACAGAAACCATCGTGTTGCGCTTTTACATGGCGCAGGGTATGCAGGAGGCGAACTCATTCGGATCCTAATAAATCACCCATCGGTCTCTCTTCAGGCCGTAACCAGCAGGTCCTTTGCCGGCAACCCAGTATGGCACGCCCACCCTCACCTGAAGGGGCAAACAGACCTGGTATTCTCGGATCCGAAGGACATAAATCCCCACGATTTTGACGGACTGCTTGTGTCTGGAGAGCATGGCCAAAGTGCTGCTTTATTAGCTGGTATAATAGGAGATGGATACGAAGGATATGCCGTTGACTTAAGCGCCGACTTTCGTCTCGAAACAGCCGACGATTACCTTAAATGGTACAAATTTGACCACCCTCATCCTGAACTCCTGGATCAGTTTGTATATGGCATGCCTGAAATCAGGAGCCCCTATCCAATAGGAACCCGATGTATTGCAAACCCTGGTTGCTTTGCAACCGGTATCGGACTTTCAATATGGCCATTGTCTTTGCATCTTCCTCCGACAAACCTCGCCATAACAGCAATGACGGGAGCGTCAGGATCGGGGGCTCGCCCAAAGGCCACCACCCATTATCCAACCCGTGATGGAAATGTCCGTGCGTATAAAGTATTGTCTCACCAGCACCTCGGTGAGATCAATTATGCCCAGCGCCACACCCACACTCTCTCCTTTGTACCGGTGTCCGGCCCCTGGACGAGAGGCATTTGGGGCACGATACAGGTCCCCCTCCCAAGCGGCATTTCAGAATCGGATGTGCACGACTGGTACCACACTGCTTATGATGCCCATACGCTTGTGCGGCTTTGGCCCAATGCCCTTCCAGAATTGCGTGTAGCGGCCCGCACTCCTTTCGCTGATATCGGATGGATTGTGAAGGATCAGAACCTGGTGGTTGGATTTGCTATAGACAACTTACTAAAAGGAGCGGCAAGCCAGGCTGTTCAAAATCTGAATATCCTATTTGGCCTTCCGGATACCCTCGGACTAACCCCAACAACGGCTTCTTCGTTTTCTGAGTAACCGTACGAGAGACAATAGCTATGAACACACAAGAAATCATTGACATAGAAGACGCCTTCCAGATACCCACGTACAACAAGCTGCCCATCGCGCTCGCTAAAGGCGAAGGGTGTTATGTCTGGGATACAGAGGGCAAAAAGTATCTAGATTTTTATGGCGGCCACTGCGTGACGCCTCTCGGTCATTGTCCGCCTCGGGTAGTTAAAGCGATACAAGAGCAAACAGAACGCATTTTGTTCTATTCTAATGTGGTATACAGCCCACTTCGAGCAAAATGCGCAGAACTAATAACATCTCTCGCACCTGAAACGCTGAAGCATGTGTACTTCTGTAACTCAGGTGCAGAAGCAAACGAGACCGCCCTTAAGCTTGCTCGTACGTTTACGGGAAAAAACTCCATCCTGGCAATGAACGCAGGTTTTCATGGCCGAACCATCGGTAGCCTTTCCGCTACAGGCATTGAAAAATACCGGGCCCCTTACCTAAATATCTTACCTCCGGCTTCGTTTATCCCATTCGGCTCTATAGATGAGGCAAAGAAGGCCCTGGAAGAAAGCGATGATATCGCGGCCATCATCCTTGAACCTATCCAGAGTATGGCCGGCATCGTAGAACAAGACCCGTCCTATTATAAAGAACTCAGAGAGCTAGCCTCCAAGTTTGGTGTCGCCCTCATCTTTGACGAAGTGCAAACAGGAGTAGGACGCACCGGCACATTCTCGATCAGTGATCAATACGGCATCAAACCAGACCTTATCACTATGGCCAAAAGCCTCGGATCAGGGCTTCCTGTAGGTGTTGTATTTGTCTCAGACCGCATTGCAGCCAGTGTTAAACCGGGTGATCATGGCTCCACGTTCGGCGGCGGCATGGTATCGATGGCTGCTGTAATAGGTACAATCGAAACCATTATCGATGAAAACCTGATGGAGCATGCAGTCCGTATTAATAATCGACTGAAAGAAGCCCTTAGCCCTCATGTAGTAGATGTGCGCGGCCGAGGATGCCTGATGGGCGTTGAATGTGCTGAACCTGTTAAACCTCTAATATCCGCACTTCGAGAAGCTGGCGTCCTAGTAGGCAGTTCGTTTGATCCAAACGTAATCCGCCTGATGCCACCTGTCAACACGCCTATGGACGAGCTTGAATCGTTCATCGATATATTTACAAAGACTGTTGCTGAACTGGAGGTAGCCTGATGCGTCATCTTATCGACTGGCAGTACTACGATGATCAAACCTGGGAATCCCTCATTGAAAGGGCGCTCTGGCACAAAACATCTACAAAAAGATGGCACCATTCAGCTGATGGAAAAAGCATTGGGTTGCTCTTTTTTAATTCGTCCCTGCGTACCCGTACGTCCATGGAGCTCGCGGCTCAACAACTCGGTGCTTATGCTAGTACGTTGGTAGTGGGCCAGGGTACATGGGGGTTTGCCTGGGGAAAACCGGGCGAAGTGATGGACGGCAATGAGGCTGAACACATCAAGGAGGCCGTAGGGGTTTTGTCCCGGTATTACGATGCACTGGGGGTGCGCATGTTTGCCTCGCTCAGCGATCTAGAAGCCGATCGCTCTGAAAGGTTGATGAATGTATTTAAAGAAGCTGCTTCCGTGCCTGTCGTCAATCTAGAATCGGCCTTCTATCATCCCTGCCAGGCTCTGAGCGACGCTGCAGCTATGCACACGCACTTTGGAGGCCCCCCAAAAGGAAAAAAATTTACGTTAGCCTGGTGCCACCATCCACGAGCCCTGCCTATGGCAGTCCCTAACTCTGCGTTATTAACGGCTGCTCGGCTTGGTATGGAGGTAACACTCGCGTGCCCCGAAGCCTACAAACTGGACTCCAGTATTCTTTCTTTAGCTGAACAGTATGCTACTTCGAATGGAGGCAGTTTCTCTCACACATCTAATCTAGATGAAGGAGTACGCGACGCTCATGTTATATACGCAAAAGCCTGGAGCGGACCCGCAATATATCATGGGAAGGACGAAGAACAAGCCTTACGAATGAGCCTCAAAGACTGGCGCATAACAACACCCCGCATGAACGGCACGGACCAAGGTGTATTTATGCATTGCCTGCCCGTCCGAAGGAATGTTGTCGTTGACGACGCCGTCATGGACAGCCATTCAGCCATTCACCTGCTACAGGCTGAATTCCGCCTTCATGCTCAAAAGGCCATCCTTGAACACCTGTGGGAGTTAGATTAATTCGATGAGCTACGCAGTAATCAAAATAGGCGGCGCCCTTCTCGGTGATGAAGCAAGAATGGATTCATTTTGGAGGCAAGTCCAACGCCTGGCAGAAACCCTGGCGGTGATCGTTGTCCACGGCGGTGGCCCTCAAGCGACAGCTATGGCGCGTACTCTTGGGCATGAACCCACAATGATTGAAGGCCGTAGGGTAACGAGCGACCTCGACCTCTCTATCATGCACTGGGCGCTCTGCGGAGAACTCAATACCCAACTTGTTTCTCAAGCAAGCGCTATCGGCTTGCCTGCCGTAGGAATCAAAGGCATTGATGGCCAGACTGTCCAGGTACGCAAGCGGCCTCCGTGGACAATTGCCGGCAAAGAAGTCGACTTTGGATGGGTAGGTGACGTCGAAACAATCAACACCGATCTACTCCAACTCCTTCTTACAAATAACTACTTACCAGTCATTACCCCCCTGGGCATTGACCAACAGGGGCAAACCTACAACGTAAACGCGGACACGATCGCTCAATCCATAGCTTCGGCCCTTGGCGCCCAGTTATTTTGCATGGTTGCTGAGTCGGGAGGCGTAAGGCGGGTCGCGGAAGAGGCCTCTAGCCATCTTACCACTATGGACGCCGGCACCTACTCTCAGGGCAAAACCGAAGGCTGGATTCAAGGAGGAATGATCGTAAAACTGAAAGTAGCGTTCGACGCCCTTCGTTCAGGTGTGCCCGAAGTGTATATCTGCACGCCTGAGGACGTCTTTGAACGCCTAAGCGGAACTCGGATTATTTAATAGTAAAAAACTGTGCTGCAAACCTCTGAGTCTTTATCCTTCTTCAAAAACCTGGTCAGAATCCCCTCGCTCAGTCATGAGGAGAAGGAGATTGCAGATTACGTTGAAGCCTACATCAACCGCAACAACCTCCGAGCACAACGCCACGATGACAATGTGTACGTCACCCTAGGCACTGGCTCGCCCCACTTGTTGCTAAACTCCCATCTCGACGTTGTCCCCCCTTCTGCCGAACACCCCTATCCCCCATTCGGAGCAACTGAAGTGGATGGGTGTATCTATGGACGAGGAACAGTGGATGCAAAGGCCAGTGGATCAGCAATGCTCCGCGCATTAATTGAGTTGAACAACAACGGATGGCGACCAGAGAAAGGATCAGTCACTGTAGCCCTCACGACGTGTGAGGAGGTTGGTGGTGACTACAATGGGTTACAACAACTTCGCCTTCACCTTCCCACTCTTGATGCTGCCCTGGTCGGAGAGCCAACAGAAATGCAGCCTTGTGTAGGCCAAAAGGGATTACTGATCCTACGCGCTCATGCTAAGGGCCAAACCGCTCATGCTGCACGTGCGCATCTAGGTAAAAATGCCATTTATGCTGCTGCACGAGATGCTCTAAAAATCGAGGAGTTTGAGTTTGAGAAGGCAGATACTCACCTTGGAAAGCCGACAATCACGGCTACGCTGGTAGAAGGAGGTACGGCGAAGAATGTTGTGCCGGATGTGTGCACCCTGACACTCGATATCCGCTCTACACCCGCGTATACCCACGAAGAACTGATTGAGCTCATTGACAGCCAGTTAGAGTCTGAGATCGAAGTATACAGCAAACGCCTTATCCCTACCTCAACAGATCCTGAAGAGCGCATTGTCAAAGCCTGTCTTGCAGCCCTCCCGAATGCAAAGACATTTGGCTCTCCTACAACCTCAGACTGGGTATTTCTCAATGATATACCTACAGTAAAAATTGGCCCTGGTCCCAGCCAACGCTCCCACACCCCCCATGAGCACATTGAGATTGACACGTTATTGCACGGTGTAAGAGGCTATAAATCAATCATCAAAGCTTACTTCAAGAATACCATTCCCCTTTAAGTACTAAACGATAAAAGCCATGCTGTGGAAAAAGGATACTGCCGTTGTTGATTGGGTCACCAGGTTTACTGTTGGCGAGGACTATCGCTGGGATACCCTTTTGATTGGGTATGATATAATCGGCACACGTGCCCACGCCGAAGGACTGTTCGAGACTGGCATTTTTTCCTTAGACGAGATACGGGCGATTGACAATGTCCTCGTTCAATTAACCGACCTGGTGGAAAAAGGGCTCATTAAAGTCACTCCCCAGGACGAGGATTGCCACACTGTCATAGAAGGATACCTCACTAAAGAGTTGGGAGATATCGGCAAAAAAATCCATACAGGCCGTTCTCGAAATGATCAGGTACTGACCGCACTTCGCCTATTTATGAGAGATGGGCTGCGCGAGATTGGAAAAAAACTCATTGCAATAACGGATCGCTTGTGCGTTTTAGGCGATACCTATAAGTCATCCATCATGCCCGGCTATACGCACTATCAGCGTGCCATGCCTACTACTGCCGGACTCTGGGCCCTGGGATTTGCAGAACTCATGGTTTCAGATCTCCAATCACTGCTTCATGCCTTGGGACAAATAAATACGTCCCCCCTCGGCAGTGCAGCCGGCTATGGTGTGCCCCTGATGGACTTACCCCGAGAAAAGAATGCGGAGCGTCTGGGATTTGCTTCCATCCAAACCAACGTAACCGCTACGCAGCTCTCTCGTGGTAAACTGGAACTCCATGCTGTTCATGCACTGATCCAAGTCGCCGCCACATTCAACAGGATTGCAAGCGACCTTATCCTGTATAATACGACCGAATACGGGTTTGTTGAGTTGCCCGTCGAGTTCTGCACGGGAAGCAGTATCATGCCCCAAAAGAAAAACCCGGACGTTCTCGAGCTCGTGCGTGCAAACTATCACCGATTACTGGCAGAGATGCAGGTCCTTCTCACCTTGCCGGCCAATCTCCCCTCCGGCTACCACCGAGACCTTCAGCTCACTAAAGAAGCCATAATGAGAAGCATATTGCTATGTGACGATACTGCCCAGGCCTTGCTCAATTTGCTACCAGGCGTCACATTTAATGAGGCTCGTATGAAAGAGGCTACGAGTCCAGAGCTTTTTGCTACACAAATCGCGCTAGAAAAAGTACTTGCAGGGATACCCTTTAGAGATGCATATCGCGATGCCGCCAAAGAATCTGAAGAAGGCCAAATTGAAGTAGACGAGGAGGCTCTTAAGTCATACCTGGTAGAGGGATTTCCTGGGCAAACGAATACGGACCACATTAGGGAGCACGTCAAAAAACTAGTCCCCTTTTTTAATAGCTGAGTTTTAGAACGCTCGTTATCCCTTATACTGCCGACGGAGTAACAGGCCCTGCCTTGCCCAGTTCGTTCCTTAACCAAAACCAGCCTATACATAGAGCAGGCAAAAGGATCACACTGGTTATCAATAAAGCAGCATGATTCCCTAACCGATCAATCAGCAGCCCTACAATTGGACCGACTACAATAAACACGCTGTTGAATAACAACTTCCTCGCGGAAATGAACGACGCGCGATCGGATGAGGGAATCAACTTTTGTTCTTCATGCTCCATTAAGGTTATGCCTATTCCCCGTATCGCTGTTATGCAAAAGTAAAAGACAAATCCCCACCATGCTGTAACCAGTCCCAAGCCGATATACCCAAACCCAGCCAGGACAACACAAAGCAGTAAACTGGGAAGCAATCCAATGCCAGCACTCATCCTCGCACTATTCAATGCAGCTATAGCCACAGTGTAGTTGGCAGCAGCCCACAAAGGGCCCAACCATTCCACAGGCACTCCCCCCTCCTCCGCATAAACCTGAATAATCCAGACAGGAATGTAGGTTGTGATTCCTAAAATCACGGTCAAGAAAACAACAGCGCGCAGCCTTGAAGAGCCATTCAGTATGCCAAACAAGATGTTTTTCATCCGCTTCAGGGGCTCGGTTACAACAACGCGATGCGTCGTTGGCTCGACTAAACTGAGGACGATGAACAGCCCTCCAACATACAAGGCGACTTGCAAGACAAACGGTAAGCGTGGGGAAATGGCATACAATAGCCCGGCGACCAATGCCGTTGACCCTTCCGCTAGTTGCCCAAAAAATCGAACCCGTCCCTGCCACACCGCAAACCGATGGGCCTTATCTTCACGCAGTAGCGATTCATACAACATGGCCGAGTCTGTACCAGACATCAATGAAAGGCCCATGCCTAATACAATTTCTGCACACAGAATAATAGAGAAGGTATCTGCAACCAGATATATGGACCATCCTCCGACCATAATTCCCGTCGCAATTAAAAGCGTCTTTCGATACCCGATCCGATCAGCAATAAACCCTGAAGGAAGTTCAAGAATACCTAAGGTTGCAGCAAAGACAGCCTTAATGGCAAAGATCTGGGTCATAGAAAACCCAAGCTCATCTTGCCAAAAGATGGTGATTATCGCCATTGGAAACAAAGCCATCTTTATGGCTCTGAATGCACAAAGCAGAGAGGGATTTCGTTGAGTCGTGATCTTCAGTTCTTGCTGCTTCAGTGAGTGCCTTTACCAGTTACTACCATTATCCATGTCGGCAGTGATCATCCACGTGCCTGACTCTTTTCTCAACGAAAGAATAAACTTGCCTGCAGCCGGCATATACTTGCTTCCACCCCATTCACCAATAATATACCCGGTTGATCCCTCCATAGCATATTCAAGGGCACGCAATGACAAGGGGCCGCCTGAGCCCTCGTAGGCCCGTTGAATATTCGCACGGCCTCTTACGGGCTGGCGCCCAGGACGCAAAATAAACCCATCCTCTGTAAACAGGGAGGCCAGCATCTTCGCATCTCGTGCCTGCCACCAATGCTCATAATTCCGCAGTACCTGGTCGAGATCGGGCGGCAGTGTGACCGAAGGGAGCCGGGAAGACAACTCCTTGATTTTGATATTCCTGAAATAGATCGGAGCACCTGCATGTTTTCCCTGGAAGCCCACATGTCCAAATGTAGGGAGATCTGCAAAGGGAGTGCTTAACCATTCAGGGATCTCGGATCCATCCGGGTTGGTCGTTGCAGAGGTCCACAGGTTCATGTCCATCTCAGTAACGACTTCTCCGTTAAGTATTACCGTGATGAATGCATCATTTGCAATGATTGTATATCGATTCCATTCACCTGGTTCTTTCACCATGCGTTTGCTGGCCGCCAAATGGCCAAATATGGCTCCGCATTGCCAGGTAGCAGGCGACTCCGCCCATTGCTCAGCGTAATCATCAGCAATCTGTACCTCTACAGAATTAGGGACCCAGTCTCCCGTATCTGTAGCATAAATGATAACTCCGCTGTTGGTCCCCTCTGCCGTTTTAAACTCCAGATCAATGACAAAATTATCATAGACCTTTGAGCTCCAGATATTGATGTCTTCTGAGGCAGTGAGAATGCCGTCATCCATACTCCAGACACCCTCTGGCTTAATGGTATTAGAAAGCTCATCATCGAATAAATTCTCCCACCCTTCGCCGCTTGTATTGGGGTGCGGCATGGGCCGTGATTGACCAAAAAGAGACGATGTAAAAAGCAGGCAAAAGACTGTAAAAAAGAATGTGATTTTCATACCCAATAAGGATGGCAGCCAAATAATTAAGACAACCTGGAAACCCAAAAGTTGGAGCCCCGGGCAAAAGACTGGTTAAACTACGGATTCCGGACCACTTAGTCTATCACGCGTTTTTGCTGTTTTTTCCTGATAATCTTCCAAAACCCGAATAAGGTTATCCCTATCCAAAATATCTCTATCAATGCTGCCGACAGATTCCACTCAAAAAACAGGCTAAAAAGAATACACGATGCCCCACTCAAGTTGAGGCAAAGATACAACAGGCTATTGTGGGTGACTTTCTCAACCTGGAGAAGAAAATACCCGGTTACAATTTGGAATACACCGACAATCCCTATCAGGTCTGCTAGACTAAACGAACTCAAAATGAAAGGTCTTTAAGAGATTGCATCATATCGTGCGCAGTGAGATCAGGCCGCAAGGGTGTCATTGAAATCCATCCCTCAGCCAGGGCAACCAGATCGGTATCAGCTCCTTCGTCTAGGTTAACAAACTCACCTGTTATCCAGTAATAGGGCCTATTCGCAGGATCTATGCGCTCTTCAAAGGACTCTTGCCATCTGGATTCGGCCTGACGAGTCACTTTTATGCCTTTGATATGCTCTGCAGATACATCAGGGATGTTAACATTAAGCAATACACCAGGTGGAAGAGGGTTGGCGATAACAGTCTTTACAATCCTGCGAATGTATTCCTGTGAGGCATCAAAATCTCCACCGTTCCAAGCATTTAATGAAAAGGCAACAGCACTAATCCCCAATATAGCTCCCTCAAGTGCAGCACTTACAGTACCTGAATAAATAGTATTTATCGCTGCGTTGGGGCCCTGGTTGATCCCACTGACAACAATATCAGGCTTCCGGGGCAAGAACTGATCTATAGCGAGTTTAACGCAATCAACGGGTGTCCCCTTAACAGATACACCTTTTATCTGCCCAACTTCTGTCTGGTATGAGACGGATTTTGCTCGGACTGGATGGCGGATCGTGATTGCGTGTGAAGCACCGCTTTGCTCCTCACTGGGTGCAACAACAAAACAATCCCCAATGGGCATCAATGCGTTCGTCAGTGCTAGAATTCCTGGCGCTTCAATTCCATCATCGTTTGAAACGAGAATCAGAGGACGGTCCGTTCCATTGGTAGTACTCATAAGTTTTCGGGCTGCTCAATAGCTTTCTGATTCATTCGGAAAATCCCGCATCCTTACATCGTTCACATACGCCTTAATAGCATCCGTCATAAGATCAGAAAGTTCTGCATAATGTCTTACAAAACGTGGGTTAAAATCCTTGGTTAGTCCAAGAGCATCGTGCGTGACCAACACTTGCCCATCGCATCCAGGGCCTGCTCCAATTCCAATGGTTGGTATTCTCAGCATCTCAGTGACTTCCTTGGCCAGTGCAGCCGGTATTTTCTCTAATACAATAGCAAAGCAGCCGGCCTTCTGAAGCAGAAGCGCGTCATTTAAAAGTTGGTCTGCCTCTTTTTTATCCTTGGCACGGGCTCTATACGTACCGAAGCGATAAATACTTTGTGGAGTCAACCCCAAATGCCCCATCACAGGTATCCCCGCCGAAAGGATGCGCTCAATCGTTGGTGCCACAGCCTCTCCGCCTTCAAGCTTAACGGAATGCGCTCCTGATTCTTTCATCACTCGAATGGCAGACTGCAGCGCTCGCTTGGAATCGCCCTGATAAGAGCCAAACGGTAAATCGACGGTGACCAAGGCGTGCTGAACACCCCGAATCACGCATTGAGCATGATAGATCATCTGATCTAGGGTGATAGGTAACGTTGTCTCGTGGCCGGCCATGACGTTTGAGGCAGAATCCCCAACAAGCAACACATCAATCCCTGCATGGTCGAGAATACGCGCGTGAGTGTAATCGTAGGCCGTCAACATGGCGATAGGAATACCACTTTCCTTCATCTCTATCAAGGTCTGAGTAGTTATTCGCTTGGTACTAATCGTGGAGGGAGTGATCGTTTCAGTACTCATAGTGCGGCCTCATCGTGCAGCTGAATAAAGGTGGTAGCTCTCTAATGTACGGCGGAGCGCTTGGTTTCGGAAGTAGAACAACACCCTGCTATCAATGCCAGTCAGTTAAGCTCCAGGATAGTAAGGCCCTGTTCGCTCCAATAAACAAAAAAGGGCGTCCGCAGTACGGACGCCCTTTGAAGATAATTCGGGATTATTTACTGTGATGCAGTAGCGGTTTCCTCATCGGGCACTTCAATGCCAAGCTGTTTAGCCACTTCAATCGTGATATCCTTTACGGTTTCAGGATTCACGTAAAGAATCACTGGCTGTACTCCGACTCGGTGTCGGATTACTACATCCAGTCCGTGAGAGAGCGCTACTTTATCAATAGCTTCTTGAACCTGCTCAAAGATAGGCTGCATCAACTCTGCTTCCATACCAGAAAGGTCTTCGTCCTTTTTGGCGGCCGCTGCTTGAAGTTCTTGCTGACGTTCACCCAACTCTTTCTCTTTAGCGGCACGCCGCTCTTCAGTTAGAAGGCGCTGCTGTACCTGGTACTCTTCAACGTCACTCTGAAATTCTTCAGCTAATGATTGCAACGCTTGCTGAGCAGCGAGATATTCCTGTTGTAGTTGTTGCTGAATGGCACCATACTCAGGCATACTCGCAATAATTACTTCATGGTCTGTAAAACCAATTTTCGTAGCCTGAGCTTGAACCCCAGCATTACCCCATACAGACAATCCAAATAAGGCTACTAAGGCTAGCGAAAAAAATCTTTTATACATCGGTGTTTAGTGTTGGTGAAATAAAAATGTATATGCGGGTCAATGACAGCGGCTGTGGCCGATTTAACTAACGCCGCCGGGTAGTTTCCTCTATATCAATACCCATCTCTTCGAGCACACGATCACTTAGATCATACTGTTCACGTGCAAAGAGAAAGAGGTAATCGCCATTTTTGTCGAAAATATAATCATATCCGTCCACTGAAGCGACTGTTTCTATCGCATTCATCAATCGTTCTTGTAGCGGACGCATCTGATTATCCTGCTCCAAGAACAATTCGCCTTCGGGGCCGAAATAACGCATGCGTAATCGCTCTGCATCTTCTTCAGCCTTTACAATTTCGTCGCGCTTTCTATTACGCTCCTCATTCGTATACAGAAGCTCACGTGCCTGATACTCCCGAAACATCTCATCCACCTTGTTCTGCGATTCTTCAATCTCTGTTTCCCATTCCTGCGCCTTACGGTCTACATTCTGCTGAATGGTAGCGAATTCAGGAACCAGGTTCAGAATATAGTCCGAATCTACGTATCCTATCTTTTGCTGGGCGTTCGCACTTGGAGCAACCAAAAGCGAAGCACCTACGAGTAGCATACAAAGGGCTCCGTTTAATACTGTACTTCGAATGTAATCTTTACAACTAATCATGATCTTGTCAACCCGGTAGGCAATGTATTACTGATTAAATCCTTGACCAATCGTAAACTGGAATAACCACTGTGGCGAGCCATTGTGATCAGACCGTGATACTGCGGTAGCTCCAGCAAATTGGTCGAAGTTATACCCGTAAGCCAGTTCTAGCATACCCAAAATTGGGAGGAAAAATCGCATTCCAAATCCGGCAGAACGGAAAACCTCTGCTGGATTATAGACATTAAAATCGTTCCAGGTATTCGCTGCATCCATAAACAAGTAGGGTGCTGCCTGCAATTGTTCGGACTGAATCGCCATAAAACGCAATTCTGACGTGTATTTATTCAAAATACGTCCACCTCGTGGTTCACCATTGGGGCTTCTAGGCCCCAGAGCACCTGCGGGGTATCCTCTTAAATAGACAATGTCTGTAGCAAAGAAAGCACGGTTAAACGTCCCCTGGACATCAAAGGGCGAACCACCTACCACGAATCGCTGGAATTGAATATCGTCACCAGTCAACGATCCAACATACCCAAAGTCAGCTCCAATACTCAAGGTCAATTTAGGAGCGATGGGCAAATGCCAGTCGTTTCTGAATCGCCATTTGTGGTACTGAATGAAGTTGCCAACAGGTGCAGCAATTTCCAACGAGAATCGCATCGTAGACCCAGCAGAAGGGAATAGCGGATTATCCGTTGAGTTTCGTGTAAGTATCTGCTGCAAAGTCACTTCCTGGCTCACCCCATTCGGAATGGACGAATAGAGGCCATTATTATCCGTGTACTGATACTGGATTCCACTCAAGTAGCTGAATTTATCATCAGGCCATTTCAAACGCTTCTCGTAAAAGACACGTCCACTGGCAGTGACCAGACTGTTATCATCCAGGCTCACAAGGTCTCCATTAGCATCTCGGAAACTACTGATGAAGGGGTTACGCCCAATTTTAGAGTAGGACAAATTAAAGCCCACAGGCGTTGGTTTGCCCCTGAACCAGGGTTCAGTGTATCCGATGGAATAATTCTGATAGAACCGTCCGTTGGTTTGTATGCCAAGGCTCAGACGCTGCCCGTCTCCAGCAGGCAATGGGCGCCATGCACCTTTCTTGAAGAAGTTTTGCGCTGAAAAGTTATTAAACTCAAATCCGAGGCTGAGCACGAGACCAAACTGCCCCCATGTACCTGATAGCTGTAACTGATCGCTCCCCGTCTCTTCGAGCGAGTAGGCCAGGTCAACCACCTTGCGGGCTTCATCTACCTCTACTCCAGGGCCGGCGCCGAGTGATTCCTGACTGAAATAGTTCAGCTGCATCAATCGCCGAATGGATTCTTGAATCGCGTCGCGGCTGAATGTCTGCCCAGGAATCGTGTACAACTCCCGACGAATCACGTGATCCTTCGTTTTGTTGTTTCCTGCGATCTCGATATTGCCAAACTCAAAAATATCGCCTTCTGATAGGTCAAAGCTCAAATCTAGCGAGTCCCCATCCACTACTCGAATCGAGGGCTGCATCCGGAACGTCATGTATCCACGGTTCATGTATAAACTGGATACATCACTGCTTCGCTTGTTTGCGTACAGATTTTCCTCAAGCTTCGTACTGTTATAGACATCCCCTTTGAGAAAACCTAGAGAAGCTGTGAGGTATTGATCGGTGTAGAGGGTATTTCCTTCCCAATCAATGTCACGGATGTGATAACGAGGCCCTTCACGAACGCCCAATTCGACGATCATACCTGGCTTCTTACCCGTTGCTGTAGTGTCTAGATACACACTATCACGAACAATCTGGGCATCGAAGTGCCCATTTTCATTCATGAACGCCACAACATTCTGAAGATCTTCCTCATAAACCTTTGTGTCGAACTTGGCTTTTTTCCAGAAGCGCCACCATTTATCCTTCTTCGTCTTCATTTTCTTCTGGATCTTGCGACCACTCAACATCTCGTTCCCATCGATCAGGACTTCTGTCACCTCAACAGTAGGCCCACGATCAACATGAAAAACGAGGTCTACGGTATTGTTATCAGTATTCTCTGTCCGTTCTACCTCTACCGTGGTAAGCATCTTGCCCTTTTCGGCATAAAACTCTTTAATTACCTGCTTACTGCGATCAATATCCGCCTGTTTAAGAGGAGTTCGCGCAAGCAAGGGGACCTTTTCTTCCAATTCACTCCGATGCCCTTTCTTGGAACCCACAAACGAATAATCCCCCAAACGAGGCACTTCCTTCACTTCAATTAGCAGATCAACCGTATCACCGTTTCGTTCTTGCTCGGTGATTTTCACGTCATCGTAGTTCCCTAGCTGAAAGATTGATCGGATAGCGTCTCCAAACGCAGGATCTATAGGAACGGTTACGGTTTGGCCTACTTCAAGGCCGCTCGTCTGCCGGATAAAAGACTTCGTTGCCTCACTATCGGTACCTAGCACGGTGATAGATGCAATCTCAAGCTCTCTTGGAGGCTGCATGAACGAAGAATTGTCCTGGGGCGAAAATAAACCCGGTGCAGTTTGCCCATGAACCAGGGCTCCTGGAAGCAAAAGCAGTATAAAGAGGGGGATGTATATACGTATCATAAATTTCAATGGCCTGTCCGCAGCGCAGATTCTTGCAGCGCACTTACACGATCAGGACTATTGCTTAGTTTCGAATGAAGCCAGGGCACCTCTACCAAACGCATGAACCACAGCATTATTGCGTGTGGGGTGGAAATTCATGTCGCAGTTTACCCCTTTACTCTACCATAACGCCGGTCTCGACGTTGAAAATCCTTGATTGCCTTATATAACGCATCTCGCCTAAAATTCGGCCAGAACTCATCGGTGACGTAAATTTCAGTATAGGCGATCTCCCACAACAGGAAGTTGGATATACGAAATTCTCCGCCCGTGCGAATCAGCAGATCCGGGTCAGGGTGCGAATCCGTCGACAGATGCGATCTGAATACAACATCTGTGATCTCTTCTGGTTGCAATTCACCCTGCTGGACTTTTTGAGCGACTTGCTTGACGGCATTAATGATGTCCCAACGGCCGCTATAGGACAGCGCCAGGTTAAGAACCATGCGCTTATTGTTCGCTGTCAGGTCCATGCATTCCTTAAACTCCCGCATGCAGGATTTAGGTAGCTGATCAACATCCCCAATGATGCGCAGCTTGATATCATTTCGCATCAGGGTATCGCGCTCCTTTCGCACCGTATGCAGCAGCAACTGCATCAACGCATTTACTTCAGTGACGGGGCGGTACCAATTCTCTGTGCTAAAGGTGTAGAGGGTGAGGCATTCAACCCCCAATTGCGCACAGGTTTCGGTAATATCACGAACGGATTCTACACCTTCATAGTGCCCGGTTACCCGCATTTTGCCCCTCTGCTTTGCCCATCGTCCATTCCCATCCATGATGATAGCAATGTGTTTAGGGATTGGGCCAGCCTTCTTGAGGGCTTCTTGTTTTGTTGAATCGTCTATAGATTCATCTAATTCGATGATATGGGATGTCGAGTCCGGTTGCACCAATTTTTCTGATCGAAATGAATGATCACTCGCATCTTAGGCGAGCATTATCCCCAGCGGAGAACATCGTTGAACACAAGGAAGGTCATAAAGACGAGCAATAAGACCATGCCAATCTGCTGCAGGGCCATTCGGACCTTCACAGACGGCTCTCTTCGAGTTATACCTTCATATATTAAGAATACCAGGTGCCCTCCGTCAAGAGCAGGTATCGGTAGAATGTTCATAATCGCCAGCGTAATAGACAACATCGCTACTATTCGCCAGAAATAGCGAATACCAGCATCTGCTGCCTCTCTGGTTACTTTAGCAACCATTACAGGGCCGCCTAGATTCTCTCTAAAATCTTCTCTACCAGAGAAGATGCGGCCCAGGCTTGTTACAATGGCTCCCGTGTTTGCCCACGTTTCATTTAATCCAAGAACCACAGCACGATCCAGCGATAAGTTTTCCTTGCGGATCCCCAATAACTGGGACATCATTTCCTCTGTAGCCCCATAAACACCCAGGATATAATTGCCTCCCGGCTCATTGTATGTCGGAGCTACAACCGCTTCGTAGGTAACCAGGCCATTCGATACATCTGAGATTTTCACCGACTCGGGCAACGCCAGAGAAGTATCTGCACGCTCTAATTCTCGCTCCCACTCGACAAGGATCGGTTCGCCCTTCGTCTTCTGGATGAGGCCATTCATTTCATCCCAGAACGCAATCGAGGTACCATTAATACCTCTTATTTTGTCCCACGGCTGCAATCCGATACTCTGAGCCGCTTCCCCACTCACCTGCGATATCACACTCGGCATCAACGAGATCCCCAATCCGCTATCCCCGGCACGGCCCAACTGCGTCATGATATCCTCAGGGCCATCCAGCACAAGCTCTCGCCCGCTGCGATTTACCGTAAACGTCAAAGGGTCGGCAAGTAGCGCTTTGCCAGAAAGATCATCGTAGCGCTCCAACTTCTTGCCACTAACGGCCAGAATCTTGTCCCCTGTTCTAAACCCAATATTGTGAGCCAGTGAACTGTCTGCCACGTAGATACCTTGCACATTCTCAGCAGGTATGTATTGATCTCCATAGGCTAATTTTAGACAAATGAAGATGATTGCAGCTAATATGACGTTAAATATAACGCCTGCAGTAATCACCACGATACGCTGCCATACGGGCTTCGACCGAAACTCCCAGGGCTCCGGCTCAGAATTCATGGTTTCGGTATCAAGGCTCTCATCGACCATGCCGGCGATCTTTACATAGCCGCCAAGCGGAGTAGCCCCAATCACATATTCGGTCTCCCCAACTGTTTTACCGATGATTTTGGGAGGAAAACCGACTGAAAATTTGTCGACCCGCATGTTAAACATTTTTGCGGTCAAGAAATGCCCCATCTCATGAACGAACACAAGAATTGTGATGGCGACGAGAACCCAGCCGATATACGGAAGAAATTCTAATACTTGTTCCATAGGAGTTTATTAAGGAACGGTTTTAAACGTGATGAGGCCCACCTATGAATGATGAGCAAACAATGGGGCGATGGAGTATTAATGCGTATTCAATTAGCACGGACCCTATAGAGTTCCTGCACATACCCTATCACCGTTTGATGAGCCTCTACGATGTCATGTAACGTAGGATGCAAGGGCCCTCCAAACCGCCCCAACGCATCCTCTACAATGATAGGTATATCGACATAACGAACGATATCTCTAAGAAAAAGATCTACAGCGGCCTCATTGGCAGCATTTAACACGGCCGGCGAGACCCCTCCCTGCTCTAATGCAGCATATGCAAGGCGAAGGCAGGGAAATTTTTCCAGGTCCGGAGGCTCAAAATCCAAATGAGCAATTGATGACCAATCCAATCGCGGATGCGGCGCCTCCCATCTATCAGGATAACTGAGGGCGTATTGAATGGGTACTTTCATGTCCGGCACACCCAATTGCGCCTTCGTGGAGCCGTCATTAAACAAAACCATGGAATGAATAATAGATTGGGGATGCACCAGGACATCAATACGATCTGAAGGGATATCGAACATCCATCGGGCTTCAATGAGCTCTAACCCTTTATTCATTAACGTAGCAGAATCAATGGTGATCTTGGCCCCCATCGACCAGTTTGGGTGGTTCAGCGCTTCTTGACGGGTAATCGAAGAAAAGGTGTTTGCCGGGCGTGCTCTAAATGGCCCTCCCGAAGCAGTAAGAATTAGCTTTTCTATTGAATCTTCGGGCTCCCCCACCAGGCATTGAAATATAGCAGAGTGCTCGCTATCTACGGGCAATAACGTTCCGTTGTGTTCGGCAAGCAGATCGTTTACCAGGCTCCCTGCTGCGACGAGGGTCTCTTTATTTGCCAATGCGATCACTTTATTCGCCTTGATCCCGGCAATCACAGACTCCAGGCCGGCAAATCCTACAACAGCAGCAACAACGGTATCCACACTATCCAACGTGGCGGCAACTTTCATCCCTTCTGCTCCCACGAGGACATTAATCTCTGTATGGCTCAACGCCTCCTTCAATCGCCCATAATGCGATTCTTTCCCTATTACAACACACTCCGGGTCAAACTCCAGGGCCTGCTCAATCAATAATTCTACATTTGAGTGCGCAGAAAAGGCACGAACCTTGAACTTATCCGGAAATAGCCGAACAATATCGAGCGTCTGCGTACCAATTGAGCCTGTTGATCCCAGTATAGCCAGTTGTATCATTCTTATATTGCCAATCAATAAACACAAAACACGAAACTCCAAACCCAGAATCTTCGTCAGTATAGTGCTTCACAGTTATAGATATATAATTCGACTCGAAAAAATAAAGGAATAATTTGGAGTCTGGAGTCCGGAGACAATGGTCTTGAGTACCTATATTCAAGCACTCTTACATAATTACACACGACTCCTGACACCGGACTATTGTCTCCGGACTCAAAAACCAACTATGAATCTACACCGATACGTTCTTTTTTTTGTACTGAGCATTGCCTTATTATCCACTAGCGAGGCGGTTGCTCAGCAAATTGACAGTACCCTGGTGACTCGCTATCAATTAGCCGACTCTTATCTGCGAGCCGGCCAGTATGATCGAGCCATCACGCTTTTGCAGGATTTATACGAGGAGAGTCCAGCTACATATGCCTTCTTCGAAAAGCTCAAGGAGGCTTATGAGAATGTAAAACGATACGATGAAGCGATTGCTCTCGTTGAAGACCGCATTCCTCGCGATGCAAATCTCGTCGGACTTTTGTCGGAAAAAGCACGGCTCCAATTCTTGAGGGGCGATGAAACGATCGCCTATGAGTGGTGGCAAAAAGCAATTGACGTCGCCCCATCCCAGGTCAACACCTATCGTATTGTGTATCAGTCTCTTTCGAATGTCCGGCTTTTTGAGAAGTCTGTTGAGGTGCTGGAAGGGGCCCGAGTGACGTTAAATGACCAGGAGCAATTCCAGGTTGATCTCGCCTGGTTGTACAGTCTTGTAGGCGAATATGCAAAATCGATGCAGGAATATGTGGGTATTCTTGCTAAAAACGACCGGCAATTGAGCTATGTACGCAGCCGGCTTGGCCGTTTTGTTGAGCAGGAGAATGTATTGGACGAAGGTATACCTGTGGTTGAAGAGGCTGTCCGGGTCGATCCGCTCAACCGATCATTTCGAGAGCTACTGGGGTGGTTATACCTGGAAAACCGGCAGTTTAGCGAAGCGTTTGATGTGTACCGCGCCATCGACCGCCTGGAACAGGAAGAAGGCAACGTGTTATTCACGTTTGCGCAACAAGCTGCCGATGCAGGTGCTTATGAAGTGTCAGCTAAGGCGTTTGATGAAGTTCTGGATCGCTATCCGAATTCCCCGGCTGCACCTGAAGCCCAACTGGGCCTTGCACGAATGCATGAAAAACACGCTGAAGATATGGCAGAGCGTGCATTCGATGATTCGGGCAACCGGATCTCTGCACCAAATTACGAAGCAGCGCTGGACAACTACCGTATCTTCCTTCAAGAATACCCGTCACACGCGGCTTATCCAGAGGTTCTGCAACATATCGGCCGGCTTCAACAAGAAATCTTTTACGCTCTGGGAGACGCAGAGTCGACACTGAAAGAGGTCATTGAAAAGTTTCCGGCCTCTATGGCGTTCCAAGAAGCAAACTTCGACATGGGCCGTATAGCTGTATTGCGCGATGAATTACCCAAGGCCCGGCTCATTTTCTCGCGTGTGGAAGAAGAACTACGCATTGGCGAATTGGCCGAACGTGCCCGATTCGAACTCGCTTTGATTCATTTTTATCAAGGTGAATTTGACGCTGCTCTGACCCTTACCCAGGTCATGAATGAGAACACCTCGACGGACATCGCAAAAGACGCCATAGAATTAAAGGTGCTCCTTTTTGAAAACAAAGGACCAGACTCGCTTAATGCACCGCTAAATCTATACGCGGATGCGTCGCTGGCCGCACGGCAGCGCCTTCACAATAAGGCACTCTCCACGCTCGACTCTCTCATGCTTCAATACGGGAATCACCCGTTAATGGACGACGCCCGGTTCCTCAAGGCAACCACGCTACGTGAAATTGGCCGAACAGAAGA
>JAHQVL010000104.1 GCA_019634345.1 Rhodothermaceae bacterium
GATCAGCAGAATGATAAACACGATGCTTCCAGAGCGGAAGGAGGTACTTTGGAGGTAAAAAACAAAATAGGCACTAAACAGGGCGCCAAGGAAGAACTGAATGGCTGGGGCGAACCACTGTTTATGTTTCTCAAAGAAGGGGTTGGAGAGGCGGTTGTTATGAACCAGGATAGCGAGGACAATAGTGACGCCCAGGATGATCAGGTAGCTGAGCAGCATAAAGCTGTCAAACCAGGCATCAATGCGAGTAAGTGTGGCGCTGTCCCAGGCAACGCCGCCTAAGAAAAAGGTGGCCGGTACATATCGCTTATGGTTCTGATAGATATGTAGCGACTTTTGGGCTAGTGGGTTTGTGCCGGCCCAGTTTCTTATGCGTTGTTCGAGTTTAGATGATTCAGCTTCAGGAGGCTCAACGGGTTCCAACGGGGGTATAGGCTCAGTTTTTTGGTTTTCGCCACAACGGTACGGACGAACAAGGTTCGCCATACATTATCTTTCTGGCAACCGATTGCAATTTTTGGGTCGCCATAAGATATGCATTCATGGGGACCGTTTTGCTTGAGCATCCCTTAATCACAACAATTTTATTTTCGTATTCACTCCAATCCAGCATATTTAAGGTGCGGACGTAGAAGTCTCGGACCAGCTCTGAAGGTTCACCGAAGCCCACGGATTGAGCGCTATGTTCTAGTTTGGATGCGACCAGCATGTAGGCCCATGTTGGAATAATCGCATCTTCAGAGCAGGTAATGGCCACGTGTTTGCGTTCGTACTCCGACCAATCCAATTCTTTCATGGATGTTCTGAAGTCTTTCTCTCTAAGAATGATGCCCTCGAGAAGGAACGGGGCAATGTCGAACGTGACTACGGAGTTTCCATCCCATAGGGCATCAAGGTCGAAGACCTCAATGTCACTTTCTGCTACTTTATTTACAATCGTTTCCATAGCTGCTTAAAAGGTTGAGAACCAGTCAGTAACTACCTGCTCGGCAGGTTTTCCATTGGGGGTAAATCTGTCGCGATGGTTTTCACCGCCGCGTTCAAGAAAGCTTGGCCATTTCCACCAATATATTCCGGCCAGCCATTTTTCCTTGGCCAGTGATTCGATCATGATCCGATAACAGAGCGCCTGGTGTTCCATGTTCGAAGGGTTTTGCCTGTTCTCTTGCCAGGGATACATCCAGGGTTTTTCAGTACTCGGGTATCCGATCTCCGTAAGGAGCAGGGGTTTGTTGAACTGTTTTTGGACGGATCGTATGCGCTGTACGACCTGCTGTGCTCCCTCTCTGAGTTCTTGTTCAGTGGCGTCTTCTTTGTCTGATAGCGGGTAATAGCTGTTTAACCCTATATAGTCGAAAGCATCCCAGAAGGTCAGGTTTTCATATTCTTCGCCCCAATTTGAAGCATATACCAATTGCCCGCTATAGACAGACCGAATCCGATTTGCAAGGTCGATCCATCGGTCTTGGTGCTGGAGGGTTGCGCGCGTGAGTTCGGTACCAATGCAAAAAATATCGATTTCGAATAGCTCAGCGAGCAGGGCATAGTGACTGATCCAGCGTTCATAATATTCAAAGAACATATCCCAGTCTTCCTCGGATTCCATATTCAGGTCTCCCGGCCAGCTTCCACGTACCCAAATCTGTGGTTTGAGCATGACAGTGAAGTCCATGGACTGGGCGTACCGGGCGGCATGCGCAACGGCTCCATCGTTCTCGTCATTGGCTGAATTAGAAAAGCGGAAGGGGACAGGGTTGGACGTGCCTCTCATTCCAGTGTAAGGGATAATGGTAATCGCATTGGATCCCATTTCGCTTAGCCTGCTTAATGCGGCACTCGCTGCTTTTGAACCATATCCATTGATGATGCCATAGCCTTCATGCGCGAAGTTAAATCCTTTCTGGAAGGCATGCATATTTTGTTTACGTAAGCGGACGGGCTCAGTAAAGTCCTTCTTGCTGGATTCGATGCAAGCGCTCCATACCTGCTCGATGATAGTTAGTTCATCGGGCGTAGGATTCCATGTTGAGAACTGGCTGGTAAAATTGTCGATGCCCCATTCGTCGATCAAGCAACCAACAAAGGCCGCCGCCAGTGGCTCTCTCAAAAGTTCTGAGGATTGTTGATAACTGGCATTGTCAAGGAGAGTGGAAGCGGGCATCGTGAATCCGGCGTGTGCAATCCGGCTCATCCAATCTTGGATAGGGGTGCCAAACCATTCCTGGCTGATCATAAGTCCCAGGCCGTCTTCAAACACGCGATGACGGGATCCGCCGATCATGGTATGAGCCAGCAGAAGAGCTTCTTTGTTTACCTGGTCACCTCGAACGCCATCCTGAATGGCTACGTGAACCGTATTCGTCCGTTTATCGACGTGAGCAAACTCCATGCTGTTGGTTACAACAGCCTTTTCCTCCAGGCTGGTGTACAGCATGTAAGTGATTGGGTCTTCAATCGATCGCTGGGCTCCCTGGAAGGATTGAACCAGGTCGTGATTCTTTTCTCGCTGAATGATGATTTCAGATAAGAGCGAGTGGTCTGGAGCGCTTTTGTGAGCAAAAAACCGGAAATGATCTGAGGTGCCTACTAAAACAACATCATCCTCAAAATCTTGATCTTGCGCGGCGTCATACTGCCAGAGGCTTTGTCGTTCTTGGGAGAAGTTGCCTAGTCTGATTCGTTGGCCGCTCCGAAGAACCTGGTAATCATGATTGCGAAGACGGTTATCGAGCACATCGGCAATAACCTCTTCGTCGAAGCCCGTAATCACAAACATGGCGCGGCCAGCACTCTTGGGGTTCGGGTAAAGGAATGTGACAACGTCCAGCGTGTTCTTGTATTTTTTACCCCAAAAAGAAAAGTGATCTCCATGTAAAGAAAGAGGAGACTCTTTTGTGAGATCGGAGATATAAGGATTCGATTGTGGGGTACCTACCAGTAACAGTGCTGAGTTTTCAAGGTCTGCTGCGGTAACCTGATCAACTGTTTTAAGAATGAGGTTTGTACGCCATCTACCCCAGGAAGACCGGCGTAGTGCGGTGTCCATTGCCTGGCTGGAAGCCTCTGATTGCGCTCCATAAATGACAAGCAGGTTTCGCTCTGACGATAAGCGAGATAGGATTTCTTGCCTCGATGCCATGGCGTCAACAGCA
Organism: Rhodothermaceae bacterium; assembly: GCA_019634345.1. GTDB lineage: Bacteria > Bacteroidota > Rhodothermia > Rhodothermales > JAHQVL01 > JAHQVL01. Next base: position 3,153 of record JAHQVL010000104.1, read on the forward strand.
TTCGCGGACAACCTATTCGGTGGTGCAGGTTGGGTCTTTCCCGATTGTGCTATGCATGGAGATAGCAAAACCAGGACAAGCCCACAAAACAGTAGTTTCAACGGATTGAATGTATAAGGGTGGATCAGTTAAGATACCGGCCGCACATCCCACATTAGCATGTTTTCAATATCAGCATAATCTTCCTCTCCTTCTTCATCGATAAAACGATAGTCTCCAAGTTTTGATCGTTGATTTGGCGAGATGCGTTCCCACTTCATGCCATCTTGGTCAACAAACTCTTCCGGGAAGGGCGTTTGGATTTTGTAAGAAGGGTGATACGATTGATACGTTTTTGAAGATTCATAAATGGCAGCACGCCGTGCACCAGCTTTGGTTGCACTGCGGCCCACTACTTTGAATGGAGCGATCGTGATGGTGGCCTGTATCATGCCATCTTCGAGATCGATATACTCAGGCCTCATGACCTTAAAGTCGTCAACATGCGGGTACGCACTACTTTCACTATAATCACGCATACGATGTGAAATTCAGATCGTTCTTGGGAGCATGCATAACGAAATGGTTATGCTGTTTCAGCAACGTATACGCATCTATTAGTGAAACAGATTCCGAGTATTGAAATGACAGGGTACTTTTTATGCTAGACGAGCATAAACTGCCTAAAAGGCTATCTGGTGGAGTACCGACGGGACGAGGATCGTTTCTTTCGTCGTTTTTTTGACTTTGGCTCATCCATTACGAGTCCATCCATGAATAGGTGGCTGAAATATCCCACTACAGCAGCTCCGTAATAGGGGAGTCCGGCGTAGGGGGTTTCAGGGGAATAGATGAAGGGGAGGATGAGGATGGGGGAGGGCACCATGATCATGGCCCAGTAGGTATGCGTCCATCCACGGTGTTTCCCCAGGATAGGGAGGATACAGAAAAGGCCTAAGTAAGCTGCTTCGTTAAAGCGCTGGTTATAGATGAGAAACACATCGATAAGGAAAAACAGGGTGTAGAAAATGTCCTGGCCTTTTGAGTTTGTGTCAACGTCTGGCCAGAGCCCAAACATGAGGCAAATTGCAAACAATGCAAGGCCCATCACGACATTATTGGTGGTAAGCAGATATCCGTTTGGAGAGGTAGCAGCGAATAAAAATACAATTCCAAGGAAGTAAATGAGGAAGAATACAATTGCTCCGGAAATATGTCCTCTATACCCTGCCATTCAACTGGTGCCTGAGTGCGTTTTGTGATCTATGCCGGGAAAGATACGTATTTAATGTATATGTTCAAAGTATGTTTGGATTACTTTGCTTTTTTATTGAGGTGTATCCAAATTCTCTGTCCATTCTTCCTGAAATGCAAAATAGGAGGCTGCTGAGAAGTATCCAGAAAGGCCCAGTCCACAGAGTTGCCCGGCACATACAGGCGCCAGAAGAGAGTGATGCCTGAACGATTCACGAGCATGGATATTGGATATATGTACTTCAATGACGGGTACCTTGATGCCTGCAATAGCGTCTCTGAGCGCGATGGATGTGTGGGTGTAGGCACCTGGGTTAAAAATCACCCCTTGAAGTGCATTGTTTTGCGTTTCGTGCAGTTTGTCGATAAGAGCCCCTTCGTGATTGCTTTGGAAGAATGAGAAGGTTACCTGTGGGAAGGTGGACTTGAGGGCCCTTTCAAGATCGGCTAAGGTTGCGGATCCGTACGTTTCTGGCTCTCTTGTGCCAAGTAGGTTCAGGTTTGGGCCGTTTAATACGAGAAGCTTCACGACTGTTGGCAGGTTTAAGGGTGGACGTTATCCTGTTTTGACTTTGAGGCCGTCGTAGGCAAACGAAAAAGATTCAGGCAGTTGTTCATCTTCTTCTGCATGCATCAGCCCGTGCGTCATGTGGGTAAAATACGTATGATTGGGGTTGATCCTGTTGGATATAGAAATAGCTTCGGAAATAGAAAAGTGTGACCTGTGGGGTTTGTGTCTTAGCGCATCAATGATCAGCACTTCCAGGTTGTTGAGGAGTTGGAGGCTGGGCTCAGGGATGGCGTTGGTATCGGTTA
>JAHQVL010000105.1 GCA_019634345.1 Rhodothermaceae bacterium
TCGTATGCATCCAAAAACGCCGGTGTGGCTCATTTATGCGGCCACGACGTTCATTCAACCATTGCTATAGGCATCGCTCTCTTACTAAAAGAAAACAGAGAGGCCTTTGCAGGAACAGTCCGCGTTTTTTTCCAGCCGAACGAAGAAGGCAAGCCTTCGGGAGCCCCGGTAATGATCGAAGATGGCGTGCTGGATGGACTTGAAGCTGTTTATGCGTGCCATGTAGATCCGACCTTGCCAACGGGTCAGTTCGGCTTAATCAAGGGAACGGCCACGGCTTCAGCCGTTCGTTTCTCTGTGACGGTATCCAGCCCCTCCACTGGACACTCTGCCCGCCCGCACAATTCAGTCGACACTATATGGACGAGTGTGCAGATTGCCAACCAATTCTATCAATTGGTTGGAAGGCTTACCGATCCTCGTGATCCCACCATATTAACGATTTGCAGGTATCATGGTGGTGAAGCATACAATGTAATCCCCAATCGCGTCAATTTTGGTGGCACACTCCGCTCTACGAGCCTTGAAACACGCAAAAAGCTAGAGAAGATCATGATCCACACCGCGCATACGATGATGGATCAGATAGAAGCCAACATAGAAGTAACCCTAGATGAAGGTATTCCCCCTGTTGTAAATGATGGGCGCCTCATCGATCATGTAGGTAACACTATTAAGGCTCTCTATGGCAAGAAAGCCATCTTTCATATTCCTCGCCCAAGCATGGGCGGAGAGGACTTTGCCAATTACCAACAGCACATTCCTGGTGCTCTTATTCGAGTTGGGACGTCATGCAACGAGCGTACCTCCTATCCCCTTCACGATGCTCATTTCGACATCGACGAATCTGCCATTGTGCCTGCGGTTAATCTATTCACACGAGTCCTGCTTGATCACGTAGCCGAATCTCCAATCTCCTCCTAAGAAGAGGTTATCTTTTTCAGGCTTAATTGTCTTGAATGATACGCACTGTTTCATTCAACACATTGTCTGTCATGAAAGGCTATTGGTTTGTATTCCTCCTTGCACTCCCTCCTCCCTTATTAGAAGCGCAATCCGTCGCGCGTGCGTTCATCATCAATGAAATTATGTTTGCTCCTGAAGAGAGCGAATTCGAATTCATTGAACTACTGAATGTATCTACCGATGCGCTTGATTTATGCAGCTTCTCATTTTCTGACAACCGCGATATCGTTACTCCCATTTGTCAAGAAACTCATCCTATTCAACCAGGAGGCTATGCAGTCATTGCCAGAAACGGAATGCTGCTTTCAACTCAGTACCCTGGTCAGCACTTTATCACCCCGGAGGTGTGGCCGGCATTAAACAACTCAGGAGATGCAGTTCGGCTATTTAGAGGCACAGTCCTGATCGACGAAGTCGCTTACTCCAATTCTTGGGGAGTCAGGGGCCGCTCCATAGAACGGATTGATCCCAATGGACCATCATGGGCTCGGTTTAACTGGAAAAGCTCAGTTTCTGCTCAATTCGCAACGCCTGGACAGCAAAACAGCGTATATCGTCCTGACCACACGCCTCCCGGTATCCAATTCGCAGAAGCACTCGATCACTCGCGCGTCTTTGTTGTATTTGACGAGCCGGTAGACACCTCCTTGATTTCAGTCCATCAGTTTCGGATTCAACGGACTGTGCCCCAGGAAGTGCACATACTCAGCGATACAACCGCACATCTTATGTTTTCAACGATTCCTGAAAGCAATGTCCTGGTCTCACAAGGTATAGAGGACTATTCGGGAAATAAAAGTACCATACGGTCCGCCCCACTCTCGCATATACCACAGCCTGGCGATCTCCTTATCAATGAACTCTTGTACGAACCGTTAGCGGACGATTATGATGTAGTAAGTAACCAATCCGAATATGTTGAGATTTTCAATGCGTCTACCCTCAATATAAGCCTTCGGCACCTGGTTTTAACTGGACCCGAGAATGAAGAGGGCATTGCCGATTCGACGAAGTCTTCTGCTCTTTATCCACGATTGGCACCTGGTGACTTCGCTCTTCTTTATGCCAGTGAGCCGTCCGTTTCATTCGATGAAGCCTTTCCTTCCATGTCTACCTATTCATCGGCGGTCACCTTCCTTCCTATTTCGGCTTCTTCACTAGGCCTGGTAAATACAGGTGATTTCGTTGGCTTAGCTGTACATCAAACTACCATCGACCAGGTATCTTATGACCCATCATGGCATTACCCAGACCTTGTTGTTACTAGAGGCATTGCACTGGAACGGCGATCCACAAAGGCACCTGCAACGTCCTTCTCAAACTGGTCAAGTTCAGTCCACCCGGAAGGCGGTACGCCGGGGTATACCAATTCGATCACTTTCGTAGATAACACCCCTCCAGCCACGGCCGAAATAGTCATTGAACCCACTCCATTTACTCCTGATGGGGATGGCATAAACGACGTGCTCGCAATTCGCATACGCCCGAGGTCAGCACCTCAGTCAGTGCGTATTCGCATCTATGACAGTAGGGGCCGGCTTGTTCGCGAGCTGGTGCCGGCTGCGCTGGTTGGGCAGGAATCCGTTCATTTTTGGAATGGAACAGCGAATGACCTTGATCCTCTTTCTTCAGGCATTTACGTCATCTTGATAGAACTGAATGACCTGTTAGGTAACGAGGTACGGAAGATCAAGAAAACAGCCGTTCTTGCACAGCCCTGGTAAATAGTTTAAAATTGTGCTCAAGAATTTTCTTTATGAGCCGATATACGTGAGCAAAGTATGTTCGGCTAGTATTTACCCCCGGAAATGCCCGAACGCATGTTCTTTGTTTCTCTGTAATAGAATGTAATTGACATCAATTGATCAAAATAGTAGGGAACTGCAAAATGAACACGGTCGTTTTAAGCGAAGCTGTTTTACCATAGTTTCATATAGCAGTAACACTACAAAAGTCAACCAATGTCAGAGACCATCCAATCAGTGCAATCCAGTGCTCCAGTATCTTTAAGCATTCGAGCTAGTGAGGAAATCAAGAAGATCATGGAATCTAAAGATATCCCTGAAGGCTTTGGGCTCCGCGTAGGAGTACGCGGTGGCGGATGCTCTGGTATGAGTTATATCCTTGGTTTCGACAAAATGCGCGAGCAAGACGTTGACTTCGACGTAGATGGCATCCCGTTATACATTGACAAGCGGCATGGTTTATATCTGTATGGAACTCAGATCGACTATCACGATGGACTAAATGCACGTGGATTCACGTTTGAGAATCCGAATGCTGTTTCCACCTGTGGTTGTGGTTCAAGCTTTGCCGCCTAGCCGGAGTTTGTTCAAGCTCAAGCGGAATGTTTTCTGTCTACCCGTCTTTATTTACACCTAATCCTAATAGAGGGTAATCTTTACACAACATGTAAGGAACTGCCTACGTAGGGTTCGGTTAACATATCATCAATTGATATCAACCTACAATTGACTTCAGTTGAGACGTAACTGGCTCCTGTTTGTGGTATCTTGAGTGTAGCCTATTTTAGGTGGCTTGAATCGAATCTACTTACAGCAATTATTGTAGCTTTTTTTAACGAGTCCGAGCATATACTGCTCACATGGCTCAGAATGCATAAGGCATGGAAGGGAATTTCTCAAACCGTGTACGTGACGTGATCTCTTATAGCAGAGAAGAAGCCATACGCCTTGGCCACGACTACATTGGTACAGAGCATTTGCTGCTCGGTATTATACGTGAAGGCGAAGGTATTGCGGTAAAAATTCTGCGAAACCTAGGGTGTGACTTATTCAAGCTTAAAAAAGCGATTGAGGACACCGTACGTAGTACAGGAGGTACACTAACTGTTGGTAATATCCCGTTAACTAAACAAGCAGAAAAGGTTTTAAAAATCACGTATCTAGAGGCGAAGCTTTACAAGAGCGACGTTATTGGTACTGAGCACTTACTGCTCAGCCTGTTACGTGATGATGAAAATATCGCTGCTCAAATCTTACAACAGGGCTTTTCAATCACCTACGATGCGGTGCGCGCCGAACTTGATTCCATTATCAGTGGGAAAGCGTCTTCGTCAGGAGGTGGTCGCATGGGAAGCTCCTCATCCTCTGGATACGGAAAAGAGCGTAGTAAAATGGAAAAGAGCAAAACACCAGTACTTGACAACTTTGGCCGGGACCTCACCAAATTGGCCGAAGAAGGCAAGCTCGACCCCATCGTTGGACGCGAACGCGAAATAGAACGTGTAGCTCAGGTCTTGAGCCGCCGCAAGAAAAATAATCCGGTACTAATTGGTGAACCCGGTGTTGGAAAGACTGCAATTGCCGAAGGATTAGCCATGCGTATCGTACAGCGGAAGGTGAGCCGTGTATTGTATGATAAACGAATTGTAACTCTGGATTTAGCCGCACTCGTTGCAGGCACCAAGTATCGTGGCCAGTTCGAAGAGCGAATGAAAGCCGTGATGAATGAACTGGAAAAAAGTCCAGATGTTATCCTATTTATAGACGAACTTCACACCATCGTTGGAGCCGGTGGCGCCTCGGGCAGCCTGGATGCCTCCAACATGTTCAAGCCGGCATTGGCGCGCGGTGAAATTCAATGTATTGGTGCAACCACGTTGGATGAATACCGCCAGTACATCGAAAAAGATGGTGCGTTAGATCGTCGTTTCCAAAAAATTATTGTCGATCCTTCTTCTCTGGAGGAAACGATCGAGATTCTCCATAACATCAAAGACAAATACGAAGAGCATCATAATGTTCTTTATTCGGACGAAGCCATCGATTTGGCCGTCCAGTTAAGCGATCGCTATATAACGGACCGCTTCCTTCCAGACAAGGCAATTGATGTAATGGACGAGGCCGGATCCCGCGTTCATCTTTCGAATATCCGCGTTCCAAAAGAGATCGTCGATATCGAAGACCAGATCGAAAAGATCCGAGAAGAGAAAAATCGTGTGGTGAAAAGCCAGCGTTTCGAAGAAGCAGCCCGCCTCCGAGATTCAGAAAAGAAACTTCAGGAAGAACTTGAAGTCGCTAAAAAAGAATGGGAGCGTAAAGCTGAAACGGAAGTCCACGATGTAACCAAACAGAACATAGCTGAAGTCGTCGCGATGATGACAAGCATTCCGGTAGACAAAATCTCAGAGCCGGAGAGTGCGAAGCTATTGATTATGGACGGTGAACTCAAAGGCCGTGTTATCGGACAAGATGAGCCCATCGAGAAACTCTCAAAAGCCATTCGCAGAACCCGTGCAGGTCTGAAGGATCCAAAACGTCCTATCGGCTCCTTTATTTTCCTCGGGCCTACAGGTGTCGGTAAAACGGAGCTAGCGAAGGTGCTTACCCAATACTTGTTCGACTCTCAGGACTCACTTATCCGAATCGACATGAGTGAGTACATGGAGAAGTTTTCTGTTAGCCGTCTGGTTGGTGCGCCTCCGGGATATGTTGGGTACGAAGAAGGCGGGCAACTTACCGAAAAAGTTCGCCGCAAGCCGTATTCAGTAGTCCTGCTCGATGAAATCGAAAAGGCTCACCCGGATGTATTCAACATTCTTCTTCAAGTTCTTGATGATGGTATCTTAACCGATGGCCTGGGACGCCGTGTTGATTTCCGAAACACCATCATTATCATGACATCCAATATTGGAGCTCGTGATATCAAAAACCTTGGAAAAGGAATTGGATTCTCTCAAAGTGACTCTGATTTCAACTATGCTTCTCTCAAAAGCACGGTTGAAGATGCTCTGAAACGAGTCTTTAATCCTGAATTCTTGAATCGTATTGATGACGTGATTGTGTTCCATCCATTGGAGAAAGAGCACATCTACCAAATCATTGACCTCATGGCTCAAGAACTCTTCCAGAGAGCCAGCGACATCGGCATAGAGGTAGCATTGGACGAACCGTCTAAAAACTTCCTCGTTGAGAAAGGATACGATGCTAAGTTTGGTGCCAGGCCGCTCAGAAGAGCGATTCAGAAGTACATTGAAGATCCTCTAGCTGAGGCGATTCTGGCGAACAATCTAGCGAGTGGAGATAAAATCCTGATCACGCACGATGGGAAGGATGAAACCAACGAACTTTCCATCAAAACGGTCAAAAAAGCTGCTGCAGAAAAGCCAGCCAAACCGAAGCGCTCGTCAAAGAGCACGAAGGACTCTGGTGACAGTAAAGCTGCATCTGAGGATAAACCAAAGTCTTCGAAAACGCCCGAAAAGAGCGCTGAGTAGAAATATAGTTTAGAGAGAAAGGTGCGGAGCACGAGGTGTAAAGGTCGATACTGACTTATTACCTCCTGCTTCGCACCTTTTGCTTTTATTCTTCTACTGTACCGCTCAACAAAACTCCTAAACCACCATCGATTCGAATAGCCTGGCCGGTGATAAAAGATGCTTCATCGGTGCATAGGTATGCAATAAGGCCGGCAATTTCATCAGCATGTGCAATTCTATTGGATAAGTGCATCCGTTCCACCTCTTCATACAGGGCATCAGGATCTCCAGTCAATTCTGCTGTATGACGCACCATAGGGGTATCTACAGTTCCCGGACATACTGCAACCGACCTGATTTCAGGAGCAAAATCAACCGCAATGCTTCTTGTTATACCTAAAAGCGCAGCCTTGGCTGTAGCATAAGGTGCAACGTTTCTCTGCGAATGAAAACTTTGTACACTAGCTACATTAATGACAGTCCCCCCTCCCGCTCTTTGCATACTTGGCACAACGTACTTCGCACACAAGTAGGCGCTTTTCAGGTTGATGGCCATCACCTGATCCCACTCTTCTTCCGGAGTTGAAACAACAGTACCATAATGCTGAATGCCGGCATTATTGACAAGCACATCTATTTCCCCAAGGGTCTCAATTACAGCGCTTATAACGTGCTTAACTTCTTCATGCTTGGATACGTCGCA
>JAHQVL010000106.1 GCA_019634345.1 Rhodothermaceae bacterium
TCACTGGGTGATATCTTGATCCGCCTCAGAAGGTCTTCTACAACCTTCGAATCCAGGTCAAATCCGGGTGCTCTTGTTCCGACCATGAGCCTTACATAGGCAGAACCCCTTGCTAAAAACAGGACATAGACTGCAGAATCTTGCAGTTCCAATAAGAAAACCCTTGCCCCTGTTTTACTTGTCTGAAACAATACTTTTTCCATTTCAGGAATTTTCACAGGCCAATGGGCTTCTTCAATTTCTGTTATTCGTTCAGCTTGATCAAAAGGATGACCATAAGGCAAACCCAAGTGCCAGTTGTTCCTGTTAATCTGACTCAAAGCAAGATAGCGCTCTAATGCAATCCAGTGAAGCGTATCTCTATCTAGAAAAAGTTGGGATTGCATCATCGAAGAGTATGGGATCTCCCCAGCCAGATACCACCCTTCGGGAAAATCTATCTCGACTCCATATTTTTCATGCACGTTCGCATCTTGTGCACATAGCACTATAGCAGTAACATGCCATATGATCAAACAAAACGAGAGCGACCTTATAACTATACTGTGATTTAAGTTCTTAGATTGTCCTTTCTTGCCATCCCCTTGGAGCGGAGTAATCGAGGGATCTATCCTTGCAGTCAGCTCTTTCATTTCTATGTAGCAATTCCTTTACGGCAGATCCCTCCACAAGGTCAGGACGACTTGGGCAAAACGTTGCAGTAGTGATCAAGACTCACTTATTCTTAAACGTCAACGTCAACGGCACACCCTCAAACGAGAACGCTTTACGGAGTTGATTCTCAAGATACCGCTTGTAATTCTCTTTAACCCCTTGCGGATGATTGCAGAAGAACGTAATAACAGGAGGCTCTTCCCGAACCTGGGTCACGTAATTGATCTTCACAGGCCGGTTCCGGTACATCGGCGGCGGAGTTCTTCCAATGGCCTGCAACATCGCCTCGTTCAATTTGCTGGTAGACACCCGCATAGACCGCATCTTGTGCACGCTTAATGCGGTATCCAACAGTTTATAGATACGCTGCTTATTGAGTGCAGAGATCGTCACAATGGGTACATAATCGAGCGTTTTTAACCGCTCCCTGATCTTCAATTCCTCATCCCTGACAGAGTTGCTATTCTTTTCAAGCAGGTCCCATTTATTGATCCCCAAGACAAGCCCCTTATTCAGCGACTCTGCCTGTTTCAACACGCGGATGTCCTGCGCCTCAAGCCCTTGCGTTGCGTCAATCAGCAACACCGCTATGTCACAATTCTTTATAGCCCGCTCTGTTCTTAAGTTGGCATAGAACTCAACATTCTCTGTAATCCTCGCCCGTTTTCGTAAACCTGCTGTATCAACGAGCACAATCTCTTCGCCGTGGTATTTCATTACGGCATTGATCGAATCACGGGTCGTACCACTGATCTCGGTTACGATCGACCGATCTTCTTGCAACAAGGCATTCGACAATGAAGACTTCCCGACATTAGGCCGGCCAATAAGAGCAATGTGAGGACGGTCGTCCTCTTCGTCTTCAGGAGGTGGGCTGGGCAGCCGCTCAACAATGGCATCCAGCAGTTCGCCTGTGCCGGACCCATTAATGGAGCTGATAGGAAATACCTCGTCGAGCCCAAGCTGGAAGAATACATTTGCATTCCAACGCCGTTCCTGGTTATCAGACTTGTTCGCAACCAGCATCACAGGCTTGTCGATCTTGCGCAGCATATGAGATACTGCTTGATCCAGATCAGTGATACCTGTCTCAACGTCCACAATAAACAAGATGAGATCTGCCTCCTCCGTTGCAATGTCCACCTGCTCCCTGATCGCTACTTCGAATCGATCCTCTGAATCAGGTACATACCCCCCTGTATCGGTTATGGAAAATATAACCCCATTCCACTCGACGTAATCGTAAATGCGATCACGTGTGACGCCAGGCTCATCATGAACAATGGCGAGCTTGGCTTCCGTCAAGCGATTAAATAGCGTGGATTTGCCCACATTGGGGCGACCAACAATAGCGACTAAAGGCATCCTTCTTGGGGACGTTTACAAAATATAAGGCCCAAGTGAACGATCACCTTACAGGTATGTTGCCTTAGCGAGATAGATAACCGGGTTACGCACGCTCTTTACGTTCGAGATAAAGCGCTCTGAACAACATATAGGTCGTTTCGGCAGTCTCTGTTGTGAACCAGTAGTTAATCCCGGCTCCCACAGCAGCGCCGGCGATAGGAACCGCCTGTGCTATTTTTCTACCCACAATGTTTTTAGCCAACTCCCTGGGCACGTGGCGATTCTGATTCTGGAACGTCCCTGTTGTACGCCCTTTGTACGCCAGTTCATTCGCAAAGGCAGCAGCGGCCACACTTATCTCCCGCATCGCCTCGTTCTTAGCTCGCTGGTCGCTGGAAGCAGCTGCATTGAATATTGATAAGATTAGCGGCTGGAAATCAGGCCCCTTAAGCAGAAAGCCATACGAGGCGCCTATCTGCTGGATCAACCTGAGGTTTATGGTAAACAACAGGGGAATATCAGCTGCAATCAGAAAAGCTCCACCAAGCCCCGTTCCTCCACCTTCTACCGCAGCCAGCAGTGCATTCTGAGTAAACATGCCCTTGGAGATCTCGTCCAAAACTTCAAGCTTCTCGCCCCTGAGGTCTTCGATTGTCTCTACGTCTAACTCTTTCTCCGTTGCCTGCTTGAGAATGTCATCCGCATCATATGTCCATTCCGATGCATTGTTAAGCATCGACAGAAATTGCTCGATCGCGGCACTAACCTGATCCACAATTTCAACCGGTACTACGCGTTCCACGACCCAGTCCATGGGCTGCATAGCCCAATTAAACGCACGAGTCAGAATATTCGCATCTCCATGTTGCCACCGCTCAATTTCACGGTAGACTTCCTTTTCATAGGGGGTTAGGCGCATCTATGTAGCCAGGGTTAACCTATTAACTTGTATTTCTTCAGAAGCCGATACATCGTAGCTCGTCCAATACCTAGCTCTACTGCTGCCTTGTCAACGTTTCCATCGCAAATGCGATAGGCCCGTTCAACCGCCTTTTGTTTCATCTCTTCTAGTGGGACAATCGAATTAGAATCGTGGCCTAAAGCGACGCCTGCTACAACTTCAGTATCTTCCTCTATACCGTAATCACCGTTAAGAGGTTGCGTTACAGGTGCAGAGGCATAGGAAACCGTAGTCGAAGAAACAGGTATGTGCTGCGCACGATCCGCCCATGGAGAGATCATCATTCGCTCATGGAGCATCAAGTCTTCCCCTGATATTTCGGCTTGATCAGAAATCAAGATAGCACGTTCGATGGCACTCTTCAACTCCCTGACATTTCCTGGCCAGGGGTAGTTTAAAACAGCCTTCCGTGCTTCTGAGGATAATGACTTACCCCTAAACTCAGTATGTTTCTTGACATACTCCTTCAGAATGTGCCTTGCGATCAAAAGGATATCTTGCCCACGCTCTCTCAGGGGAGGTAATTGGATGGGGAATTGGAAAAGACGGTAGTAAAGATCTTCTCTAAACTTGCCTTTCCGAATCATGGGAAGCACGTCGCGATTCGTTGCAGAGATTACTCTGGAATCAAAATGAATGGTTTCGTTGCCCCCAACACGCTGAATTTCGTAATTCTGAAGCGCGCGCAACAGCTTTGCCTGTAAGTCGAGATCAAGCTCACCAATCTCATCTAGAAAGATCGTTCCTCCATGTGCCTGCTCGAACTTACCGATCTTGCGAGCATGCGCTCCTGTAAATGAGCCCTTCTCGTGGCCAAAGAACTCGCTTTCCATCAGTTCACGAGGAATGGCCGCACAGTTTACAACAACAAAGGGGCCGCTCTTGCGAGGTGAATTAAAATGGATCGCCCGAGCTACAAGCTCTTTACCTGTACCACTCTCACCCAACACAGCAACCGTCAAATCCCCCCTGAGCGCCTTATGAATCAACTTATAAACAGAGTGCATCGCCTGGCTGTCACCAATGATGCCCTCAATGCCATGCTTCGAAGTAACTTCTTCGCGAAGCTGTTCAAGTTCTTGTGACAGGGAAACCTTATCCAGTGCATTCTTAACAACAATGGATAACTTGTTCAGGTCATCACGCCCTTTAGTGATGTAATCATAGGCGCCTTCTTTCATGGCTTCTACAGCCGTGTCAACGACACCTTGTGCCGAAACCATGATTACGGGTAGCTCTTTGTGACGTTCTTTTATCCGAGTAAGAGTTTCAATACCACCAATACCCGGCATCATGATATCCATAACAATCAGATGAGGGTTATCATCCAATTTCTCAAGAACCTCTTGTCCATCTGAAAATACAGTAACAGTATAGTCCGGATTCTTATCCAGATGGTAACTGATCATTCGAGCATAATGGCGATCGTCGTCAACTACGAAGATGCGAAAACTCATAAGACATTGTAGCGATTTAGCGAGGGGAAAAGTCGAGTTCTAGGCTGCAGATGAGCCATTCATATTTTTTGATAGGGTGCAAACGTTGAAACGCAAACACCAAATATAGCGCTTTCTGTATAAAATAAATACGTAGTTTTGGTACTTAATCGTCGCGAACTTACGCGTTACTGATCAAAATGAGCCCTAAAGTACCCGCCGCGAAGCAATAATAGGCGAAATACTGCAGTTTGCCCTTCCTTACGAAGTCCAAAACAATTTTTATGGCAGCGATGCCAGATGTATAAGCAACGAGGGTCCCAACGATCAGAGGCATCCATTCGATAGCTGCCGGCTCCTGAACGAGCTCAAGACTCTGAATGAGTACCGCCCCCAATACAACAGGAAGCAGCATCAGAAAAGAGAAATCTGCTGCCCGCTGTGGAGACACTCCCTGGTACAACGCAGCACAGATAGTGGATCCTGAGCGCGAAATACCTGGCATCATAGCAGCCGATTGAGCAATTCCAGTAACAAGAGCTTTGAGTGGAGTCATTCTGCCGCGCGGATCTTTACGAAGCAGTGTCAGAAGAAGCAAAATTCCAGTCACAAATAACATGCTACACACAAACCGGGGATCATTAAATTTAGCCTCAAGAAAGTCCTTCAATAACACATAGACAATCCCGGTAGGGATGAGCGTAATCAGGATATAAACCACTGTTCTCAATGATTCATTTTCTTGATATTCCCTTGCAATCCGGTGCGGCTTCAGAGCACTCCGTGCCCCCCCTTCAATCAAATCCCAAATTTTTCTGTAATAAACTGTTATAATGCTTAGTACCGTCCCGAAATGAACGAATATTTCGAATGCGACATCATCAGCACCCGGCTCGTTCAACCCAAGAAGATACTTACCTAATACCAGGTGACCCGAAGAGGATACAGGAAGAAATTCCGTCAGCCCTTGTATCAGTCCTAGTAACGCTGCTTCCCACCAAGTCATTGTATACTACTATTTAATGTTTATTATAAATTATTTTGTTTATGACATGTCATTAGTTCGTTACATGGTGCCCAACTAACGGTTAAACAAGATAGGATTGTTTCATGCATTTCAATCATCTTTGATGCGTCCAGAATCAATACACATTTTATCAGACAAACGCCAGACAAGCATCGCTGCGGCAATGCACGGCGCACAACAGTTGCGAGATACCCTGGCAACAAAACAAGAAGCCTGCATCGTCCTCGCAACGGGGGTCTCTCAGTTTGACCTACTGAATGCGCTTCTGCAAGAAAAAGACATCGACTGGCACCGCGTCATAGGTTTTCACTTGGATGAATACGCCGGCCTCCCCATTACCCACCCCGCCTCTTTTAGCAAGTATTTATGGGAGCGATTCGTCAGCAAATTACCAACCCCGATGAACGCCTTCCATTTCATCCAAACAACCGGCGGCATCGAATCTGAAATATCGCGCCTCAATAGACTCATTGGACACTACGAGATCGACGTCGCTTTTATCGGGATCGGAGAAAACGGGCACCTCGCATTTAATGACCCGCCGGCAGACTTTAACGTGGCAGCCCCCTACATTTACGTCGAACTAGATGCTGCCTGCCGGCAACAACAACTGGGTGAAGGCTGGTTTGACTCTATAGATGATGTGCCTACTCATGCCATCTCTATGTCCATCCAACATATCATGAAATGCAAACAGATTATCTGCACGGTACCTGGGAGAAGAAAAGCAGAAGCCGTTCAGCATGCGCTCACAGGCCCCGTCACACCCACTGTACCTGCTTCAATCTTGCAGACCCATCCCAGGTGTGATTTGTACTTGGATAAGGATTCGGCTTCGAGGTTGGATAGTGGCCTTTGAGTCTATCTTCCCGCACTTGATGTAGGGCCCATACAACCTCTAAACCATAGAGCTAGTTGATAACACTGTCATCCCAAGGCCTGCCGAGGGATCTATGTTGTAATCAAACAACTAGGGTCAAGTAAAGCATAGATTCCTCGACACGCTCTGAATGACACATAATCACTTCACATTCTCATTTTCATAAAAGACCAATCCCCCTCCATCACCGCCAGAGAATAAGTCAAGATCTCCATCCCCATCGATATCAACAAAAGCAGGCGTTGAGAGGGCAGGCAAGTTCACGTCAAACGACGTGTCTTCGACGAAATTGGGTTCTTGAGGCGTACCATCGTTTCGGTAGTATGCAAACCCAGGCGACTCCCGCCCAATAACCATGTCGTAATCGCCGTCACCGTCCATATCAACCAGCGTGGGTACACTGCGACGACCGATATCAATATCCAGGTACTTATCGCTCACCAGCTCAAAATTCGGTTCTGTAGCCGAGCCTTCATTGCGATAAAAGTTAATCGTACCCGAAGCTTCTCCGACAAACAGATCCAAGTCTCCATCCATATCAATGTCTACCAGATCCGGCGTCGAATTACTTCCTCTTGTTAATTTGATGTAACTGGTGTTTTCTGCTTCCAGTTTAGGAGACGTATTGGATCCTTGATTCAGGTAAAGCCCCATCCCCTGGCTCCACGTCCCTATGATCGCATCGTAGTCACCATCTCCATCCAGGTCACCAAATGCCGGATCGTAGTGATAGGCCGGTTCAAACTCGAAGGTGTCAATATACTTAAACGAAGGATTGCTGGCTGATCCTTGATTCTCGAAGTAATAACTCCTGCCCTGATCAAAATCATCCTGTTCAATCTTATTCGTCAGAACAAGGTCTTTGTCGCCATCTGCATCCAGGTCCACAAATACAGGCAAACTTTCTCTTCCGATATCAACATTCCTCAAAAACCGGGTGGTCTCCTGCTCATAAACGCCGTCGTTGTTGGCGAAATAGTAGAAGTTATTCGCTGCAGTCAGGTTTGGATTAAATGCTCCGCCCAACACCCCCATGAACATGTCCTTATCACCATCTCCATCCAGATCCGTAAAGGCTGGTGCGTTGTACCCACTTGTGCTTACGGGCGAGTGGGTTGGAAAAGGAATCGGGTCGTTACGCAGATTCGGATTAGCGCACGTTCCGGTGTTTTCAATAAACAACAAGCTCGGTTCGAAGAAGTCTCCCCAAAACAGGTCCTGGTCTCCATCCCCATCGATATCGGTAAAGGCAAGCGTATTCGCACCATGCAGGGAGCCTCCAATCTGGCCGATGATTTCGATATCCTCAAACCGGTTATCTAGAAGACGAAATACAGGCGGGCCGTCTTCGACTTTAGCAATGGCTTCGTATCTCATGACCGTCCCTTCTACACGGCCTACAAATAAATCGATGAGACCGTCGCAATCGATATCTGTCAGATTGGGAATATTTTGGCGATCAGCAAAGAGGGGCTCACCCTGAAAATCTCGAAGCGAATCAGCAAGAGCTACAAACTCTGCATTAGTAGCGTCTCCCACATTTTGATAGTAGGTAACGTAGCTGAATTGCTTTTCTGCCAGAAGGTCAAAATCCCCATCTTCATCCATATCGTAAAAACGGCTCCATTCTCCGATATCGATGCCCCCATACTGATCTGTACGCCAGACAAATTTTGATTCCCCATTTTCCCGGATGTGTTCGAAGAACATCAACTTACCGGTGTTTTCTTGCAGGAAGAGGTCATCATCTCCATCTCCGTCGATGTCCACAAACTGAGGCCTAGGCACATTTAATCCACCTAAAAGAGCCAGATCCATGGATTCTCCCGCACCATCTAACATGGTAAAGGGATTCACATATCGCTCTAAGGCTGGAGGAAAAGCATTCGGATCGGAAGAGGTAGAAACCGTTGATTTGGCTCCGGAACAGCCGGCTAATACCAAAACAAGCAGTACGAAGCTCCAGTGTACATCAGACAGTGGATTCATAAAAGCAGCTGTTTGCACTAGTGGGTATATCTATCAGGTTCAGAGAACGTACGGTTAAACAAAAAAGTTCAAGAGAATAAAGGGTAGTACCCAACAAATTCCCTTGAACTTTCATGTTCTTCACTATTAAAGACGGGGATTACATCCCGGGTTGCCCACCTACACCTGTAGGGTTAAATCCAAGCTCAATCACCTTGACGATTTCGTTGGTGGCTGTATCAATTATTACCATAGAGCCATGTTCAGGGTCTTTCTTCTCGTCTTTCATGCCCATATCATGGCCGGCGTGCTCATCGTCATCCTTGTCCATGTCATGGCCGGCGTGTTCATCATCCTCTTTATCCATATCATGGCCGGCGTGCTCGTCACCCATCTTCTCTTTATTCCCCATCATCATCATCATTTCCTGATTATTGTTGGAGATAAACACATATTTACCATCAGGAGATATAGCAATACCGTGAGGCTGGGCCAATCCTTCACCTTCAATCACTTTTTCAACCTCAAGCTTATCCATGTTCAGCACAGTCACTGTATTGGCCATTTTGTTACCGAAGTAGACAAATTTACCATCGGGTGTAAATGCCGGATGCCAGGGCGCTGCCTTAACATCAATCGCCTTAATTTGCTTAATGTCACTCGGATCCGTTGTATCAAATACAAGAACTTTCCCGGTAAGCTGGCCACTCACAACCATCCTCGTTCCGTCTGGCGATAATGCAAACTGTACAAAGGTATGGGTTTCACCATCTACTTTGTTCAGATTTACATCGCCCGTCGCAATATTCATACTGAGGAATTGATTGACGGACAAGCTGCCAGTGTATACATAATCTCCACGCGGATCTATAACGACTCCGTGAGGGCGTGGAAAGAATACATCAACCTCGTCCATTTCCATAGACGACCGCTCAAGCATACCGATGCGTTGTGGAGGGTTGACCGCTTTCATAGAACGGCCTACAAAAATCAAATCTTCTTTCGGGTGAAGCGCCAACATACCGGGCGTTTCAAAATCTGCACTATCAATCAGGTTGTTTTCCCGATCAAACTTCAACACCTTTCCGGCACTAATTAATGACACGTACCAGAACGACCCATCGGGCTCAACCGCTACGTGATGCGGCTTAGAGTTTTTATCGAACCCCAATGCTTTGAAATCGACCGTATCAACGACTTCAAGGGTATTCGCATTAATAACGGTTACGGTAGCACTTGTCTCGTTACATACATAGACATACGGTGCGTTATCGATAGCTACAACCGGCGATTCCGTAGACACAACAGTAGCATTAGAATGGCCGCATGCGATGATAAAGAGAAGGCCGAACAATAACCCGGCTTGGGTGAGGTGCTTCATTATCTTATACGTTTCGGGTTTATCACTTCGTAATCAGTTAGATGGGCATACCCATCTGCGTGTCGCGTTTCGGGTTAGGTGGTAGTAAAAGGAGGTTTGTGTTGGATTCTATTCTCATTACCTCCTATACGAATTCGGGTTTCGGGTTTCGAGCGATAAACCCGAAACCCGAAACCCGAAACCCGAAGCAGGCCGCAAGGCCTAGATATCAATATCGCTCTTCTTCACGATGAAGAGTCCTTGACCGATACTTGATACAGCGATTACGCCGCTGTTGAAGTATGGGTAGTTACTCCATGATCCGTCAAAGCCAGCATCTTCGGCAAACGGATTCGTGTCGAAGTGACCCACTGGTTTTGGATTCTCGATATCAGAGATATCAAAGATGCGCAGTCCTGAGTTGTAATTAGACTGATACATCAAATTACCTTTGATATACAAGTTGTG
Source organism: Rhodothermaceae bacterium (assembly GCA_019634345.1). Classification (GTDB taxonomy): domain Bacteria; phylum Bacteroidota; class Rhodothermia; order Rhodothermales; family JAHQVL01; genus JAHQVL01. The sequence goes on from JAHQVL010000106.1 coordinate 10,102, forward strand.
GTCAGAAGCAGTCGTTTCCAACATGAACTCTTTGACAAGCTGAGGATCGTCCAGGTCCTGAACATCCCAGATAAGCGTACGCGTATTGCTTACGTTTCCACTTACTTCATCAAGCTCGTCGTTCATGTAGAAGAACTTCTGATCTTCTGTCAACCATCCCTGGTGCGAGTAGCCAACATTTGGATAGTCAGCATTAGAGAGCGCAATGGTGTTCTCTTTGTCAGATACATCACCAATACTCAGAGCAGTTTCATTTGAACTGAAGCAAATTTCTTTGCCCTGGTGCTCTGTGTCTGGGCCGTTGTACATAACGCACTGTGCATCATGCGTATAGCCCGTACCAGAACGGCCTGTCTCTGTATCAGAGAAGCATCCTGCGAAAGTAGGACGAAGCTGATCACGGATATCGATGATGTGAAGACCACCACCGCATGTTTCGCCACCAGAGTTGCTTCCTACTGCGAAAGCGAATCCTGATTCTTCGTTAATCACGATGTTGTGAACACTAGCTACTTCGTCATAAAGAGCAGACTGTTCAAACTCAACTGGCATATCAGCTGCATCTACATCACGAAGCTGCGTCAGGTCAAATACCTGCATACCATGCTGCCCAGAACCATCAGCAACGATGAACGCATGATCCTCGTATACTTTGATGTCACGCCAGGAAGCTGGTGTTGCACCTTCTGTGTGCTTGAGCGTTCCGATAACAACAGGGTTTGATGGATTGCTGATATCTACAAATGAGGTTCCGTCCGTACGGCCGAGGAGTGTATACTCAACACCGGTCTCAGGATCTTCCCAACCCCAGATATCATTCAGGCGTGCACCGCGGCCGCCACCTAGCTCATGGAGAGGCACGAAGGACAACAAGTCAACATTATCACATCCGAACAATGAAGCTTCTCCATCTTCGCAATCTACTTTTGCACCTACTACAGATTCCATGCCCTGAATTTCTGTGAAGAAGGATGCGCTCGTTTCCCACTTACCCATATCGCCTTTTTCGAGAACATGAGCAATACCAAGACCGCCATCCGCGTTTGTTTCGCCGACCAGAGCAAGGTCTTCACTAGCAGCGAAGAAGCTTCCGAACTGACCGCCATTTTGTGGATCAACAGCATGTATTTTTGATGCGCCTGTCCACATGTTTGACCCAAAGTCAAAATCAAATGCATACACAGCACCGCGGTTATCTGATGCACGAGGAGCACCTACCCATAGGCCTCCGCTGTTGATACCCAGCATCATGCCGAACTGTGTTCCAGGAGAACCGTCAAATGGAACCATTTTTCCACCTTCTTGCCAGTTGCCGCTTTCGCCGTCACGCATATAGAGGTGAACTGCACCTGTGCCCTGGTTGTCCCCAGGTACACCTACAGCTGCATAGTTCTCAAAAACCAATACGGAATGCCCGAAAGCACTGCGATGGTCCATTTCAGGTACTTCAAGTTTCGATACCTGCTTCCACATATTAGAAGCTTCATCATAATTGAAGACATATGCAGATCCGGCATAGTCCTCACGTTGGTACGCAGGCGCACCGATGACTGCAGTATTTCCTGAAAGAGAAACAGATAAACCAAAAAAGTCACCTTGTTGGAGTTCTTCAGGCATCAGAAGGCTATGCTCTTCCCAATTGCCGTCTCCGGCATTGTGGAATACATACACACCCCCTTTACCACCGCCTTTAGACACCGTTGCGACCAGAGCAAACTTGTCATTGACAGCAACTGCTCGTCCGTAGTTTTCTTCTGTTTCAGAAGGGACAAGCTTTGCAGACTGGTTCCACATACCATCTTCACCTTTAGTGAAAATGTACGCAGCTCCTTGAGGGGCATCTTGAAGGGTTGCACCAACTACGAGCGTTGAACCGTGTAGCGCCATCGCGCGCCCAAAGCGGTTGTCATCGCCACCATCAGAAGCCATAATTCGGCCAGCTTCCTTCCAGTCGCCTCCGTCCTTCTTATAGATGTACAGTTCGCCGGCGTTTTGCGTTTGCCCAGTGGAGCCGACAATAATTTCGCCATCGCCTACGACAGCGGATCCACCAAAACCAGACATGATGTAGCTGGCCTCAGCATTATTTGGAAGATACGACTGCGCTGTTGCAGGCAAAGCCATTACAGCCAGCAATAAAGTCCAAATAAAGATAGTTTTTTGTTGTTTCATGGTGTCCAATTAGTTTAACGTATGCCTCGTTTATAACTCCGCAATCGTTGTATTATTGCGTGGGAAAATTCATCCAGTGAACGGATAGATGGGGTTCGCTACCAACAA
>JAHQVL010000010.1 GCA_019634345.1 Rhodothermaceae bacterium
ATGACACCCGAGGTCGCGGCATCCTCGGCAGTCCTTGCTATGAATCAGGGTCTATATAACGGCTTCCTTGCAGCGGGACTCTTTTGGGGCCTCCTCTCAAAACGTACCGATGTCAAGATATTCTTCCTAAGCTGTGTCGTTATCGCTGGTATTTTTGGAGGCATAACGGCCAAGACCAGCATTCTATTTACCCAGGGTTTGCCAGCACTGCTTGCTCTGTTATCGGTCTTGTACAGTTCACGACATACACCGGCTAAAGAACCTGCCCTTTAAAGTTACAGTGGGCTCTCCCCATCAATCATGAACTATTTTTGCCTCGTTGCTTCGTTCGCATTTTGCTTGTCTGCTTCAGCACAATCATTTACCCGCACGGATATATCTACTCCCGTGAAACCCTACAATCTTGATGTAGGGGATTTCGATGCGGATGGAGACCTTGATATGGCTACAGTAAACGACGGAGCCCATTCGGTGACTATCTTACTCAATGATGGCACAGGTACGTTTTCTGTTGCAACAACGCTTTCCGGATTCAACCGGCCACAAGCCATCACAGCAGGCGACTTCGATGCGAATGGGTCTATCGATTTGGGCGTAGTAAACGCAGGCGCCAACTCAGCCTTTATACTAACCAACAATGGATCAGCAAGCTTCTCAATTACTGACAGCATAGCCGTTGGCAATAATCCACACGCAATCACCTCTGCTGATCTCGACGGAGATTCAGACCTGGACTGGGTGGTATCAGATTTCAGCGCTGGAACGGTTTCTCTCTTAACCAATGATGGAACAGGTTCTTTCTCTCTTACATCCACGTTACAAGCCAGTAATGGAACAGAACGTGCCATCACCCAAGACATCGACGGGGATGGAGATATCGATTTAGCCGTACCCAGCTTCTTCGCTGCTACCCTCCATGTGTTTAAGAATGATGGCTCTGGAACGTTCACCAGCGATGCGTCAATCACACTGGGAAAAAACCATCATATTCCGGCTGCAGGTGATTTTGATAGTGATTTGGACGTAGATATACTCATCACGAGTTCTGGTTCTGGAGAAGTCTTTTTGCTCGCTAATGACAGTAACGGCACTTTTTCTGACCAGGGTATTGTTGTTATCCCTTCCCAACCGTGGGCCGGCGCCTCCGGTGATTACGACCAGGACGGCGACCTGGACGTGGCCATTGCTGCTTATTCAGGACATACCATTACGATTCTGATAAACGACGGTACGGCTTCGTTCTCAAAATCAGAACCTATTGCCGTTGGCAACCAACCTCACCAGGTCATCTCCGCCGACTTCGACGGAGATGGTGATTTAGACCTGGCAACAGCGAATGATGCAGAAAACTCAGTGACGCTGTTGATGAACACCTTGGTGAATCCTTAACGAATGACGGGTATTTCTAATTCCTTCCAAGTAGCCGCTCTCTCATTCGTGCACTCCTGTCCTCTTCAAGCATTTCCCAGGTTTCCATCTGATCAGACGTCAGGTGCTCCTCTAACTGCTTGTTCGTCTTACCCTTCAGTTTGTCCATCTCTCTGCCCATTCTTCGCAATGTGCTCATCCCTGGTCGTTTGTAGTTAGGGTCGTTGAAATTAATCCCATACTTTTCCATAATGCCTAGTCGCTCTGAGAAGGAGGTTGTAAGAATGGCGTCAACAGCCACAACCTGATCATCTGTTAACTGAAGCAGTTCTTTTGAATGCTCAATCTGGCTGGCAATCTGCTTTTTTTGCTCTTCGGTTGGTTCACTTGTCTGTGCCCATGCAGAACTTGCAAACAGGATTACGAATGTAATACCCAAAATCAAACGGCTTTTGTATTGTGTTGATAATGCTTTCATTGTTTTATTCAGTTATAAGTAAGTGATGATAATTGAGTGAGTGGTTCATCATGCCCTGGCCTCCATATACAAGCCTGAGTTACCACTCACGATTCTCCCATCCGCCATTTCGATTGTGCGATCACTGGCGGCGGCAAAATCAGTGTCGTGAGTGACTACCAGGATGGTTTTGTTGGTTTCGTCGACCAATTGCCGGAATACGTCAAACACCATGTCCGTATTTTTGGTATCCAGATTCCCGGTCGGCTCGTCACACAAGATGATCTCTGGCTCATTTATCAGAGCTCGTGCAATCGATACCCGTTGCTGTTGCCCCCCACTTAACTTGATTGACTGCTTCAGTGCCTGGTCTTTCAAGCCCAATATCTCTAGCTTTTTGTATGCGCGATCTTCAATCTCTTCATACGTGTGTTTACCTAACTTGAGAGCCGGTAACATGACGTTTTTCAAACACGTAAACTCGGGCAGCAAATAATGAAATTGGAAGACAAACCCGATGTTTTTATTCCTGATTGCAGCCATCGCTTTATCCTTTCTCCCCGTCACGTTTTCGTTGAGGATGTGCACTTCCCCACTGTAATCGTTATCCATCGTACTGAGGCAGTAGAGCAGCGTCGATTTCCCTGAGCCACTCTTCCCAATCATGGAGACAAACTCGCCTTTATGCACGCTGACATTGATGTCCTTGAGTACGTGGAATTCCACGGGCTCGTGAAAGAACTTATTTAAATTCTGTGTTTGAAGGACTATATCATTCATGGATCTAACTTTATCGTCTAAAAATTTCTACAGGGTCTACATCTGCTGCTCTTCGGGCCGGGAAATAGCCGGCACAAAGGGTCAGAACAAGGCCAAGAAGGGTGCTCAACAGAACCAAATCTGCTTCAACTGAGATCGGAAAATTGCCGACCGGCTGGCCGATGTAAATGGACTTCATGATCCCTATCAAACAGATGCCCACCAAAATCCCTAATGCGGTCCCGATTAAGCCAAAAAAGAGCGCTTCGGAGAGAAAAATATTAATCACATCTCGTCCGTTAAAGCCCGTTGCTTTTAAGATGGCAATGTCATCTATTTTTTGTGAGATGGTCGTACTGAGGATATTGTAGATGCCAAAGCCAGCCATGATCAGGATGGCCAAAGAGATGGCGGTCATCATTAACTGGCGGGTTTCATCTTGCGTGATGATGTCCTTGTTGATAACGGTCCAGTCTTCAACCGCATAGGGAATGATTCCGGCCAACTCTTCGATGTATTGCAGGCTGTTGTCCGGATCTACCGTGTTGGCATAGATCGTAGTTACATAACTGGGGCCTTCCTTGAGGTATTGCTGAGCTGTGGTTGTATTTACATAGGACCGCGTTTCGTCCATTTGGGTAGACCCTGTACTGAAGATGCCTACAATTCTCAGGACTTTATATATTCCCTCCGTTGAGGAAACGGTAATGTTTTGACCAACGGTCAAACTCAGTTTTTCTGCAATCCCTGAGCCGATAATGATGCCATTGAGATTGTCTCGTAGGTCCTGTATAGAACCAGCAACCATCAACTCATCGGTTTGAAACATATCTGCATAATCCAGCATGTCCACACCGATTCCCCTCCCCTGAATTTGAGTATCTCCTCTCCGATATACCGCTGAAAACTCGACCAGTGAGATCGCATTGGTGATGTAAGGCTCTGCCTTGATATCATGCAACAGTTTTTCCGGATTGCTCAGTTTTTTTGATGAGGTCGTAATCTGAGGATTGCTTATCAGTACAACACCAGATCCTGAATCAAAAAGAGGTTGACTCATCTCATCTTCTTTATAGATCTCTATATGTGCATTATTCTGGAAAATATTGTCTCGGCTGAAATCTGAGAACCCGCTGCTCAGAGAGTTCATGAATAAGTAGATAGAGACGCCTATCGTGATCCCCAGGGCCGTCACAAGCGTTTGTTTTTTACGCGTGACGATGTGGGTCAAGGCGATATCGAGGTTTACTGGAAGTCTCATGATTATCGCTTTGGTTTAGGTTAGTTGATAGCCACGGTGAGTTCGGTCCCTTCGTCAATGCCTTCTAGCACATGAACCCACTCGCTGCTGACGGTCTTCGTTACCACAGGTACTTTTTCACCAGAACCCTTGAGTTGCACATTGCCGTTGTAGTCCAGGTATTGCCTAGGAATAAGTAACGCATTTTCTATCTCGTCCACGATGATATTGCTCTGCAATTGAGTGCCTACAATCTGGAAGTCAAGCGGCTCTTTAAAAGTGAGCTTGGAGGTGAAGGACTGATTCGCTTCGTTAAACGTGGGTAAGATCTCGCTTACTACTGCATGCAGCGCTTTATCTGGATTGGTGTTTAACTTCACGACTGCGTCCTGGCCAACCTGAACTCTTTCGATCGTACTTTCGTCTATGTTTATTTCAGCATAGATCTCCGTAGGGTGCCCGATCGTCGCGATGACCGTCCCTCGAGCTACGTAATCCCCCACTTCTTTGTATTTTTCGTAGACCTTGCCTTCAACCACAGCTTTAATCTCAATCTGTTGTACAGACACCGAAGACACTTCGTAATTGACCCTCGAGTTAATGAGTTGCTGCTCTGCCTCGAGTTGTAGTTGCTCATAGGTTTGTCTGGCTGACTCCAGGCTTTTTTTCGAATTGTTGTAGGCAAGCTGAGCCCGTTCATAATCGACCCTGGATACGCTGTTTTGCTTCCACAGCGTATTATATCGAGTGGCTTGTAGGGAATCTTGCTCAAGTTGCTCCTGGGCGATCTCGATAGAGGCGCGCGCCTGGGTTAGGGCCGGCGCGTCTTGCCGGGTATTATGCTTTGCAATTTCCAAGAGCTCCTGGCTTCCCTGCTTATTAAGTCTACTCTCTTCGTTTTCGATTACAGCCAGGACGGTGCCTTTGGAGATTACATCCCCTTCTTCAAAGTTGATCTCGACAAGGTACCCGTCTGATTTTGCGATCAGGGTATAGGTCCCTTCTGCAGCCAGTTTACCGCTGGCAAATATGGTTTCTGTGATGTCTTTTCGTATAGGTGTAGTGTCTTCAAATTGCTGCTGGCAGCCAACAAGAAGCACTAAGAGTGTCAGGATGGAAAGATGAGTTCTCATGGCTAGTTGAATGTGTTATTGATCGCTATTTTTGAATGGGCCAGTTCTAGCGATATGGCTGCTGAATTTGCTGCATACTCCGCGTTAAGCATCGCGTTGTAACTGTCCAGCAGCCTATCCACGCTGATCAAACCCTGGCCGTATAGATTGAGGTTTTTTTCGTAGGTATCCGTATGGAGACTGTTGATGTCGAGTGCAAGTTTGTGTTCGGAACGCGCCTCCTCATAGCTGTTTGCAAGTCTTTTCTGCTCAATCTGTGCAGCATGCTCTGCCTTTTCCATCTCCCGGCTAGCGATTTCATAATCCAACTTTGCTTGCTGCATATTGGAAAAAGTGCTGCTGTTTGGAAGCCTAAAACTCAGCGTCAGCCCCAGGTAATTGCTATTGATCCAGTTCCCACTAAGCGGTTGAAAGGTGGTATTGTTTAGCTGGTAGGTATTGCCTGTAAAAAAGGACAACGAGGGCAACAGTACGGACCTACTCTTTTTGTAATTTTGACGGGCAAAGTCCAGATTAAGCAGTTGAATTTTAACGTCAAGTTTGTTGAGCGCTACATACTGCCGCTCTGGAGTTGATGAATCGGTATGTTTGATAACTACCTCATCCTGCTCAGGAATAGTGCAGAGTGTTTTCAGCGTCAGGTGGGAGTCGGCAAGCAGGTACTCTATCTGCCGCAAGTTCTTTTCGGTGTTCAGCTTGTTTACTTCCGCGTTGTTTAAGTCCTGCTGACTAACAAGCCCCTCGTCAAATTTATTCTGCGTAATGACGTATACAGAGTCTGCAGATTTGAGGAGTTCTTCTGTACTGACTCGCTGCTTGTTCAGGTTAACAATCGCGTAATAGCTATCCGCAAGGTTCTCATGAAGGACTTGCCGGGTTCGTTGTCCGCTAGAACGGGTAAGTTCGGTATTGATCTTGGCCAGTTTGTAATCGGCCCACCCTACTGGATTGACGAGTTGTACTTCCAGGTTTTGAGAAAACTCGGTAGTATAGGGCGAACCAGCACGTAGCTCCACTGTAGTGCCCGGTTCTCCCCCGAAAATCTCAGCTGGCAACAACGTGACAGGGAGTTCTTTGAAATGGGTAAACGAACCGGACAAGCTGGTAGTGGGATTAAGAATCTCAATCCTTGAGGCTTTTTTAGCTTTTGTTGCCTGTATGTAGCGAATATTGTCAATGACGAGATCCAGGTTCGTTTCTTCGCTATAGGCGATGATTTCTTCAAGGCTTCCGAATGTATGTTGAACAGGGCGCACCTCCTGGCCTATAGCCATTCCGCTCCCCATTACCAGTATTAGAGCAAGGATTAAAAGCGTCTTCATTGGTCTCTTTTTCAAGATGAATTACACCAACAAAGACGAGCCAGGCGGCGCCTGGTTATCTAGAAGTACGTGAAGTGGACAAGAGTTGAGGTGAAGTGGACAAGAGCCCGCATCTGGAGATTTTTATACGGTACTTAACCACTCTTTAAAGGCAGTTACCTTGAGTTTGCCAACCACAACCTCCTCCTTAAAAGGAATACTCAAATTGACCATGAGCTTGCGGTGGAAATACTGGGACACGTCTCTCACTGCTCTTCGATGGATAAGTTGTTGCCTGTTAGCTCTAAAAAAGGTGGGAGACAGTTCCGCTTCCAGGCTATCCAGCTTTTTGTCGACAAAGTATCGTATTCCACTGAATGTGTATGCAGATAATAGTTCATCCTTGATAAAAAAAATAGCGACATCATCCACAGATAGAGGAATCAGTTTATCACCCTGATGAATGAGAATGGACGTAGTCTTCTTAGAGGGGAAAAGTTGTTGTTTAATGGCTTCCGTTACGTCTCGAAAATCAGTAGGCCGGGAGGTACCTATTAAGTTTTTATACTTATCTATGGCCCTCTTGACAGCCGGCTCGTCAAAGGGTTTGAGGATGTAATCTATCCCATACGTTTGAAAAGCCTGTAGAGCAAACTGGTCGTACGCGGTGCAAAAAATGACAGGGATATCGTTCTTGGTGGTTTGAAAAATATCAAAACTCAATCCGTCCGCCAATTGGATGTCTGAGAATATCAGATCGATCTGCTTGTGATTATTGAGAAAATCAATCCCCGCTTCCACTGACCCTACAATCCCATACACTTCTGCTTCCGGCACTACCGCAAAGATTGTCCGCTTGAGATCATTCGCGGTTCGTTTTTCGTCTTCGATGATTAAGATATTCACGGAATCAAAGGGATGGTAACTACAAATTCCTCATCAGTATTCAGAATTGTAATGCTGGAGCCGTTGGTCAGTTCGTATCTCTTGCTCAGATTTAATAATCCTGTCTCATTTCTATCTGTCAGCTTTAACCCTATTTTTTCATTCCTGACTGTTAGCCCCTCCTCTTCATGCACGATCGTAAAATGCAGTGGTTTTTTTTCGTTGAAAAAATTGTGTTTGAAAATATTCTCTACCAGGGTTTGTAAGGCAAACACTGGGATCTTGTACTGCATCACGTTCTCAGGAATCCTAATTTCATGTGTAAACCCACCTTCAAACCGAATGGCTTGTAACTCGATGTAGTTGTTTACATAATCAAGTTCTTGCTCCAGAGTAGTTAGGTCAGCTGATTCATTCGCAAACGAGTACCGCAAAAAATTAGATAACTTAACCGTGTACGACTCGGCATCCCTTTGATTCTCTGATATAAGCGATTTTAACGTGCTGAGCGCATTAAACAGAAAATGAGGTTGAACTTGCCTGATTAAGGACTGCTTCTGAGCCTCTAAATTTTCGATCTTGAGCTTATCAATCGTGGCCTCCGCTTCCTTTTTTTCCTCTCCCGTTCGGACCATTTCAATAATGACCCATACGATTGAATTAACCACAAGCGCGTTCAAAACCGGGTAATTTGGAAATCCATCAAGGGTGGATAGGTCCGTTAGAATACTCACAACAAACAATCGAAAGGGAAAGCCAACAAGTCCAATGATCAGAAAGCTGATAACATATAGATGCCATTTCTGAGGCACCTTTACTCTCGTTACCAACGTGATATTGATGAGCCAGATCAAGAAGACATAAACACTGATGAGTAGCCCCACAACTACAACTTCTTGAATACCCGCTCCCCCTTGAAAATAGATTGCCATTGTACCATTTATGACAATCAGTGGTGTGGTAATTAGGGCCCCTGTGAGTAGTTTTTTGGTCATCTATAAGAATCCAGATAAACAGCGTCTCCGGCTACTTGAATGTATTGTATAACTTCCTTGCTATAAAAAAAGCGTTATCGGCGTTTGCATTTTGGAATACGATAATCCCGACCTTATTAGCCTTGTCCACATACAATCGGGTCGAAACACCAGGATCGGCCCCTCCATGAAACCAGGATGGATCGAGGCCTGGACTAAAGAACCAACTTAACCCTTGATCAAGGTCATCATTCAATGCCTCGCTGAGCTGCGGAGAATGCATCATCGCGATTGTTTTTTCTTCAAGAATACGCTTTCCCCGGAATTCCCCTCCGTTCATATAGGCCATAGCAAAATGCGACAAATCCTCGACACTCGTTCTCACAAGGCCATCTGGATAATTCCAAAAGCTATACATACAGTAGGGGTTAAAATAGGGCAAGGGAGTATCAGATGAGGCATTGATTTGCTTTTGCAGAGGCCCCAGATACAAATAGGGTACTACACGTTTTTCAGAATCGATCTCACGCAAGTAGTAGCCCGTGTTATCCATCTCCAACGGATTGAAGATGTTTTCTTTAACAAACTCACTAAAAGACACGCCTGCTTGCTGCTCAACAATATATCCGAGCAATCCAAAGCCCACATTCGAGTATCGATAAATTGAACCGGGGCTTTCCTTATGGAAATTCTCTTCAGAATTATAGAACTCACCCTCGGGAGAAAAATAGGATTCGATCCAATCATCCAGTGACACTTTCGGATCTCCGCATGCATATCCTTTCCGATACGCTGATCCATCTCGAATTGATGAGGTGTGTGTTAACAGGTGTCGAATAGTTAATGCCTTCTCTGGGAAATGCGGATTTCTGACTTCAACAGGGACATACTGGTTGATGTCTGTGTCTAGATCTATCCGCCCACGCTCCCATAGCTGCATCACTGCCGTAGCTGTGATTGTCTTAGAAATGGAGGCAATATTCATGACACCGTCTGTGCGCATTGGAATCTTCCGCTCAAGATCAGCCCACCCATACCCCTTCGACCATATCAACGAATCCTGTTTGACAACTCCTACAGCTATACCCGGCACATGAAATCGCGCTGCCTGGTCTCTGATAAACACATCAATTGAATCATCAGGCACCTGCGCCTGCAAGGGAGTAGCCTGGGATAATAGCAGAAATAGGAATAAGAGGAGTGAACGTGCTATAAACATGTATGTCACTTTATTACCCGTTGATAGTACAACGCAAAAATAGGCATTTCAAATTTCACATACCTTGATCCCTGCTTTCACCAGGAATACCGGGAGGCCTATCCATCAAATTCATGCTGACTACCCACGAGGAGCGTTGAGTCCTTCTGATACTCTTCAGGTACTCCCAGGAACATTACAGTCTTAAGCCGCAGTATAAACTGCGAATATCAAGCAGTCACATATCCCACAAGTACTCAGAGAGTCCAATGAGAATATAATTTCTTTCAACCCATAGAGACGAACGAGCACTGCGCTCACTATCACTCTTTATCGAAAGGAATTATGCTTATTCTACGAGACCTCTCCTATATACATCCCAATAAAGATGTACTGTTCAAGAACATTTCCCTTACAGTAAATAACCTGGATAAAATTGCTCTGATTGGAAATAATGGGGTTGGAAAATCCACACTGCTCCAGATTATTTCAGGTAAGTTGCAGCAATCCACTGGACGCCTGGAAGTAGAGGAAAAACCCTATTATCTACCTCAAATTTATGGTCAGTACGATCATTTCTCTATCGCACAAGCGCTTAAGGTGGAAGCAAAGCTCAGGGCGCTTACTTCAATTTTGAACGGCCGTGTTTCAGAAGAGGACTATGAGCAGTTAGACGAGGACTGGGACATTGAAACCCGTTGTGCTGAGGCACTGGTGTATTGGCAATTGAGCGACCTGAACCTCAACCAATCCATGAGAACGCTGAGTGGTGGACAAAAAACCAGGGTCCTGTTGGCAGGCATTACCATTCACCAGCCCAAACTGGTTTTGATGGATGAACCGAGTAATCATTTGGACCTCACTGGCAGGCACCAACTGTATCGATTTATCGAATCCACATCACGCACCCTACTTATCGTCAGCCACGACAGAAGATTATTGAACCTTTTAGATTCCATATGTGAAATGAATCAACAAGGGATTTCAGTATATGGAGGAAATTACGACTTTTATGTACAGCAGAAACAACTTGAGCGCGATGCCCTCAGCCATACCATTCAAAGCAAAGAGCGAATATGGCGGGAGGCAAAGAAGAAACAAAGAGAGACTGTAGAACGCCAGCAAAAGCTTGATGCGCGGGGAAAGAGAAAGCAAGTCAAGTCTGGTATGCCTAAGATCATGATGAACAAGATGAAGAACGATGCAGAAAACAGTTCTTCAAAGCTAAAAAGTGTTCACCTTAAAAAGATTGATGGCATTAAGCAGGAATTGCAGAACCTACGCTCTCTACTTCCAGACATCGATAAGATCAAATTTGGATTTGAGCACTCATCACTCCACAAAGGCAAGATATTGTTCGCTGCTTCAAACCTGAACTATAGCTATGAAACACAACACGTGTGGGATTTAAATCTGCATGTGGAAATCAGAAGTGGGGAAAGGATCGCGTTGAAGGGCAAAAACGGCTCAGGAAAAACCACGTTAATTAAATTGATCTTGGGTGATATTGAACCGCACGAGGGAACGATCAAGAGAGCAGATTTTAAGTCCGTTTATATCGATCAAGACTACTCACTAATCAATACCAATCTGAGTATCTATAAGCAAGCACAACGGTTTAACACCTCTATCCTACCAGAGCATGAAGTCAAGATAAGACTTGACCGCTTTCTTTTCGGGAGAGAGACGTGGGATAAACCATGTAGCACACTAAGTGGCGGAGAACGAATGCGACTGATGCTTTGCTGCCTGACAATCAACCATCATGCACCAGACATGATCATACTCGATGAACCCACCAACAACCTGGATATCCAAAACATAGAAATAGTGACCAGAACCATCACAGCCTATCAGGGCACATTGATCGTCGTCTCCCACGACGAGCGTTTTCTCGAGGAAATAGGGGTGCAGCGTGTTATTGAATTAAAGTAAACGGTTTAGATCTTCTCCAGCACCCAGTCGACCACAATCGATTCAAAATCTTCAGCACCATACAAGCTAAACCACGGAACACGAAGTTGTGTCACAATTTGTCGAAACTAACTTTGCAATGCAAAGTACTTTCCTTTATGAGAAGAATCACATCCTCGTCGGAGTGGCTTGCTTATTACACGAGCAATCTTGCTTCGCATCCAACACATCCCTGGCATCTGGGAGTAGATGCACCTCACGATCAGCTTGAGCCCATTGTAGGCTCGCTCCAAGCCTGGCAACTCGGCGAAACATCGGATGGCTCGCACCTTATGCGGTCAGCTGAGGTATACGCGAGGAAAACAGGTGATACCACCTTCGTAGAAGTTGCACGGCTCTTCATTCAGGAAGAGCAGCTTCACGGAGATATGCTAGGCCGTTTTTTAGATGCGGCCGATGCAAAACGCATCAAATGGAACTGGGGTGATTATGCTTTTCGAGCGGTGCGGTATTCCTTTACGTCTATGGAAGTATGGGCCACGCCGGTACTCATGGTAGAAACCATGGCGCTTATTTATTATAAGGCCTTGCACGATGCAACGGAGTCTCGATTACTTCGCTCAATTTGCAGCCAGATCTTACGCGACGAAGTTACCCATATCCGCTTTCAAATCGAGCGCCTGGCTATCCTGCACAGGAAACGCCCAAAATGGTTACTTAACCTCACTTATTTGCAGCAACGCCTGCTGTATTTCATTGTCTGTATTACCGTGTGGATTGGACACGGCAAAGCATTTAGGGCTGGCGGGCACACCTTTCGTAGTTATTGGCAAACAGCCTGGCGTAAAATGAATAGTGCCTGGCGCCGGATGAAACCCAGCCAATACGTGTGGGGCGACACGCCTAGCGTTCTTGAAGTGCTTACTCGAAAAGTTGCTTAATTGCGCTAGAACCTCACTAATTCAACGAGCATCTTTCTTAAGAAAAGCAATTATCTTCTTCCAAGACGATTGCCCCCCGCGAATTCCCTCATACGTCCCTCCCAATGACAAGCGGCCATTAGCTATAGAAGTGGTACCTGCTAATGGCAGATATAAACTTCTAATAGAATGCCCTGCCCCTTCCATGGCAAGGTGAGTAAATTCGTAGGAGAAATCATTCTCTGCCAACTGTTGCACGATCATCTCACTCATGGCATAGCTGGGCCAGAGTTGATCGTCCGTTCCGGAGACTAACAATATCGGTCCATTGATCTGTTCAACCGGGATACGTGCAGCTTCCACAGCAGCTTGATCTTTTAATCCCTGGAGATACCGGGTCGCAGCACGGAATGGGTTACCTGGCTCCTGCTCGTAAGTAGGATCATTTTGAGGAGTTGCATAAGGAAGCGGCTCACCATTGAGAGACCAGGAGGAAGCTCCTTCTACATTACAGATGCATCTCCAAACAACATTACTGGGCACTACAGCAACCACACTGCGGATTTCAGGATAGTGTGCCCCGACCAATAATGCCGCTTCAGCCCCCTTAGACGTTCCATATACAGAAACACCTCCCGGAGCAACACTACTTTGGGCTGAGAGCCAATCCATACTCTCTTTAAAATACTCCAATGGAATATCCTGCAGATCAGGTGGCAACCCTTCTTCAGCAAAATAAGCAACGGTCAATACTGCAAACCCATGTGAAGCGAGAAGCCCTGCTTTAACTGCTCCACTTAACCCACCCGATGAGCCCCCCAGCAAAAGGACTCCAGGATAAGGTCCATGACCCGGCGGCTTGTAAAAGCGTCCCAGCAACCTCCCCGTTCGCACCTCTGATTTTTCTAAGTCCTCCGAAGCAATCCTACGAGTCACATTAAGCACCGCATGCTCTCTGGAATCGATTTCCAGGCTGAATCGAACGCGCATGGGTTCATTTTGAGAAAGAGTAAACCTGCCAGAAGGAACGGTGCTATTGGGAATTTGCATCGCATGAATAAGCCCCATTGGATCCACATCGGCATAGTCACCGCTCTCTGGCGCCTGGTTTCTAAGATCTATCACTCCATTCTGATCACTCATGAACCTGGCCTGGGCTTGCCATATTCGTCCGCGCGAATCGCTCATCTCGCTTTTAATTACAACTGATTGCCCCGGAGAAAGCTCGCTTACCTGAATAGATAGTTCAGTATCCGACAGGGCATCCAAAGGTTCAACGGAGAACGTTTGTGCCCAAGATAGGACTGGATACACATTCAAAAGTAGACATAGTAGAGTATATCGATACATAAACGCACCTATCATCTTATTTGAACACAGTTTATCCCATCCGTTGGAATCCTATACACATCCATATCATACCCTCCCCCTTCACGTTGCCCAATCATTCGGTTAAACACAATTTTGCTACCATCAGATAAAACTCTCCATTGGCGTCATATACATCGTTATAGGTTAACTGGCGCATGGAGGATGTAATTCGATCATACAGATACAATTCTGAATTGTCAGATCGAATCGTAATATTCCACTAAATGGAGCGAAATTCAACAAATTACTGCCAGTCGGTAGCACTAGTTGGTGAACCGCTTATTATTGGGTTTGTAGGTTTGCAGTCTGCACATTCCACATCAAACTTCGTAATAGTTGGCTTCAAGTACAACCTGTAAAAATAACTCATAACTCCTTCTAATCAGTGGACTCAACTTCCCAATAAGTAAGAGCCAAATATATGACGAGGTTAATCCATCCTCCCTTAGTTGGCGATAGCTCAAACGGCTACTTTCATTTCATATCTCCTAAGCTCCATTTTACCTATATAGCCTGGTCAAGGGGCCCGCCTGGACCAATTTTGCCTTAACATATATGAATCGTTCACTAGCCTGGGTGAGTGTTATCATCCTGCTTGCATGTTTTAGCCTTCCAACCCAAGCCCAGCAAAGCGACCTAGAACTTCCCTCTATATTCACATCGGGTGGCGTTCTGCAGCGCGACGTCCTTTTTCCAGTCTGGGGTACAGCCTTATCCGGAGATAGTGTGGCTGTTTCGTTTAACGGAATCACTCTAGAAACGCAAACCGATACCGATGGTAACTGGCGAGTCGATTTTCAGGCTATGAATGCCGGTGGACCTTATACAATGCTTGTTGTGTCTGGATCGGATACTACTACGCTCACCGACATGTACGTCGGCGATGTATGGCTCGCTTCAGGCCAGTCCAACATGGAGTGGAAAGTTAGCCAACTACCCATTGCTTCCGAAGTGATTGACGCCGCCAATGACCTGCAGATTCGCCAATTCAAGGTCTCGAGCACACTAAATAGCGAAC
>JAHQVL010000107.1 GCA_019634345.1 Rhodothermaceae bacterium
ATAGCCACACGAGCAGCTACAAAAATGGGGGCCGAGAGTGGAGCCGCGCACCAGGCCATCCGTCAGTTTTGGACCTTTTCGGCCCTGTTGCTGGATGCATTTGCTGTGACCGGCCAGAGCCTGGTTGGATACTTTATAGGTGCAGATAATCGCGAGCAGGCATTGCGGGTAGCCCGGTATGTTTGTGGATGGAGTGTAGGGACAGGGGTTCTTCTTGCTCTATTCATGATACTGGGTAAACCTCTTGTTATCTCTCTTCTTGTGCCAACATCTGCAGTTGTTGTATTTGCAGGGCCATGGTACATAGCCTCTCTGTTTCAACCGATCAATGCGCTTTCTTTCGCGACAGATGGAATCCACTGGGGAACGGGCGATTTTCGATACCTGCGCAACGCCGTAATCGTTGCGAGCCTCAGCGGATCCGCAGCGCTGTTCTTTGTCCCCACTCACCATCCAAATAGCCTCGCTCTTGTCTGGTGGATCACAGGGGGATGGATTTGCATACGAGCCGTTTTAGGAATAATTAGAATTTGGCCCGGCATCGGAAAGTCCCCGTTTGTGACTCAGAGCCAATAGATCATAACATAGGATTGGCTTTACACTGGTTTAACAGACCTGTATATTTAATGGGTCGGTGTAAAATTGATGCAACAGAAGTTCTTCCCATGAAGCATAGTGTCCTAAGCGGTATTTTAGTTTGCCTATTAATTGTCCTTGGTGGTTGCGAAACAAAAGAGGATGCTACAGCTGAATCTCCACTGGTACAAGAAACAGCTCTGGAAGAGTTGGTGGTACCCGAAGGGGAGACGCCAGAACGATGGGAAGATGACATAGCTGCTTTTGAGGTAGACGATCAATTAACCCCTCCCCCTGAAGGATCGATCGTATTTGTTGGTAGCTCCAGCATACGTTTATGGAGTACGTTAGCAGAAGACATGGATCCTATGCCTGTGATACAACGAGGGTTTGGTGGGTCAAAATTGTTCGATGCCATTTATTATGCTGATCGAATCGTCACTCCCTACAAGCCTAAAATGCTCGTCGTTTTTTCTGGTACCAATGACATTGCAGGAGATAACCCAAAGCAGGCCGAAGCAGTGACAGCGCTCTATGAGCAATTTGTAGATAGGGTTCATCGTAAACAGTCCGATCTCCCGATCTACTTTATTGCCATAAGTCCAACCAGGTCCCGTTGGGAGCATAAGGAAATCGTCTTTGAAACGAACCGGCGAATTGCTGAGCTGACCTCGAATGATGACAGACTATTCTTTATAGACACCGCCTCTGCTTTATTGGATGAGTCTCGTGAACCTAACGATGCTCTCTTTCAGGGAGACCAGTTGCATCTGAACGAGGACGGATATGCAGTATGGACATCCATAATAAAACCCGTATTGTTAGGAGATTGGGAGGATGTAGATTAAATCCCTTCGGATAGGGCACTTTTGGTCCTGTTTCAAAGTAGAAGTTGTATCGACAGTAAGTGGGGAATATCCCCATGAAAGTATGCGCCAAGAAGAGTAGACGATATTACTTAAGTATTGTATAATCCTGTCTGGTATTTGCGACTTCTGTACCGCGTCTTCACGCTTGTTATCTCTTTATTGTGATTATTCTGGCCCCCCGAGTCTAATTTCCTTAGCCAGTCTCACATCCAAAAAAACGCAAATACCAGTCGCTATGATTGGGTTGCTGCCCTTTAATGGAATTTACGACGCACAATGGCTCTATCTAAATTAACAGTTCTAAATGAAAATTATGTACTGCGCAAAGTACTCGGTAGCAATGGGCCCTACGACGTTACCTATCTTGCCTGGAATCTAGCCAAAGAGCGCAATGCAGTAGTTATTCGCGAATATAACCCTTCTTTTATTGGTAAGAGGTCTGAGGGAAGGACTGAGTTTGAATTCAAAAATGAAGAGGCTCGCGGGTACTTTGAGTACGGGCTCAACTGCTTTGTTCGAGAAGCAGCAGCAACTGCATTGATTGATCATCCGAATGTTGTCAAGCACGAAGACTATTTTCGGGAAAACGGCACATCCTATTGCGTCTCAACGTTTTATCCGGGTGCAACACTGTCGAAAGTGTTAGAAGGGAATCAGAGTAAAATTGAAAAACGTGCTGCATACGCTATTTTAATGCCGTTGTTAGATGGTTTGTTAGCCGGCCATCGGCAAGGGCTTATACATGGGCGCCTGTCTCCTGATCAGATTTTTCTTACAAAATCTGGGCGCCCCATGCTTTTTCGGTTCCACGTGACGCGAATCCTTTTGGCGCGTAGATGTGGCCGAGTTATCGATCTCAACGAAGAGGGATATACAGCTCCTGAACTACTGGTGCCTAATGGAAAAAAAGGCCCCTGGTCCGACATTTATTCGAGTGGAGCCACCCTTTATTCCATCCTCACAGGTAAACGGCCTGTTGATGCGTTGAGCAGAAAGGAGAAGGATCCGTTTCTGGACATCCTACATGAAGAGCAAGACATTTCTCCAGGACTCAAAAAGTTATTGTACCGGGCCATGTCGGTCAATCCAGATGAACGTCCCCAATCTATTCTTGAGTTCAAGCAAGAGCTCATGAATGTAATGGACGTTTCTGAGCGGGAATATCGTAAAGAACCCAGGGAGGCTCAAGAGGAGCAGTCGATGTTTTCTCTTGAAAATGCCCCTGCATTGGGTAAACTATCCCTCGAGTCAGATACCCCGTCGAGGGTTGTTGATCTGTATGCTGATCGGCCTACCTTGCAGTCCCCTGATCCTGCGCCCACATTCACGCCGCGAAAAAAACCGTATTCTAATGGTGGAGATGGGTTTGGGTCACCTGCAGAAATTCCTTTTATCGACTCGGAAGAATCCGCAAAGACCTTCGTGGAGACCAATCCTCTGGGGCCGTTCGCCCATGAGAAGATGCCGGTAATGGCGAAGAAGGAGGAGAAAAGGCTGACAGCTTCCCAGGTTGCTTTCTCAAAGCTTGAAGCCCAACGGGAGCGTTTTCAGCTAAAACAGGCATCACTTGGTAAATTACTACCTGTCCTGGTTGCCTTGGGGGCTATCTTGATTACCTCTGTGCTCTGGCTTTCTGGTGCTTTTGTGGGCAATGAGGATGCCGGCCTTAGTGGCGTCGAAGCTGCCCAGGAGAGTTCTGAGTTGCCTTCGGCCGCATCGGCCTTTGAGCAGCCACCTCCTGTATTCGAAGAGCCTTCTCAGCTGCAGTCTTCGTCCATCGGTGTCGTAGATAGTTTGAGTGCCGACTCATTTGCTACTTCAACTCCTCTACTAGCAGGGCCTCCTACAGTACGGGCTGAGAATACAGCAGCTGATTCCTTTTCTCTGGGACGCATGAATATTCAAAGAGGCGATTCCCTGCGCCTCTTGAGGCAATTCCAACAGGCTGCGCTCTATTATCAAAATGCTCTGGTGTATCTACCAAGTGACAGTTATGCTGATTCCATGGTTGGTGTAGTGGAAACCGAGTACAGAGAGTTAACCAATGCAAATCTTGTTCGCCAGTATGTGAGAAATGCTCAGCGGTTAATTACCGAGGAGAAGTACACGGAGGCTAAAGAAGCGTTTAATGAGGCGCTTCGCCTCAATCCTGGTGATAGCTGGGTGGAGCAACAACTTGCATCGTTGAATGACTTGATTGAAAATGCTAATGAGGGCGAGAGACGGTTTCAATATTTGCTGGCTCAGGGAGATGGATTCTTTGATGCCGGGAATTTTGCTACGGCATTGATGCGATACGAGGAAGCGAGCGCTCTCAAGGGCGAAGATGAGTACTTGATCCAACAAATCGATCGAACAAGGGACAGTCTTAAGGTTGAGGAATCCAAGGAGCAAACCCGTACCAGTCTGTACAATACGCACATCGCAAAAGCGGATAGTTTTCTTTCACGTTTTGACTTTGATAACGCACTTTCGCAATACCAGGCAGCACTCAAGCAACGCCCGCAGGATACGTATGCCTTGGATCAAGTTATGAACGTGCAGAAAAAGCGACTAGAACAAATAGATCGGTTGACGGATGATCGAGGTGTATTTGAAGTGACGGATGAGTCTCCTAAACTCATCGATGAGGAAGAGATCATCAAGCAGATTCGTTATCCTCTTTCGGCTGAACGTGCTAATGTTGAAGGGCGCGTAGTGCTTAGGATGATTATTAATGAGGACGGGTCAGCATCCGATATCGAAGTGATTCGGGGTATTGGTATGGGGTGCGATAAAGAAGCTATCCGGGTTTTGAAAAAGGCACGCTTTCAACCAGCCAAACATCAAGGAGAAACAGTGAGAGCCTGGTTTGCTTATACAGTAACCTTCAGGTTGATTCGGTAGGTTGACGGTGTCCGTCTACCATACGTGTCCTCGAGCGTCTACAGAAAGCTTTTCCACAACCTCGTTCCCATCTACCAGGTACAGGTGGTCCTGGTTATTGACAACGACACATGCATGATTGGGTACAACCCGCACCTGGCTACCCACATCCATCGTTGAGCCACCGGACACATTTACCCAGCCATGTTCTTCCGAAAGGCCGGTGATTCGCGCATGGGGGAGGGCCTTCATGTGCCGGGTGTTGTACATGAGAATGCCGAACCCGTCTGTTTTATATCCGGCATCGGAGGTAAACATCTTGCGCCCAGCATCGAGGAAGAGACGCTCCGATCCGTTGGAGTTTCTGTGCTTACTGATTACGGTTGCCTGCACCGTTAATGCGCACTCGGCAAGTTCAGCAGCACCCAGGGCTTCTTGGATAGCGTCATTGAATACGTAGTTACCAGGTCGAATCTCCGTAATGGTAAAGCCATTATGCGTGCGGTTCTCGAAGTAACGCATCGAGGGGGTAGATCCAATACTGATTTCAAAAAGGTCGTTGCCTTCTTCTGTGTTGGGTTGTGCAGATCGAACACCTGCCTGGTGCAAGTCGGATGCAAAAGCAAGCATGCGGTCGCGTTCATCTATGCTTGCTTGTTTCAGTGCGTCTTCCAGGGACTGCTGTTCAGAAGGTCCTTTGTACGATTGGCCAAAATGAGTAAGGAGTCCGGTAAGCTTCAAGCCCGGAAGGTCATCTACAAGCCGGACAAAATCGATGCTGTCAGATCGATCCCATCGAACACCACATCGTCCGTAGCCCGTGTCTACCTCAACCAGTACTTCTGCTTGAACACCTGCTGCCTCGAAGAAAGCAGAAGCATCGCGTGCGCCTACTTCCGTGTCTACACAAAAAGAAACTCGGACGTTGTCCATAAGAGAACGAATTTCTTCATACTTCTGCCGGCCGATCAATTCGTAGGCGATCCTAAGATCTTTAAACCCACTACGGGCATACACGTCTGCCTCTCCCGTTTTCGCGACGGTTAGCCCTTTGGCTCCCTCATCTACTTGCTGCCTGGCGATGATAACTGATTTGTGCGTCTTCGTATGTGGCCGCAAGTGTACATTGTTCGCATTAGCTTTCGCTTGCATGCGTGCAATATTGGCGTCGAGCCGGCTTTTCTCTATCAAGATAGCCGGGGAGGGGAGGCTAGCAATTTGCATGATGGTTAACGTTTGCTGCCAACAGATCCCATACTTTTACGAAGGCGGGCTCGTTCAAGTGCTTGACGGGCCATGGCACGCTCATCAACGGTGCCGCTGGCTTTCAATTGTTCAAGGGCTCTCTGCTCTGCAGCCTCGGCGCGTGAGACATCGATTTCAGAGGCGGGCTCTGCATCTTCAGCTAGAACAGTTACTGTATTGTTTAAGACTTCAATGAATCCTCCAGTAGTAGCGAATGCTACGCGTTCTCCATTCATTAACGTGACGTACATGGGACCGAGCTCAATCGCTGCGATCATTGGAGCATGGTTGTGAAGGATCTCAAAGCTTCCTTGTATCCCTGGTGCGCGCAGGCGGACTGCATTTCCCTTAAAAATACTTCCACTAGGAGATACGATATCTACATAAAAAGTAGCTGCCATAAGTCATATTACGTATGTAGAGGCATCGCGATGATGCCTCTACCGTGAAATAGATACGTTCCTTATTGCCGATCAGGATTACCCTTCTTTCAGCATGCGCTCGCCGTCCTCGATAACCTCTTCGATAGCGCCTTTATAAGCGAAAGCACCTTCAGGATAGTGATCGAGTTCGCCAGCAAGAATCATCTTGAAGCCACGAATGGTGTCTTCGAGCTTGACATACTTACCAGGAGTACCTGTAAACTGCTCGGCTACGAAGAATGGCTGTGACATGTATCGTTGAGCACGACGGGCGCGGCCAACAACGAGTTTGTCTTCATCGCTCAATTCATCCATACCAAGGATCGCAATAATGTCTTGCAGTTCTTTGTACCGTTGAAGCAGTACTTTAACGTTCTGAGCAGTATCGTAGTGATCATCACCAATAACGCGAGGATCGAGAATACGGCTCGTAGAATCTAGTGGATCAATCGCTGGATAGATTCCCAGTGAAGCAATTTGACGTGAAAGTACCGTCATCGCATCAAGGTGAGCAAAGGTCGTCGCAGGAGCAGGGTCCGTAAGGTCATCAGCAGGTACGTAAATAGCCTGTACAGAGGTAATGGATCCCTTCTTTGTTGACGTAATGCGTTCCTGCAATTCACCCATCTCAGTGGCAAGCGTAGGCTGGTACCCTACCGCGCTCGGCATACGGCCGAGGAGCGCAGATACTTCAGAGCCCGCCTGTGTAAACCGGAAGATATTGTCGACGAAGAGGAGAACGTCACGGCCTCCGAGGTCACGGAAGTACTCTGCGATTGTTAAGCCAGAGAGGGCCACGCGAGCACGCGCTCCAGGCGGCTCGTTCATCTGACCAAATACCAGTGAAATGTTGCTCTTTTTGGTTTCTTCGAGGTCTACTTTTGAGAGATCCCATTCACCTGCTTCCATGGAGTGAAGGAACTCGTCTCCATAGGACATTACGCCGCTTTCAAGCATCTCACGGAGGAGGTCATTTCCTTCACGCGTTCGCTCACCTACACCTGCAAATACGGAAAGACCATCATGCTCCTTCGCAATGTTGTTGATCAATTCCATGATCAATACGGTTTTTCCTACACCAGCACCTCCAAACAGACCAATTTTACCCCCACGTGAATAAGGCTCTAGGAGGTCAACAACTTTGATCCCTGTTTCAAGGATTTCGGTGGAGGTAGCAAGCTCGTCGAAAGGAGGGGGTGCTGCATGGATAGGGCGGCGCCCTTCTGCTTTAGGCTGTGGGAGCCCATCGATAGCCGTCCCAATGACATTAAACAGCCGGCCGCGAATCTCTTCCCCAGTTGGCATTGAGATAGCCTGGCCTGTGTTTGAAACCTCTGTTCCTCGTGTGAGGCCATCGGTAGAGTCCATTGCGATGGCACGAACCCGGTTTTCGCCGAGATGCTGCTGGACTTCCAATACAAGGTCGCCTGAATCAGCGCGGTCTATAACGAGGGCATGAAGGATCTCCGGTATAGCGTTGCTGTCAAACTCAACGTCTACAACGGGGCCGATAATCTGAACGATTTTCCCTTTCTGTAGTGTTTTAGGTGCTTCCATTAAAATGCAATTGTATATATATCCATTCCGTAAAGAGAGGTGACTAAGCGACGTACAAAAACCTATCACCGAGGAAAGCCAGCACAGCGATAGCAAGCTTGCCCGCACCTCCTACTCTCCTACCCCTATGAAGATCTCACGTAAATTGGAAATTTTTACGAAATACATGGATTTTTCAGGTATTTCATCGAAATCAATAATTAAAGGGCCGCACCTGAGTTGCATGGTGCGGCCCTTTCGGTTAGCCTGGTTTTGAAAAGAAATGCTTCGAGGGACGTGCGATGGTAGAGGAGAGGTTATTTGATGAGCTGCATTTGGCGAGTTTCGATATAGCTCGGTGTTTGTAGTTTATAGAGGTAGGTCCCACTTGCGAGAGAAGATGCATCGAACACAACAGTATGGGTGCCCGCATGCTGAACTTCATGGACCAACTGTTCGACCTCGCGCCCTTGTAGGTCGTAGATTGTCAACGTTACACGAGCGTCTTCGGGAAGGGCATATTGAATGGTTGTGCTTGGGTTGAAGGGATTTGGGTAGTTCTGGTCAAGTGTATAAGAAGCGGGCGTTTCGTCAAGCACGAGCGATTCTATGGTTTGATAGGCATTTTCATTGAGTTGGTAGGACGCCTGGATGGTGTTTGGCGCACCGTTAAATGTGATCGAGAGCAGGGAGTCGGTTTCAAGTGGTGACGTACCCACAAGCAGGATGCGGTAGGTGTTTGCATCAACTTGTGCTGACGTTAATGTCCAATCCGCAGGGATCAATGGGGTGAGTTCTTGAATGGCTGCCTCGGTTAATTCAAGGTCGATTGCCACAGCCTGAATGGCGCCCTGGATGTTGTCGATCCGCAGCGAAGCTGAAGAGCCGTTTATTGCATCAGCAGCTTGCCAGGTAAGTTGAGCGTCTACATCAGCATCGTGTTTTGATGCTGAACACGATGCGCTGGCCGGAAAGCAGGAGATGGCTCCTGTTGTGTAACGAAGGATCAGCGAAGCATCATAGGCGCTCACAGCCCCATTTCCCGTGGTTTCGGCTGCATTGAACGCATCCCCAGTAAGTAGGCTTGTCCCCACCAGGTGCTGGAGTATAAGCGAGGCATCGTAGGCGCTAATGTCGCCATTGAGTGAAGGATCGCCCACGACTTGCGTTTCAATATGCACAACACCGTTAACGAGGGTCGCCCCTGGTAATCCTTCGTTGAATGTAAAATCGGTTATCTTGATGCTCGAACTGCCTTCTGTCGAAAGGCTCTGAAACGTCATGATGACCAGATCTCCACTGCCTGTAAGATCAATTGCACCTGCAGCGGCCATTTTAATAACACCCGGTGTATCCAGATTAGTCACCAACGTCATCGCTGCGCCATCAGAGCCACTCAATGTGCTGTCTATTGTGACATCTGTGGCTGTAAGAAGGCTGGCATTGTAAGAAATCACAACATTGAAGGAGGAGATGCCGGCGCCCGACAGGTCGCTCGTTTTGAGGGCGAGCTGAAATGTATCACCTGTACGGACGCTCACAGTATCAATACGTACCGTAGGCGAGTTGACGTGTGGCGAATGAAGTGCTGGCGTTGAAGAGGGGATAGAAGCAAAGGAGATAAAAGGCGTATACGCCATGAAGGTGAGTAGAAAAGCGAATAGAACCTTCAAGGATTGGTGAGACGATGATGGGTATTGAAAATCTCTAGTCATGATACTGTTCAAAGTCAGTTGCGATTGCGTTTCGGCAGTTAATGGTGTAGTAGATGGTTTGGTGGGATTAGTGCCGAAGTTGCTTAGGTAGTAGACGAAAAGCAGACCAAAAGGGGTGAGTCAGATGAAAAACTTGGTTCTGGAGTGAAAAAACTGCTGCTTAGCTACAGCATGGAGTAAAAGGGGAAAGGGTGGGATTACTTTTTTACCTGAAATGATGGTGGATACCCCCTGGCAGTTAAGCATTGAATTAGGCTTACATAAAGTGTAGTGGGTACTTATTTTAGGAGCCTGCAAGCTATGGGGTTAAAATGTATTCTTTGGTTTACTTTTGTACCTGTTTGGATTAATTCCTGATTTACTTTATTAAGAAAGCGGATATTGGTGACTTCAACCTTTATTTTCTGTAAGCAACCCTGGACTAGAGTATCGTCTTTATCATGACTTGGACTAAACGATCTACCTTGTATTTTCTGCTTCTATGCGCATGTGTCAGTATCGCAACTGCGCAGGATATACCTACAATTGAATCTAAAACGGAGGGTTTTGAGAAGAGAGATGGGTTCTTCCCTGTGTTTTGGGATGAAAAGGGGGGAAAGGTGTGGATGGAAATCGGATACTGGAATACGGACTTCTTGCATGTTTCTTCGTTACCAGCCGGCCTGGGGTCAAACGATATTGGCCTTGATAGAGGATTGTTAGGAGCTGAGATGGTTGTTCAATTCGAACGAGTAGGGCCACGTGTTCTTCTTGTTGCCCCTAACCTGGATTACAGAGCAGTAAGCGATAACGCAGATGAACGAAAAGCAGTGAGAGACGCTTTTGCTACCAGTGTGGTTTGGGGATTTGATGTAGCAGCCCAAACAGGGGATCGTGTACTGGTGGATGCCACGCCTTTTATGCTGCGCGATGCGATGGGGGTCGTGCGCCGCTTGAAAAGTAGAGGGCAGGGGACATTCAATCTTGATAGTAAACGGAGTACACCGTACATGGAAATGACGAAAGCATTTCCTGAGAACACAGAATTGGAAGCACGTCTTACCTTTGCAAGTAGTAGCCCCGGAGCCTATGTTCGAAGTGTAGCAGCTGATCCTTACGGGGTAACGGTCCGCGTGCGCCAGTCCTTGGTCAAATTACCTGAATTGGGATCCTATACACCGCGAAAATTCGATCCGCGCTCCGGATCATACGGCATTCAGTATGTGGATTATGCCCAGCCGATCAATGAACCCAAGGAAGTTAGATATACAGTGCGCCATCGTCTTGAGAAAAAGGACCCCAGTGCTACGATAAGCGATCCTGTTGAGCCTATTGTCTATTATCTGGATCGCGGTGCCCCTGAGCCCATCAGGTCTGCGTTATTGGATGGCGCCCGATGGTGGGGAGAGGCTTTTGAGCAGGCTGGGTTTTCAAATGCGTATCGTGTGGAGATATTGCCGGAAGGGGCAGATCCTATGGATCTGAGGTATAACGTTATTCAGTGGGTTCATCGATCGACGCGGGGTTGGAGCTACGGACGTTCGGTGCGCGATCCGCGAACCGGAGAAATATTAAAAGGGCACGTCTCCCTGGGGTCACTCCGGGTGCGGCAGGACTATCTGATCGCTGAGGCTCTCCTGTCACCGTATGATTCGGAAAAGACGATGGGTGGTTTGCCTCCAGAAGAAGATCCAATGCTTCAGATGGCCCTTGCTCGGCTCAGGCAACTCTCGGCCCATGAAATCGGGCACACGCTGGGCTTCTTGCACAACTTTGGGGCTTCGGTGAACGATCGGGCCTCAGTTATGGATTACCCGGCTCCTAAAGTGACGTTGACGGATAGTGGAGAGTTGTCTCTAGACGAAGCGTACGACGTTGGGATCGGTGAATGGGATATCGTATCGGTTAAATATGCCTATTCCCAATTTCCAGAATCTATGGATGAAGATGACGCCTTAGAGCGCATTCTGTCGGATGCTCACCAGAAAGGCTACTATTTTATCTCGGATACCGACGCCAGGCCTCAGGGGGGATCCCACCCTGTAGCTCATTTATGGGACAACGGCGAGAACGCAGTTGAAAACCTCCTTCATGAGCTGAAAATCCGCGAGAAAGGGTTGCAGAATTTTGGTCCTGAAAGCCTTCCTGAAGGCCGGCCGCTTGCTCAAATGGAAGAGGCCTTGGTGCCGCTCTATTTGTACCATCGATACCAGGTAGAGGCAGCCGTTAAGCTCATTGGTGGTGTGGAGTATACGTATAGCCTTCGAGGCGACGGACAACATCCACCTGAACGGGTTACCCGAGATCAGCAAATTGACGCCCTTGATGCCCTTATGGCTGCACTGGCTCCCGAAGCATTGGAAATCCCAGAGTCTGTTCGTGAACAAATTCCTCCAAGACCGCCAGGATATTCACCTACCCGTGAATTGTTTGATAGCCATACTGGGCTCGTTTTTGATCCGTACGCGCCGGCGCATGTGTCTGCACAACTCATCCTTGGCCTCATTATGAACCCTGAACGTGCGGCCCGCCTGGTTTATCAGCATGACGTTGACGATGAGCTGCCTAGTCTCCTTGAGATGTTGAATCGAGTTAATGGATTCGTTTGGAGAAGATCGGCCCCTCGAGATCCCTACAAAGCAGAGTTACAACGGATCACCCAGCAAGTGTGGACCGATATTTTGCTTAAAACAGTCACTTCTTCGGACGTGTCTCCGGCAGTAAGAGCGCGTGTCGTCTTTCATTTGCGCCGGGTGGCAGCCTGGATGGAGACGAGCCGGGGCAGAGGAACTGAATCCATTGCACACCGGGATCTGATCTATGATGATATTAGCCGGGTACTCAACAGAGAGTTGCAAGCGATGGAAACGCGCCGCACCGTTTCAACGCCGCCCGGATCTCCTATCGGCGCTAGTGGTCCTGGGTATCTACTGCGTAATGATCAACGAGCGTCCTGGCTGCAAGGGTGGTCCGAGG
Organism: Rhodothermaceae bacterium; assembly: GCA_019634345.1. GTDB lineage: Bacteria > Bacteroidota > Rhodothermia > Rhodothermales > JAHQVL01 > JAHQVL01. The sequence goes on from JAHQVL010000107.1 coordinate 12,184, forward strand.
CCCATGCATTCTGCGCATCAGAATAGTTCGCCATCACGAATCAGCATCTGAAGGACCACCAAAATGCTGATAGCCTTTACCCTGGAGGGGAATAACAGCCCCTTCAGGGGTCTCGATCATAATGGAGCTCTCTTCAGTTACAACGCCAATTTGTGTAAGAACCCCTTTCGGTAGTTTTTTTAGCTCTGATTCTGGTAGAGCAATCAGCAATTCATAGTCCTCGCCGCCGTAGAGCGCATAGGTATCGGCGTCCTGGCTGAATAAGCCAGCTACTTTTTTCGTTTCCTCATGAATAGGAAGGTTTTCTGCGGTTAGAGTTGCTCCACAGTGGCTCTGCCGGCAGATGTGCTGGACTTCGGAAGCCAGTCCGTCTGATATATCAATCATAGCATGCGGACGAACATTCGCTTTCTTTAACGCTTCGATCGCAGATAGCCGTGGCGTCGGGGTTAAATGCCGCTGGATTACATATTTGTAGTCATCGAAAACGGGTTTGAATCCATTGCCTGACTTTTGCAGCTGTTTGTTTTGTTCGAGAAGCAAGCGAAGGCCGGCATAGGACGCTCCCACATCTCCGGTTACACACAAGGCATCGCCAGCAACAGCTCCATGGCGATAGACTACACGGCTTTCTTCTGCTTCTCCAATCACTGTTACAGAAAGGGTCATCTTTTGAGCTGCAACGGTATCTCCTCCGATTAACGTCATCCCATACGCGTCACAGGATTTCTTGATGCCTTTGTATACATCCTGAATCATCTCCACGGATACACTATGGGGAATCCCCAGTGCGATGGTTGCAAAGCGAGGCCTTGCGTTCATCGCAACGATGTCACTGACATTTACGGCCATGGACTTGACACCGAGGTACTCCATCGGCATGAAGGTGCGGTCGAAGTGGATGCTCTCAATGAGTACATCGGTGGTGACGACGTGCACCCGGCCCTCTCCAATCTTATAGACAGCAGCATCATCGCCGATGGTTCGCAAGATGTCTTCGTCGAGGGGAGGGCCTAGTTCGTCCGTTAATAGTTCGATGAGTCCGAATTCACCTGTAGCACTAACAGGCGTAAAAAGGGGGTTCTGTGTCATAGAAGCCTAGCCGGGTAAGCAAATTTTTCCCATAATGGCCGGCCGCGTGGCGCCAGTAGCCGCAGGCAGGTTGGATGGGATACCGTTTAATGTTTCGTGGGCAAACACAGCAAAGAAAAGCGCCTCTTTGGCATCAGGATCAACGCCATGCTCACCAAGCGTATCAATATGTGCTGATGGGATGCGCTCATTCAAGGCGTCCATCAAACAGGCGTTATGAATGCCACCACCGGATACAATGATCCTGTCGAGGTTCATTTTTGGCTTAATGTGCAGGTCGTAACTTTGCCCGATGGTATCTACAGTGAACTGCGTAACGGTTCTGACGACGTCTTCGTTAGATGAAACACCCAGCGTGTTTGCTTTTTGCAGCAGGTTGTCGACATACGCACGTGTATATACTTCTCTTCCCGTGGTTTTTGGTGGAGGAAGGGTATAATAAGGGTCATCCATGAGCCAGGATAACAAGTCTGAATCCACAGATCCTTTAGCGGCGAGTGTCCCTCCTTCATCGTAGGGTACTCCCCAGAATTGGCGGGCCAGGGAATCCATAATCATATTACCTGGTCCCGTATCAAAAGCAAACACCTCTGCCGCCGATGCGTTGGCAGGGAGGACCGTCATGTTGGCAATGCCTCCAATGTTGAGCAGGGCCCGTGCTTCTTCTTGATGCGAGAAATAGGCATAATCAAAATAAGAAGCCAGCGGAGCACCCTGTCCGCCGACGGCCATGTCAGCGAGCCTGAAATCACCCACTACTGTTTTATGTACGAGTTGAGCAAGGGTTGAAGGATCTCCAATTTGCAAGGTTGACCGGATGGGGAGGCCGGCACAATCGGCTGCTACGGGTACGTGATAGATGGTCTGGCCATGTGATCCTATGGCATCTACCTGTTGCAAGTCGATATCGCTTTGCTGGAGTAAATCATAGACCACCTTTGCATACTCGTGGGCAAGGCGAACATTGAGTTGAGAGATTTCCTGGACATCCGAAGTGTCAGGAAAGGAGTTTTTGAGTAGAAGGCTCTTTAGATCGCTTCGATAGGGCGCCGAGATGAATCCAAGCTGCTTTATTTTTAAAGACAAGCCGGTGCCGGATATTTGTGCTAATACGGCATCAATCCCGTCCAGAGAAGTGCCGCTCATTATCCCGATTATCGTTCTTGATTGTTCACGATTCGTCGGAGTTGGCTTCATGGACCTATTCGGGATTATTGTTCTTTAGATCTCGTAACTCAGTGGCTTTGGCCTCAAACTTCTTGGCGCGCTCAGGATGAAGTACAGCCAGCTTTTCATACATGTCGGCTGCCTTTGAATACTGTTTTTGCCCTTCAAATATCCGAGCGAGTGTTTCGGAAACCATATCCTCAATGTCATCTTCCAGGACAGGCACTTCAATGTGCTCGTGATCCGGCTTGGGGACAATCCGAGCAGATTCTAACTCCTGGATCAAGTTGTCTAGCTCTTGATCTTCTTCCCATTCCTCTGTGTTTTCTACGAGTGGAGCCAGAATGGGAGGGACGGGGATGTCCGGCGGTAGTCCTTTTGAATCCGGTGGAGGAGTATTTGCGCTGGAAGAACTTGGTGTAGGAACTGTGATTATTGGAAGAGGAATATCGTTCGTTGGAATGGGTTCTTCTTCGTCTTCCTCGTCGCTTTCATCCATTTCTTCCTGTGGGGCTTGAGCCTTTATGGCCTCAATTTCTATCGGTGTTGCGTTGTGATGGCTAGAGGGGTTGATAAGCATGGAGGGGGTCTCATCAGAATGGGAGGGAGCCCCATCAAGAAGTTCTTCTAAATCGATATCCAGCTTATCATGAAGAATGCCCTGATTCTCCTCCTCGGCCACGAGTGCCGGTTCGGTCTCTTCTTCAGCCTCTTCGGTGTCTACTCCTGTCTCGTTCTCATCAGAAGGACTCTCTTGCTCGCCAACTGAGGTTTCACGCGCTTCTTTATCCGCTTCACCATCATTTGATTCCTCCGTGTCTACCCGGTTTGTATTGGGAATATAGAAGGTATCGATGGTTTCGAGTTCCTCTTCCTCTTCAACCTCTGACTCAGTAAGGTCTTCTTCTTCTTGAGCTTCAAGCGAAGGCACTTCTTCAGATACAGGCTCTTCCTGAGCTTCAAGCACAGGCTCCTCTGTGGCTTCAATTTCAGGCTCCTCTGTGGTTTCAGGTGCAGCCTCTTCCTGAGCTTCAAGCACAGGCTCTTCTAGCTGTTCAGGTGCAGCCTCTTCCTGGGGAGGTGTAGGCTCTTCAATGGCTTCAGGTGATCGCTCTTCCTGGGTTTCGGCTACCTGTTCTTCCTGGAGTTCAGGGGCCGGCTCTGCTTCAGGTACAGGCGGAAGGGGTTGGTGCTTGGAAAGTTCTTTGAGTACACGCCGGAATCCTTTCTTGATCGAAGGACTGTTTGGCATCAAAAAGAGCGCGTTTTGCCACGCTACACGAGCTTCCTCTAAGCGCCGCTCGTTGGTGTATGCTTGGGCAAGAAGGGCATGGGCAGCAACATGAGTGGGGAGCTTCTGGGTAATATGTTCCAAATGGGGTATTGCTTCCTCTGAAGTCCCCGCTCGCATTAGCGCAATCAGTTCATTTATGTCGAAAATAGGGGTCATAGACTACCTAAAGAGCTCCACGATCTAAAACAAGATACTATACTTTAATGGAATCTGCTAATTTGATCGGTTTATTGAATGGGTAGTACGCTTTGAGTTGGGTGATTGGTCTTACTCTATTTGAAAAATAAGTGTTTTACATTAAACACGGTAACCAACCCAAAACCAAGGGCGAAAAGGGCTTGAAAAGGGACTGCCGCCCATTCACCGTACATGATAACCAGGGCAAGACCAGCGATGCTATACAGGGCAAAAAGAGCCTCTAGTAACACAATGAATGAGATTTGACGGCGGCGTTTAGTGATCTTTGTTTGTTTGATAGATGAAGGCGACGCTGTACTGTATTTAGGTGTACGTACAAAGGCCGTCTTTTTTCCCCGGATGGCTTCAAAAAGTGCGCCAGTGTTGCTCAGAGCCATTCCCATAGTGCCAGCCATAAAGAACGGGAAGAAAAAAACCCGGCGCAGCCAATTTGGATACAACGCTCTCTGGGCGAACAATTGAGCGAGGAAAAAACCGATAAAACCGAGAAGGCCGATACCTAGTAACCCGAAATAAAGCTCACTCGGTCCATCAAAGCCAGCATGCTCTAGCATGAGAATAGGTACGTGGAGCATGGTAACGAGTAAGACAAACGGAAAAACAAAAGGGCCCGTCAGATGGAAGGTGCCCTCAATTTTTGTATCCAGCGAAAAGGACGAGTTCCAGAGCCGTTTCATGAGCTTAAACGCCGCTTCCGCTGCACCTTTGGTCCATCTAAATTGCTGAGTGCGTAAAGCGGGCATGTCTATGGGCAATTCGGCGGGGACTTCTACATCATCCAGATAGATAAATTTCCAGGATTTGAGCTGGGCTCGATAGCTCAAGTCGAGGTCCTCAGCCAGGGTGTCACTACTCCAGTTGCCACCCGCTTCGATGCAGGTACGGCGCCACACTCCGGCTGTACCATTGAAGTTCATGAAATAGCCGGCTCGATTTCGGACAAATTGTTCGAGGGCAAAATGGGCGTCCAGGCCAAAGGCTTGAATTTTTGTCAACAAGGAGTGATTTGCATTGATGTGCCCCCATCTTCCCTGAACCAGGCCAATTTTAGGGTCAGAGAAATAGGGGATGGTCTTCAACAAGAAGTCAGGCTCTGGGAGAAAATCGGCGTCGAAAATGGCTACTAAAGAGCCACGCGCAATGCGAAGCCCGTTTTTCAACGCGCCAGCCTTGTATCCTTCCCTGTTTTCACGATGCACTTGAATAATATCAAGCCCCTGCTCCTGCCAGTATGCCGTTCGTTCAGCAACGATGCCGACGGTCTCGTCGGTAGAGTCGTCCAAGACTTGTATTTCTAGCTTTTTTCTGGGGTAATTTATCCGAGCGCAGGCATCGATGAGCCGTTCGGCTACAAGGGGTTCGTTGTAGAGGGGCAACTGAATCGTGACTTCAGGCCACTCTTGCTCCATGGGCGGATGGGCATTCGGTGAGGGGACGGCTCCAGTTCTAAGCCTGCTTTTTCGAACGAAGGTGAATGCCAGCCAGAGCAAATTCATCCCGTAAATCGTCAGTACTGCGGTGGAGAGGGCGTATAAAAAAGCGATCAATGGATTACCAATTGGATGTTGCAGCAGTGAAGATGTCGTCGGCCACATTTTCAAGTGCCGCAAGGGCTGCCCTCTCCTCCTCATCGACACCCAATAGGGGGTCGTATTCCTCGAAGTTCGAAAAAGATCGATTCAGCAACTCCTCCTCGTCCGCCTGGTCGGTATAGACGATCGACACGGAAATGGTTACCCTGTTGCGGGCTGCTGTTTCTTCCCCACTGACTGCGGCGGGAGCATTGGTATATCGCTGAATCTCAGCAACCAACACGGCATCCGCGTCTGCTTCATTCGGAGTAAGGGACAGCCTTGTCTGATTAACAAAGCGATTAATGAGCAACTCTGTGAGTTCGTCGCTGAGGGATGGGATGGTGTTGATGCTATTATCTATAGCAAGGGGTATAGCAATCGAATTCAAGTTCTCCGGGATAGTAGCCCCCGTAAAACTATAATACGCACATCCACCAAATAGAAGAGGTATACTCAACCATAAAGCAAATACAGTATTTCGAAAACGATGCATGTCTATACTAAAATGTATCTTTGTTTCTAGTTTGGTGTCACTTTGCTGATGACGTTAACGTTCTTGTATGATACATATCGCACTCCTGGTCATTCATTCAAAGCTCCTCGTCCAATTCCTTCAGCTTTCTATATAACGTACGCTCACTAATGCCGAGCGCTCGTGCTGTTTGTCTCCGATTGCCCTTATAATGTTTCAGTGCTTTAGTAATTAATTCTTGCTCAGCGTCCTCAAGGGTGGGGAAAGGGTTGGCGTCGGTGTCTTCTTCTTCGAAGGAGTGATCGTTGGAATAGGTGGTGTCATTGGAAGACTCAATCTCGTAGGAGAACTCTTCGAATGCAGGAAGGAGTGGTTGATTGGGTTCAACGCTTTCAATGATAAAAGAGGGGCGTTCCGGTGGAAATTCATCTTCTTGAACAGTCGTCCTTGGTTCACTGCGGTGCGGGATGGGTGCCGGTCCGCTAAGGTGCTGTTTGATTTCCTTCATTTCCAGGCGAAGTTCGAGGAGTGCCCGATAGATAAGCTGTAACTCCTTCGAGGCGACTTCTCCATCTGGGCCAGAATCTCGCCAGGAAGTTTTTGCATTGGACGCCAATACAATTTCATTGGTCGAGCCTGAAGCAGTAACCCCTCGCAGGTAGGGCCTTATATCATCCACGCCCAAATCTTGCTTAGGCACAAGCACAACCAGTTGTTCGGCCAGGTTACGCAACTCGCGGACGTTTCCGGGCCATCGGTACGTTCTGAGCATCTGGCGCGCTTCAGGCGATAACCGTTTTATTGGCGACTCATACCGCTGAGAGAACTCATAAAGGAAGCTATCGAGGATCGGTAGGATATCTTCGGCTCGTTCTCGGAGAGGGGGGATATTGATTTCAACCGTACTCAGCCTGTAGTACAAATCCTCTCTAAATCGACCGCCTTGAACCTCGTTACCAAGTTTTTTGTTGGTCGCTGCAATCACCCGCGTGTCGGATTTCATCACTTTCGACGAACCCACCCGGCTGTACTCGCCCGTTTCGAGTACGCGCAGCAGGCGCACCTGGGCGGCTAGGGGCATTTCCCCAATCTCATCAAGAAAGATGCTTCCTCCGTCGGCTTCCTCAAAGTGTCCGCTTCTGCGTTCCGTTGCTCCAGTGTACGCTCCTTTCTCAGCCCCAAACAACTCAGATTCAATCAGTCCTTCTGGGATGGCACCGCAGTTAACGATAATGAGCGACTTATGCCGGCGGGCGCTCATTTCGTGGATGGCTTTTGCTACAACTTCCTTTCCTACACCGCTCTCCCCGTATACAAGTACGTTTACATCCGTTCGAGCTACCAGCCGCATCTGGTCAATGACATGATTCAATGCTGCCGAAGTACCTACTATTCCAAAACGTTCTTGTACCGAAGCCCTATCCATAGTTTAGTGTGCGGTTTCGACGATCATCGGTTCGGCTAATAATGTGGCGGATGTACAATCCGTTACACGAACCTCAGCATAATCTCCTTTTTTAAAGTCGAGGCGATCAAAGATCGCCATTTTATTGGTGTCTGTGCGTCCGCACAACTGCTCGTCGCTTCGTTTACTGGTTCCTTCTACGAGCACCGTATGGATGCGTCCGATTTCTTCCTCGTTTTTCTCCTTCGCGATCCCTGTTTGGAGTTCGATGATTTCTGTCAGCCGTCGCTTTTTGACGTCGAGGGGGATGTCATCTTCATACTTACGAGCGGCGTAGGTATCCGGCCGTTCAGAGTACATAAACATGAACGCGTGATCGTAGCGTACTAGCTCCATCAAGGAGAGCGTATCGCGATGTTGCTCTTCTGTTTCTCCACAGAAGCCAGCAATGATGTCTGTCGAGAATGAAATACCAGGCACAATGGAACGGGCGCGGTCAATCAAGCTGAGATATTCATCGCGGCTGTAGGTGCGTCGCATGCGTTCGAGCACCTCGGTATTGCCGTGCTGGACAGGCAAGTGGATGAAGTTGCACACATTCTCCCGTTCTCTATGCACGTGTAGCAATTCATCCGAGCAATCTTTTGGATGGCTGGTTGAATAACGAATCCGTAAATCGGGGGAGAGAAGACTGATTTGGTAGAGGAGCTCTGCAAAAGAGATCGCCTTGCCGTTTTTGTCGTATCTGTAGGAGTTCACATTTTGGCCGAGTACGGTCACCTCCTTGAATCCGGCGTCGACCAGTTGCTGGCACTCACCAAGGATGCTTTCCATGGGCCGGCTGCGTTCTCTGCCCCGGGTGAAGGGGACCACGCAAAACGAGCACATGTTGTCGCACCCGCGCATGATGGATACAAACGCAGAAACCCCATTGGAGTCATATCGAACCGGAGAGATATCGGCGTATGTTTCTTCTCTGGACAATTGCACATTGACGGCGGCCTGACCAGAGTCATTCGCTTGATGCAGTAAGTTCGGGAGATCGCGATAGGCATCGGGGCCTACAACAAGATCAACGAGCTTCTCCTCGTCCAGGAGTTTGTGACGCAGTCGCTCGGCCATGCAGCCAAGAACGCCCAATGTAAGATCGGGCCGGCCTTTTTCCTTCTTGGACCGAAACGTTGAGAGCCGCCTCCGCACCTTCTGCTCTGCATTTTCTCTAATAGCACACGTATTAATAAGGACAATATCTGCATCGTCCGGATTACGTGTCAGCCCAAACCCATCCTTTCGGAGCACAGAAGCAACGATCTCCGAATCCGATACATTCATCTGGCACCCGTACGTCTCGAGGTACACATTCCTCGTTCCATCAACTTCGGCGGATACCTGCTTCGGCGTGTCCAGGTCTTCAGAATCCTGGATGATATCTATGTCAGTGATTGGCTGCATGCGAAATTTGGTGGACAATAAAGCAAGTCGGAAAGATCAGGGGTGAAGGACAATTAACTCCGTCTCGCTCTCAAAGTTCGAGGGAGAACGTTTGTCGTTTGTTGTTCGGTGTTTGTCGTTTGGTGTTCGTCGTTCGGTGTTTGTCGTTTGGTGTTGAATGCTTAACCCTGAACCCCAAACAACGAACCCCGAACGTTCTCCCCCCCATGCACATCCAGCCATCGGACAACGTACTTCCCGATCATGTCAAACTCGAGGTTTACCTTTGTGCCCGGTTTCCAGGTTGAGATGTTGGTGTGCTCCCAGGTATGGGGGATAATGGCTACGGTCAGGCGGTTGTCTTCCAGCCGGGCCACCGTTAGGCTTATGCCGTCAAGCGTGACGGATCCAACCGGGATGAGATAGGGGCTGAAGGATTCTGGGAATTCAATCTGGATCAACCAGTTGGTTTCTTCCTGCTCTACGGAGCGAACCGTGCCGGTTGCATCCACATGGCCCTGCACGAAGTGTCCATCTAGCCGGGCGTTAGCATGCATGGCTCGTTCGAGATTTACAGGCATGCCGGCCTGGAGATCTCCGAAATTGGTCTTGCGAAGGGTTTCTTCAATCGCAACAACTTGAAACGTAGACGCATCGTTGGCAACGACCGTCTGGCACGCCCCGTTGATGGCTACACTTTCGTCGGGTACGAGCTCTGAAGAGAAAGCAGCGCGTACGGTTAACTTCCGTCCACCGCCGTAAGGAGCACTCTCCACGATCTCCCCGACTTCCTTAATAATTCCTGTAAACATATTTTAACGAGATAGAATTTTTTATTCTATCTCGGTTTCTGGTTTCTTGTTTCTGGTTTCTCGTTGGTTGGGGATTTAACGTTGAAAATGGCTTTTACGGGGGTGGTGAAATTCTTTGATATGGACTGTGTTCTTTATTCTTGTCATTCTGCGCGAGCGGAGCGAGGAAGAATCTGTTTGAAACGCGAATTTGATGTCTTCTATAGCCCTTTATGTGGTGCTCGCCCAGATTCTTCGTCGCTTCGCTCCAACAGAATGACAAGGTTTGGGCCATCAGATAATCATAAAACACTTAAATGACACCGTATTGGGGCTATCG
>JAHQVL010000108.1 GCA_019634345.1 Rhodothermaceae bacterium
CGGGTGGGGACACAGGATTTAGCACCTACATGATCCGTTTTCCTGAGCAACAACTCACAGTAATTTGTCTGGCAAATTTTATCCCAAGTGATGGCTATGGTTTATCCCAGAGAAAGGCAATTGATATCCTGGATATCTTGTATCAAGAGTGAACTAGTCGAAAGAGAGATTCGACATCCTGATTGTTATCTCCTCATCCACGGCGTTTTTAATGCGGTCCAGGTAGACCTCAGATGGGTATCCGTACCTGGGGTCATACGTAGCGTTTAGTTCGTGAGCGCTATCCAGGTTCTTTGTGATAAGGGCAAAGACCTCATTTATCGTGAACGCTTTTTCTATGGCCAACTCTTCAAGCTCTTCTTCTGAGAGGCCCCATCCATCCAGGTCATCGTCATCAAAGTCGATGTTGACGATAGAATCTGCCACGACTTCGATCGTAAACGAATGCGGTGGAGGACAAAAACAAAGAACAGATTGCTCGATGGTATAAGAATCAAAATCCCGGTCTTGCCACCGTTCCAGAGCTTCTCCAATGTCCGTGAATTCCCCAGGTTCTACGTTGTTGCTGTCACAAGAGGAGATAAATAATAGGGCAAGAAGAAGAGTGCACAGTCTTATCATAGTGGCGGGTTTATTGGTTGCTCTAGGTTTAGACAACTGAGGCAACGATTTATTCCATAACTATTTGACGAGCATTTTATTGCACTGCAAAAGAACCTGAGGATTCTTCAAGCTTCTAATCATTGAATCCCATTCTTATATAGTCCACCAATGAGAATACGATACCTTTCCCTTTTGAGTCTGTTATTTTGCAGCTGGCTGGGTATTGTGTCTGGTCTTCAGGCACAACCAGTCTCAATTATGGGGCAGGTCCTGGAGATGGAAACAAGAGAGCCCCTTCAAGGAGCGAACGTGTTTTTGGCTTCGTCTACCTATGGTGCCTCGACAGACTCATTGGGCACCTACAGCATCGTGGGAATACAGCCAGGCGTGTATACATTGGTCTTTTCTATGCTGGGGTTTGAGGTACAACGAAAGGAGATCCGCCTGTTTCCTGGAGATAAACTGGATCGAATGGATGCTGCTTTGGAGTTTACCGCTTATGAGTTAGATGGCGTTGAAGTCACTGGGGAGATGGATAAAAAGTGGGCTCGCCGTTTTAAGCGGTTCGAAGAACTCATCATTGGTAGTTCGGAGCGGGCCAAGAGAACCCGACTCTTGAATCGTGAGGTCGTTGACTTGAATGTTGATGCCGCAGGACGGATGACGGCCAGCTCTCACGTGCCTCTAAGAATTCATAATGAGGCTCTCGGGTACAGGATTATGTATTCCATGCAAGATTTTATTATGGATCCCCAGGCACGGATTATGCGGTATCAAGGAGAGCCGTTCTTTGAAGAGATGGACCCTGCCTCTGATGAGGAATCAAGGATGTGGGAGGCGCGGCGAAGGGAAGCTTATCTGGGCTCAATGGGGCATCTGTTTTCGGCCATTATTGGTGGCACTACGTTCGAAGAACAATTCCAATTGTACGAAGGGGACAGAGAAGAGCCGGTAGGAAGCAATGAGCTTCTCGTCGAAACCGAGAGCGGAGAGTACAAGATGGCATTCAAAAATCCACTTAAGGTTATATACACGCGCCGTCCTAATAGGGCAGATAGGAAGTTCAGCCTGGTCAGCCAGAGAATACACGAAGAAATCTCCTTTTTGTACCTCCACGTCCCTGCTGTAACCATCAATCCGGACGGCTACTACACACCCTCTGAAGCCCTGACTGCTACCGGATCTTTAGGCGACCGCCGCCTTGCGGATCTGGTGCCGAGGGACTATTCAACCAGATGAATCCTCATCGGGTTGGTTTCTGGTTACTTGTTTTAAGGAGGCATTACCTTGAACCAACCAGAAACACACTAACAAGCGTCTGGTGAGTGCTATTGAAGGAGCAGCCGTAAAGCAAGGGCGACGTCGGGGGCGCCGTCATCCAGGCCTAGGCCGAGTGCGGGGCGTAGGCGTGCTGAATCGCTGACGCGGTAATCAACGCCGAAGGTCAGCAAGGTGAAGTCGCCTTCAGATAAGATGGTCAGTTCACCGATGAGCTGTAGATCGGGATTGTTGGTTCGGAAGATAGCAGCTCCACCGAGCCTGAGAGACGCGTCATAATCATCCGCAATTTCGACAAAATCGATGCCAAGGACCCCGGCTATTGCAAGGGCATCGTTTAGATAATGGCGTAATGCACCGAATAAGTTGAAGTCGACGCCATCTCCTCCTCCGACGTCTTCGTCACCGATAGGGAGACTGAAGCCGGCACCCACTGAGATGTCCGTATTTCCTTCCTGAACCAGGTATCGGCCAACGACCATGGGGTCAGAGATGCCATCAATATTGTCTCCGAATTGAGGGTCGATACTGAGAAAATCTATGGTGATGCCAAGCTCAAAGTTATATCCAAGCGGAAAGCCTATTCGCCCCCCCATTTGGAGGAAATTGGCGCCTGGGAAATCGCTAAACGTGATACCTAGATCTCCATATACTGAATGTTGATGCGCTCCTTCCAGGAAGAAGTTCTGGAAGGTAGGCGCCTTCTGCGCAAGGGCAGTAAACGGTGTGAGCCCAGCGATGAGGAGAAAGGCAAAAAGCCTTTTTATTGGGGAGAAATACATAAGTACAGTGGGGTGTTTTCTCTGGTGGAATGTGTGGGTAAACAAGTTTGATTACTGGTAGGTTCGTCCATCGTGTTTAATCCAACCATCCGGGTGGCGGCCGGCTGGATCATGATGGGTCCAATGAACAACACCCCCTTGCGGATTCCATTCATACTCACCAAAAAACTCAACCCGATCACCCTCTTCCAACTCATCGATGCGGGGCGCCAGGTCGATGTTGTGTGAGATTAAAAGGGTCTGCCCTGAACGAAGCTCTACAATGAATCGCTGATGCCGGCTGCCTTCATTGTCATCGGAGAGCATGCGAGTCACGGTACCTTCTGCCTGTACTTGTACGTCACTGCGTTGTTGCTGAAACGCCCTTTCGATTTGGCTATCGTCAAGCTGGCTGTCGCCAGGAGGAGACGGCGAGGAATCGACGGAGCGGCCTTCATACAGATAGAACGCGATGAAAAATCCTATCAGGACGAGGAGGAGGGTGCCTTTTTTCATGAATGGTTTTGCTTGTTTATTACCATAAATGGTGGACAAGGTCCTTTATATACATACTATAAATCTCTTCGATTTTTGCCATCTCTTCTTGAGATAGATCCGGAGTCGTCAGGGCTTGCAAATTTGATTGTACTTGCTCTGAGTGAGAAGCTCCTGGTATGACACAGCTTACTTCAGGATGCATGAGGATCCATTTTAGTGCAAAAGGAGCCAGGTTAGATTGGCCTGGAAAGAGTGCCTTTAGCTTTTGTACGGCTTGTAGGCCTTGTTCAAAGGGAATCCCGGAGAACGTTTCACCCTTGTCAAACCATTCTCCATTACGGTTGCCATGGCGATGATCATCCGAGGCAAAAACAGAGTCCGATGAAAACATGCCTGTTAGTAGACCGCTTGCCAGGGGGACCCGCACTATTAAGCCAACGTTTTTTTGGGCGGCTCGTTGGAAAAAATAGTCCTGAGGACGCTGTCGAAAGATGTTAAAAATAATTTGGACAGATGCGACGTTTTCATACTCAATGGCCTTGAGTCCTTCTTCAACTTTCTCGACACTTACGCCCAGGTTTAGGATTTTTCCTTCTTGTTTGAGTTTGTCAAATTCTTCGAACAGTTCAGGACGATAATAGACCTCGCTGGGAGGACAATGAAGTTGAATCAGATCCAGGCGATCCAGGCTCATCCTCCGCAGGGAGTCCTCAACGAAGCCGCGCAATACCTTGGGTGTGTATGAATCATTTACATGAGGAGAAAGTCTTCTCCCGCATTTTGTAGCAATATATATGTTCTGCTTGATACTGTTTGCTAAAGCTCCTAGTGCTTTTTCACTGGCTCCATTCTCATATACATCAGCTGTATCAAAGAAGTTAATGCCATGATCGATAGCAGTACGAAGGGTATGTTCTGCATGTTTGTAATCAAATCCAGAACCCCATTTACCGCCTACCTGCCACGTTCCCAGGGAGACTGCAGACACATTAAAGTTAGTTTTGCCCAGAATTCTATAATTCATTCTGTCCGTTTGATTTGCTTTGTCTTGATTACTGGAATGCTTTTAATACTTCACGGGTCAGATCCCAGCGGTTAAACCCTTGCCGGCCAAAATCGAGGCCTCTGCGCACGATTACGAGGTCGTGAGAGGGTACTACTATGACGTACTGGCCTCGGTTGCCGGCAGTGGAGTAGGCATCTTTAGGGACGTCATTACGATCGGTTGGTACGAGCCACCATTGGCCGCCGTAAAAATCATTGCGAACATCCGTCGCAGGGGCGGGTGTGCGCACAAAGTCGATCCATTCCTCTGAAATAATGCGTTCCCCGTTCCAAACACCCTCGTTCAAGTACAACAAACCGAAACGCGCCAAGTCCCTGGCATTGGTATAAATCTGACTGCTCATGATAAAATCTCCAAATCGGTCAACGCCGGGTATGGTGCTGCGCATGCCGATTTTATCAAACAATGCTTTGCGTGGAAATTCAAGGTATGCTTGATCACTGCCAAGCGCCTTTTTCATCGCATATACGGCGAGAATGGTGTCGTAATTTTCGTAATCCCAGTACGAGCCCGGTTCGCGGATGAGTGCTCGGCTGCGGGCTCCTTTAATGGAGCTTGCTCCGGCCCAGTATGAGAGGCCGGATCCTGTTGCATATTCGAGTCCATTGTCTACGGGATACAGTCCGCTCGACATGTGGAGCACATGACGAAGGGTAATGGCCTTCCTTGGGTCGGACTCCGGAGACCGTAGGGTGGGGAGCCAGTCTATTTTAAGTGGATCATCCAGGGACAGTTTACCCTCGTCAACAAGGGTTCCAATAAGGGTTACAGCGATGCTCTTAGCGGTTGACCATGTACGCGTTTTTGTTGTTACGTTGACGCCCGGCGCATATCGCTCCAGGATAATCTTGCCTTTGTGGACAACAAGGAGGCTCAACGTAACCTGTTCTGTTGTGCCGTGAGTAGCTCGATCGAAGGTCCACTCAGAGGCTGCTTGAAGGGCTTCCTTGTTTACGTCGTTTGGGATAGTGATCTCCGGTACCAGGTCTCCGTCTGGCCAGGGGATCGAAGCGGGGTCCCCGGCAAGAGGTGGTGTATTAAGCTGAGGGTAGGAGTCCGTGTCCGCGAAGGTTTGATCAGGGGCCATGATGATGCAGCCAAGGCCTTCCCTGTACACGGCTCGCATCGCTGGAGTGCTAGGATTGCCGATGCCTACGATAGCCGTTTTTTGAGCTTCGTCAATTTCATAGGCCACATCAAGGGTGGTCCCCGCTCTTCCTCGGACATAAGCTAACTCTTGTTCGATGACTTGATCAACGGATCGTTCGGATGTAAATACCCCATTGCACAGCATAAAAGATTGGACGCCCCGCCAGATCATTTCCTTGTTGCCTTTCCAGTAGTCAAAAGATTCTGTTTGTTGGCCAAGGACGGCAGAAGGGAAAATGCCAGAAATAAGAAAAAAAACTAATAATAATCGCATCATTGGAATGGGTTGTCAAGTATAACGGCGACACTGGTATTTTCCACAAAAAGTCCGTGTAGTTCAATACCTACTGTACCCCATTCGCGTTATTCATGTAAAAAATAACCCGAAACCCGAAACAAGAAACCCGAAACCATCAAAATGATACCATCATTTTGATGAAAAAAAGAATCCAATGAGAAAAGGGACTATACTGTTGACCATCGTGTTAACATGCGTCGGATGCGACCAGGCAACAAAATACACAGCCAAGCACTACCTGGAAGGGCAGAGTACCCTGAGTTATTTGGGGGATATGTTTCGTTTAGGATATGCGGAGAACTCGGGTGCCTTTCTAAGCCTCGGCTCTAATCTGCCGGACGTTGTGCGTACATTGATCTTCACAGGATTGGCTGGCCTATTTCTGGTATTTTTCGCTGTGTATCTGCTGCGTAACCACACTATAAATCGACTGGCTATGATAGCGGGGTCCCTGATTGTGGCTGGCGGTATCGGGAATCTGATCGACCGCATTGTAAATAACGGTGCCGTAATCGACTTTCTGAACGTGGGTATAGGTTCGTTGCGTACCGGTATTTTTAATGTAGCGGATATGTCCATCATGGCCGGCATATTTATGTTCTTGTTTGCTACGCATAAAGCGGAGAAAGAAGCGAAAAAGGCTGCAGCAGAGGAGGCAAAAGGCGACGATCACGCCGAGGAAGGAACAGAGAGTTGATTCTTGATTAGCAAGGACTATATTATGGTCGTATAGCCCTATTCTCATCTTTAATCAATCAAGCATGTCAAGATACACCAGTATAATCGCACTCATTGCCCTCCTTTTCGTTTTTACTTCAGAAGCAAACGGGCAAGCGGAGACGGTGTGGCCCGGGGAAACATGGCCCGTATCGAGTCCTGAGGCTGAAGGTATTGATCCGACAGTCATTGATGCGATAACGGGCGATATCGCTCATGGGCGATACGGACTTATTGATCACTTCCTGGTTATCAAAAACGGTAAAGTGGTAGCCGATTTTCAGCTCGACCAGGACTATGAGTCGATTGCTGCGGATTACGATACCACCAATCATCAGTACAACTACGATCATCCAGACTGGCATCCGTATTACCGGGATACCGACTTGCATACGTTGCAATCGGTAACGAAGAGCATCACCTCTGCTGCATTAGGAATTGCTGTGGATGAAGGGTATATCGATGATGTAAAGGTCCCGGCCATGGAGATGTTCGAAGAGTATTCTCAGGACATGGACGACCCACTTCGCACATCAGCTACATTAGAAGATCTGTTGACGATGCGAAGTGGAATTACGTGGAATGAAATGACGTCTTATAGTAATGCTGACAACAGTTGCATTATTATGGAGGCGAGCAATAACTGGATTCAATATGTATTGGATCAACCCATGCGTGAAAAACCAGGGACGGTCTTCGACTACAATAGTGGGGTAAGTGTTTTACTGGGGAAGGTCATCCAGCTCAAAACAGGCAAGCGTGCCGACGCTTGGGCCGAGGAAAAGCTGTTTAAACCCATTGGGATCGATACGTATTACTGGAAAATTACACCACAAGGTGAAGTGGATACAGAAGGAGGGCTCTACCTGTCGTCCTATGATCTTGCCCGAATAGGGTACTTGTTTATGAACGAGGGCCGGTGGGAAGACAAACAAATCATTTCTAAAGAATGGGTAACTGCTTCTACTTCATCTGTAGTGACAGATATTCGCCCAGATAATGATCGCAAAGATACGGGGTATGGATATCAATGGTGGGTGCCGGTGAAGGAGAACCATGGCACGGACGTCTTTGCCGGCAATGGCTACGGCGGCCAGTTTTTGCAGGTGGTTCCTGAGCATGATTTGATCGTTGTGTTTAACGGGTGGAATATCCACGAGCGCACTGAGTTATCGTCCTGGCTGGCGTTGCGGGATAGAATCTTGCCGGCATTAAAATCGGATAGCTAAGAGGGCAGGGTATGTCGGAGTTGTATGTAGGGATAGATATCGGTACCTCAAACACAAAGGTCATTGCCGTTAACTCACAGGGAGAGGTTCAATATGCCGCTTCCCGTGGATATCCGTTGCATACTCCACAGGATGGATACGTCGAGCAGGACCCTGAGCTTGTTGTAGAAGCAGCCGTCGAATCGCTAAAAGAACTGGCATCCATGGCTCAGCCGCAAGACCGTTTTGTGGCTGCCAGCTTTAGCAGCGCGATGCATAGTGTGCTCCTGCTGGATGAGGAAAATGCTCCTCTGACGAACGTGATTACCTGGGCAGACACCCGTAGCCGGGATGTAGCTCATGCTCTAAAGGAGATGCCTGAAGGCTATGCGATTTATCGGAAAACAGGGACGCCGATTCACCCGATGACGCCCTTCTGTAAGTTGGCGTGGTTGACTCGGTATGAGCAGGAACTGATGGAGAAAACAAGACGTGTTGTTTCCATCAAGGCGTATCTCTTTTTTAAACTGTTTGGTGAATTTGTAGTCGATCATTCCATTGCTTCAGCAACGGGCATGTTTGATATCTTCTCCCGGACGTGGGATGATCTCGCATTACGGTATGCTGGTTTAGCAGACCATCACCTGTCTCGGCCCGTCCCGGCCCTCTACAAGTTGGGTCCCCTCACTGAGCGTTTTGCAAACGAACTCGCTGCATATAGCGCAACTGTTTTCTGTGCTGGTGCTAGTGATGGGTGCCTGGCCAACTATGGGTTGGGTGTGATGGATAGTTCGCATGCAGCGTTAACAATCGGTACCAGTGGAGCAATACGAGTGACGTGTGCAGAACCAGCGACAGATCCTGAGTCGAGATTATTCACGTACATTCTAGACGACCAGCTTTACGTGACAGGAGGGTCGATGAACAGTGGAGGGATTTTGATGCAGTGGTTTCGGGACCATATGCTGGATGGAGAGGATGCATCGTTCATGCAACTGATGGAAAAAGCGGGGACCGTGCCTGCAGGGAGCGAAGGGTTGATATGCCTGCCTTATTTGCTAGGGGAGCGTGCGCCTCATTGGAATAGCTATGATAAAGGGGTCTATTTTGGGGTGAGTTATCAGCATACGCAAGCCCATTTTTTGAGGGCGTTGATGGAAGGAGTGGCATACAATTTTCTGCAAATCGTTGAAGCGATGGAAGAGTTGTTCGGTCCGATAGGCTCTATTTTGGCAACCGGAGGATTCTTGAAATCCCCTATTTGGGTACAGATTCTAGCAGACGTATTAAATAAACCTGTATTGTCCAGTACTGTCGGTGATGCGTCTGCAGTAGGCGCTGCCTTTATGGCGATGAGGGCCACAGGATTAGAGAAGAACCCCTCTCTATCAATAACTTCTGATGCCAACACCCGATATACACCGAATCCAGCACATCGAGAGGTCTATACACACGGTCTTCCTTTCTTTAAGTCCTTGTATCAAAAACTACAACCTGCATTCAGTCATCCGAGTTCTTAACGAATTGAAGTGATCGGTTCCGTGTTACGGGTTTCTGGTTGAAAAGCAGGTTTTATCGTGGAGACTACCAGAAACGAGAAACCAACCAAATAATCCGTCAGGATTTATTTGGTTGTATCTAGTTTGTTTGGTTGAGTCTCTTGCCTCGATTTGGTACGTTAGTGGGCAACCCTGTTTCTACCCGCCAAACCTCTCACAGAAATGAAAGATAACACTGTATCTCGTCGTGATTTTGTCAAAACTACTGGGCTTGCTGGCGCTGCAGCTATGATCGTTCCTCGGCATGTATTAGGCGGCCCTGGTTTTCAGGCCCCTAGTGATACCTTGAACATTGCTGCAGTGGGTGCTGGAGGGATGGGAACGGAGAATATGAGGAATTTGACAAGCGAGAATATCGTAGCTATTTGTGATGTTGATTTCGATCATGTTCACAACGGATTATACAACGATGGAAGTCCGAGAGATGGACGTGCAGATGTGGCAGCTGCTTATGGAAAAGCAGCACGTTATGAAGATTTTCGTGTTATGCTGGAGCAGCAAAAGGACATCGATGCCGTAATGATTGCAACTCCAGATCATACGCATGCGACTATTGCTGCAACAGCAATGCGTTTAGGCAAACACGTGTATGTTCAAAAACCACTCACCTGGTCCGTTCATGAAGCACGTGTTCTTCGTGACCTTGCAAAAGAAATGGGTGTTGTAACCCAAATGGGGAATCAGGGGCACTCAGGAGACGATACACGACGGGTCAATGAATGGATACAAATCGGTGCTTTAGGGGATGTGCGGGAAGTGCATGTATGGACGAATCGACCCGTTTGGCCACAAGGGGTACCGCGCCCAACCCGTATGGATATCGGAAAAGACTTTGGATGGGGCATGGACAATGTCCAGCAGCGCATTGCTACTGGTCTAAGAGGGCGGAAGAAACGCGTTCGTATCCCAAAAAGCTTGAACTGGGATCTCTTCCTCGGCCCGGCCCCGAAAGTGGACTACCATCCTATCTATCAGCCATTTACCTGGCGCGGCTGGGTGGACTATGGAACAGGAGCGCTCGGAGATATGGGTGCTCACCTGATCGATCAGCCGCAATGGGCCCTGGGACTGACGTATCCAACAACGATTGAATCAACATCTACCCCTTGGGGAGCAGAAAAAATCAGCCCCTGGGGAGATGCTCCCTCCGACGTTGCCTCGTTTCCTACGGCCATGACAACGCACTACGAGTTTCCAGCGCGAGGTGTGATGCCTCCACTCAAGATGCACTGGTACGAAGGAGGCCTGATGCCGGCTCGCCCAGAGTTGCTGCCCGATGACGTGACACTTCCGAGAAGCGGCGGAGTGATTTACGTCGGTGAAAAAGGCATTATGGTTCATCGAGATTGGGGAAGAGAAGCCGTGATGTACCCCGAAACCTTAATGGAAGAGTACAAGGACACCCCTGAAACCTATACGCGCGTGGAAACCTCTCACGAGATGAACTGGGCCAATGCGTGTAAAGGCATCGGAGAGGCCGTTAGCCCGTTTGA
>JAHQVL010000109.1 GCA_019634345.1 Rhodothermaceae bacterium
CGAAGAACGGATGCCTCTCGAAGCGGACCCGCTTTCTGAAGAAGATGTTCAAGTGCTTGAGCAATGGATCGCGGAAGGTGCATCGTGGGAGACCCACTGGGCTTATCAACCTGTTGAAACTGTCGACATTCCTTCCCCGAAAAATGCCTCTTGGGGGGCAAATGAGATTGATGCATTTATTCTGGATGAGGTAGAAAAGGCCGGCCTAAGAGTGTCTCCAGAAGCAGATTGCCGGACCTTGATGCGCCGGGTAAGCCTGGATCTGATCGGATTGCCTCCTACAAACGAAGCCGTCAATGCGTATTGCGAGGATACGGAGCCTGACAAATACGAGCAGTTAGTGGATCGAATACTTGCTTCTCCACGCTTTGGGGAGCGATGGGCCGCCATGTGGTTGGATCTTGCTCGATATGCGGATACAAAAGGGTATGAGAAAGACTCCCCGCGTACAATCTGGCTGTTTCGTGATTGGGTGATAAAGGCCTTTAATCAAGACATGCCTTTTGACCAGTTTACTATTGAACAAATAGCTGGCGACTTGCTGCCCGATCCCTCCGAAGATCAACTTATTGCGACTGCTTTTCATCGAAACACGATGAACAATGACGAAGGGGGGACCGATAACGAGGAGTTTAGAGTAGCCTCTGTTATCGACCGTGTAAACACCACATGGGAGGTCTGGATGGGGACGACCATGGCGTGTGTTCAGTGCCACAGTCATCCCTATGATCCGTTTCGCCAGGAAGAGTATTTCACCTTTTATGCCTTCTTCAATAACACGGAAGATCACGATACGCCCAATGAGTTTCCTACTCTGACTACGCTCATTGATTCTGTACATGCAGAGCTATTCGAGAAGACGGGAGGCGAGGTGCTAACGCCCATTATGCAAGAGCTCCCTGCTGATTCACAACGAACAACCCATGTGTTTAACCGGGGCAATTGGATGGATCCGGGCAAGGAAGTCGTACCCGAAGTCCCTGGGGTTATGCACGCCTTCGCTGATAACGAACCCCGTAACCGATTGGGGCTCGCTCATTGGATCGTGGATGAGCAAAACCCCTTGACGTCCCGCGTAATCGTCAACCGTTTCTGGGCAGAGTTGTTTGGGGCCGGTTTGGTGGGTACAAAAGAAGATTTTGGATCTCAGGGACACGCTCCTACTCATCCTGAGCTATTGGATTGGTTGGCACATGAGTTTATGCATGAACACCAGTGGAGCACGAAACAGGTATTGAAGACCATTGTCATGTCTGCCACGTATCGACAACGCTCGGATGTGACGCCTGAGCATATTGAGAAAGACCCCTTAAATCAATGGATGGCCCGTGCTCCTCGCCTGCGTTTATCTGCAGAACAGATTCGGGACCAGGCGCTGGCAGTGAGTGGCTTGTTGAGCGAAAAGATGTTTGGTCCCAGCGTGATGCCCTATCAGCCTGACGGAATCTGGAGAGCGCCGTATAGTAACCTGGCCTGGGAAACCAGTGAGGGAGAAGATAAATACCGGCGTGGACTCTATACATTCTGGCGTCGATCAGCTCCTTATCCCTCTATGGTTGCGTTTGATAGTCCTTCCCGTGAGGTTTGTGTCTCCAGGCGGATTTCGACCAATACGCCGTTGCAAGCGCTGGTCATGTTAAATGACCCTGTGTTCGTCGAAGCTGCGGAGGCCTTGGCCCAACGGATGATTGTACATGGGGCTGGAAAGGTTGAATCGGCCATCATATATGGGTTCGAACAGGCCCTGGTACGCGAACCAACACCTGATGAATTGGCGCTTCTCATGGACCTGTATACAAACGCCTATTTTGGCTACGAGGATCAAGTGGTAGTAGCCTCTAACGGGCCTCCTCTAAGCAGTGACCTGGAGTTGAATGCCTACACAGTTGTTGCCAATGCGATCTTAAACCTGGACGAGTTTATCACGAAGTCATGAGTATTCAAAAAGAAGCTACCCATAAAAGGCTAGAATATATTACGCGCCGGCATTTCCTGAGGAATTGCACGAGTGGGTTAGGTGCTATGGCATTGGGCTCGTTGGCGGGGTGTGCAAGTGGCAATGAAGAACTCGTGCAAGATGCTTCCCAGGTTCTTGGAGCATCGCATTTTCCCGCTCGGGCAAAGAATGTCATCTTTTTGCACATGGCGGGCGGGCCTTCACAACACGAACTGTTTGACTACAAACCCACCCTTGCTAAACTCCACGGACAGTCTTGTCCCCCTTCGTTGCTTGAAGGAAAACGATTTGCGTTTATCAAGGGAGTGCCCAAAATGCTTGGGCCGCAGGCCGCGTTCGAGCAACATGGAGATTCTGGAGCCTGGGTGTCTGAGCGGTTTCCACACTTCTCAAAGGTGGTGGATGAAGTGACGTTCTTAAAGGCGATGCATACGGATGAGTTCAACCATGCCCCTGCTCAGCTATTGCTGTATACCGGGAGCGGTCGATTAGGGCGCCCAAGTATAGGGTCGTGGATTTGCTACGGACTGGGGTCGGAAAATGAAAATCTTCCTGGGTTTGTTGTGTTGGTTTCTGGGGCTAACGAGCCAAGTGCTGGAAAGAGTGTGTGGGGAAGCGGCTTTTTGCCGTCCGTCTATCAGGGCGTACAATGCCGTACCGAAGGAGACCCTGTTTTGTACTTGTCTGATCCAGACGGTATGCCACGAGACGTTCGCCGGCAGTCGATTGAAGCGATCAACAAAATCAATAAGCTTCAGCATGAAGAGGTAGGCGACCCCGAAATCATGTCGCGTATTGCGCAGTACGAACTTGCCTTCCGCATGCAAATGTCGGTACCTGATGCAATGGATATTACTCAAGAACCGGACTACATTCATCACATGTACGGCACGGAGCCGGGTGCGTCCTCTTTTGCGAACAACGCATTGCTGGCTCGTAGATTGGTAGAGCGAGGTGTACGGTTCGTGCAGTTATTCCATTGGGGTTGGGATGCCCACGGAGCCAGTTCAGGAGAAGGACTGCTTGATGGATTTGTCAAGCGATGCCAGGAAACGGATCAGGCTGTGGCGGCTCTACTCTCCGATCTAAAACAGCGCGGATTGCTGGAGAGTACCCTCGTTGTATGGGGAGGGGAGTTTGGACGAACTCCGATGCTCGAAAATCGAAACGGTTCGGATAACGCATATATAGGCAGAGATCACCAGGGAGAAGCCTTCACCATGTGGGTTGCCGGAGGCGGTTTAAAACAAGGATATACTCACGGAGAAACCGACGAAATAGGTGCGCGCGGCATCAGTGGTCGGGTCCATATCCATGATTTACAAGCAACCCTCTTACACCAACTCGGAATCAACCACGAGCGCCTCACTTATCCTTTTCAAGGGCGCGATTTCAGACTTACAGATGTGCACGGTGAAGTCGTATCATCCATTATCGCTTAATTTACTTTTAAAACGTCATGAGATATTTATTAACCGTTGTATTGGCACTGTTCCTTATAGGATGCAGTTCCGATGTATCAGTAGCTGAATCCGTCGATTCAGAAGAAGGCGTTTACGCATTTGTAAACGTGAATGTAGTCCCGATGAACACAGAGCAGGTTCTGGAAAATCAGACTGTTATTGTAAAGGATGGCCGTATCGTTGAGGTAGGCCCTTCTTCTTCTGTCGAGGTGCCAGAAGGGGCAGAGCAAATTGAAGGGTTGGGTAAGTACTTAATGCCCGGCCTGGCTGAAATGCACGGTCATATCCCGCCTTCCAATCAACCCGCCTCTTATATCGAAGCTGTTCTGTTTATGTATGTAGCCAACGGAATAACGACCGTTCGCGGCATGCTGGGGCACGACGGACAATTGGAACTGCGAGAGAGAGCAAATGCGAATGAACTTGTCTCGCCAACACTCTACCTTGCCGGCCCTAGTTTTAATGGGAATTCAGTGAGTTCTCCCGAACAGGCCGAGCAGAAAGTTCGCCAGCAAGTAGCAGAAGGATGGGATTTGTTGAAAGTACATCCAGGATTAACCGTTGAGGAATTTGACGCGATGGCAAATACCGCCAATGAACTAGGCATTCGGTTTGGCGGACACGTGCCTGCTGCGGTTGGATTGAAACACGCGATCGATATGGGGCAGGAGACCTTCGATCATATCGATGGATATATCCAGTACCTCAATGGGGAGAGCGAACCCATTTCTGACGCTGCCATTGCTGAAGTAGTAGAAATGACCAAGGAATCAGGAGCGTGGGTAGTACCGACCATGATTCTCTGGGAAACGATTCTAGGCTATACGGATCTTGAATGGGCGCGTACATTGCCTGAACTCAAGTATATGCCCCAGGGAACCGTTCAGCAGTGGATAACCACTCACACAAGCCGTGTGAACAATCCGAACCTGAATCGGGAGGCCCTCAATGTACACGTAGAGAATAGAATGAAAGTGCTGAAAGCGCTCAATGAAGCAGATGCCCGGATATTGATGGGTACAGATGCGCCCCAGCAATTCAGTGTACCTGGATTCTCCATTCATGCTGAGTTGGAACGGATGGCGGATGCCGATATGACCCCTTATGAGATCTATCGTACAGGATCCGTTGCTGTCGGTGAGTATTTTGAAGAGCAAGACACCTTTGGGCTGGTTGCAGAAGGTCATCGCGCAGACCTGGTCCTATTGAACAGCAATCCACTGGAAGATGTGGCTCGGTTTAAGGACCGCTCTGGAGTAATGGTGCGTGGCGTATGGCTGTCCGAAAATGACATTCAGTCGCGCCTGGCAGAATTCAGTCAAGGTGGCGACTCAGCCAACTAGGTACAACCAAAAAAATCCTGTGGATTATTTGTTTGGTTTCTTGTTTCTCGTTTCTTGTTTCTTGTTGAAAAGCAGGTTTTTGCAGTGGAAACAACGAGAAACCAGCAACAAGAAACGAGAAACCAAACAGACAGAAATTATCAGTTTATGTGTGTTCGCTTTCCGGTTTCCGGTTTCGGGTTACGAGTTTAGCAGTAGAAATAGCGTGCAGCAACATTGATGACCGATCTCCAACCCAAAACCCAACATCCGAAACCGGAAACGTTAATCGAGCACCGAGCCAGCCAGGTAGTGGTAGTGAAGGAAGATGTGCTCTTTTTTGCGACGTCAGATAGAAAAGGAGCCTGGATATTTTTCGTGATGGGCGTACTGTGCTTTTATGCGAGTATCACGTTGCTGGTGTGGCGGTTGACTGATGGAGAATTGCATCCTCCTTCCATAAGCGCCGGAGCTATCATATTCGCCATTGGCGTTTTTTTTCAATGGCTAGGCGTACGGCGCTATAAACAAACCGGGGC
>JAHQVL010000110.1 GCA_019634345.1 Rhodothermaceae bacterium
ACACCCATTATGATTTTGGGAGACATGAACCTGGTAGGGTGGAAGGAGCAGTTAAATACACTACTTACGGGCACCATCGTAAATACCAATCAATTTGGTGAATCGTTTTTACCAGATTGGGATGGCAGTGCGCTTGCGGATTTGATGCCTCGTCATGTAGCTCTTCCAATGACGTTTACCTGGTATCGAGAGAGCAGTTCGTTTCATCCTGGCCGCCTCGATTTTATTGTGTATAGCGATGCAGTGCTTCAAGAAGGGAATAACTACGTCCTTTTCACGCCAGCCATGCCAGCAGATACCCTGGAGGCCTATCAACTTCAACCTGAAGATGCCACTCTCGCTTCCGATCATCTGCCTGTCGTAGGAGACTTCCAATATAGGGCGTTGACGGGTTCACATATCGAGGGAAATAATCCAAAGGCAGAAAAAAGAGATTGGAGTATACAGCAATACCCTAATCCTTTTGTTGATCGATTTACTATAGGGTTTGATCTCCCTCAGCCAGGCACTGTGAAGTTAACCCTTTATAATGCGCTAGGCCAGGAAGTCGACAGAATCTTGGATGAGTCGCTTCCAAACGGAGCACATCACATCGAATGGAATGGATCTGAGTTAAGGTTGCCCTCAGGCGTATATTTTCTTCACTTGCAGACCGGCTATAAATTAATTACGAAACCCATTCTTCTAGTCACACGATAACTGAATAGGGTAAGCTCAGCCGGTTCTAACAGAACCGCTAATCGGCCCGAAGTATATTTGTTGGATTTAGAAAGGCCACTCGTATGAAGATATCCGACATCTACACCGGGCCGAACCAGTAGGTAAATAACGCTCTTTTCTGTTACGTCGTCAGCTCCTACGCGGGCTAGCCTAACAAATGCTTCCACTTCTGTTTGAAAATCACACGATTTGAACTGTCCGATTATGAACAATCACTGTGTTGAATGCGAACAGGAGTTCTTGATTAAACGTTGTTATTTCGGCTAAAAAAGGCAATATATACTCTGGCACTGGGTTTGATAAAGAAAGGATTATCTACCTTTAAGGACCTGACAAAAAGCCACCATGTGGAGAAACTATCTGAAAGTTGCCTTTAGAAATCTGCGGAAGCAGAAATTGTACGCGATCATTAACGTATTGGGGCTTGCGATCGGATTGGCGTTTTGCTGCCTTGTCCTTCTTTTCATCAGGTATGAGCTTTCCTTTGATCAGTTTCACACGAATAAGGATCGTATCTATCATCTTTACCAAACTTATTATTATCCAGACGGGAGTGCTGAGGACGTATACGACGATCAACCGGCACCTCTAGGTGAAGTCCTACAGGCAGATTTTCCCGAGGTTGAGCAATATGTTAGATTTTCAAATGTGTCAGGTGTAGTGAGTAAAGGAGTTGAAGTCTTTAACGAAGACCTTCTGTTTGTTGACCCTGCTTTTTTTGACGTGTTTTCTTTTCCATTGTTAGCTGGGAATAAAAGTACTGCCCTGCTTGAGCAAAACAATATTGTTCTTTCAGAGGATATGGCAGTGAAATATTTTGGTGATTCAAATCCAATTGGTCAACCCCTGAGTATTCGTGTTCGAGGCGATTTCGTTGAGTACAGTGTAGCCGGGGTCGCAAAGCAACCACCCGCAAATTCCAGCATTGCCTTCGATATTCTATTACCGTTTGGACGTAGCCCCATGTTTGAACAGACTGTGGGTAACTGGGGGTGGCATAGTTTTCCCACGTTTATTCAACTTGCACCTGGGGCTGATGCGGAAGCACTGGCTATGAAACTGCCTGCCTTTTGGCGTGTGCACAATCAGGAAGAGTGGGATGAATTGCAACAAGAAGGGTGGCCTGAAGGACAACCCTATGCAGAATATAATATTCAGGCGATTGGTGATATGCACCTGAATACCTCCGTTGAGAGTGATCTTATTGCTTCGAGAGAATCTTTGAGTCTCTTTATCATGGCTGGTATTGCGATAGCCATCTTGCTCATAGCATGCATAAATTTTATGACACTTGCTCTGGGGCGTTCTACAAGACGATCTCAAGAAGTAGGCGTACGGAAAGTGATCGGGGCTCGACGTGCACAACTCCTCACTCAATTCTGGGGTGAGGCAGTGCTACTGAGTAGTTTTGCTGCAATATTTGGGCTCTTACTTTCTTATTTAGTCCTACCTGTATTTAATCACCTGGTAGATGTAGAGTTGGTTCTTGACATCCTAAATGATCCTTTTCTTGCTGCTTTTTTCCTTTTGACCGCTCTTCTCTCTGCCTTTTTAGCTGGTAGTTACCCTGCTCTTGTTCTGTCGAATATGGTGCCTGTGATAGCACTTAAGAATCAGCAGAAACTAGGCGGTAGAAATCTAATGACGCAATCGCTGGTAACGGCTCAATTTGGGGTTTCCGTATTTCTGTTCATTAGTACGCTCGTTATGCTTCAACAACTGCGTCATATAAACCAAAAGGATCTTGGGTTTAATGACGAAGAGATGGTCGTTATTTCAACACAACGGTTAGATAGTGAGAGGTTAATGGCATTCTTCAAAGATCGCCTAGAAGGAAATCCTGCGATTGTTGGTATAACTGGAATTCAAAACAGCTTTCAACGGGGCTACTGGAGTAATGAATGGCGGCATCTAGAAGAGGATAAAGAGGCCTATATATACCCTGTCGAGCACTCTTTTGTGGAGATAATGAAAATGGAACTCATTGAGGGGCGCTCATTTTCAGAAGCGCTAGCGAGCGACTCAAATTCAGTTATTGTAAATGAAGCATTGGTGCGTGACTTTGGGTGGAAAGATCCGTTGAATCAACGGCTGACCGGACTTACACTCATAGGTGCAAAGGATCCACAGGTCATTGGTGTTGTTAAGGATTTCAACTACCGCTCGCTGCATCAACCAATAGAACCTGTCGTGATGTTAGCAGGAAATGTGAACAATCTTCTTGTTCGCATACAGCCTCATGATGTGCCCACTACTCTAGCAACGCTTGAAGAAACGTGGAGTGAATTTGCACCTGGAATTCCATACTCCTTTAGTTTTATGGATGAGGATTTGCAGGAAGCTTACAACTTGGATAAAAAATGGAGTCAGATTGTGGGATATGCCTCTCTCTTAGCGATTCTAGTTGCCTGCATGGGCCTTTTTGGACTCGCAGCGCTAACAGTCGCTGGGCGTATGAAGGAAATTGGTATTCGTAAAGTCTTGGGTGCTTCTGTTGCGAATGTAATTACACTGGTCTCTAAAGATTTTGCTTTGCTTGTTATTCTTGGTATCGTCATCAGCGTACCCATTGCGTACTATGTTATGCAACAATGGCTAGAGGGATTTGCCTACAGAATTACACTAGGCCCAAGCGTGTTTATCATCGCCTGTATCACTGCTTTAGGCATAGCTGTTCTGACTGTCAGCTATCAATCTGTGAAGGCTGCTCTTTCCAATCCTGTGGACAGCCTGGCAAGGGAATAGATACCAAAACAGAAATCAAGAGGGCTGCTTCTATGATTTGGACAATTCTAAGCCAGATTTATGGTTCATTTTATTGTCCCGAACGCGATTTCCTTGCCTTCTCAAATTCTTTGGTCCTCTTGATTTGCTCATCCAAATCCCATTCAAAGTCAAACCTGTTCTTTAGGTGCTCCGCAATGGGTCCTAATCCTATGGCTGCTCTTCGTTTGTCGATGTTTCGAGGGTCATAAATGGGCCAGACATTAAAGCTCTTCGTTTCAGGATAATACTTCATTTGCCCTCCGTACAACTGCAAATCACCGCGCTCAGTAGCAATTCGATCTTCAGCTCTGGCAAGGAAACGAGGGTGAAGTTTGTTCTCCTGAACAGCCTCTCTCATCATTGGAAGGTATTTAATGCGAATGTCATTATCCGAATGTTGAATGACATTTGAGATGGTTAAACTGCCCCGTTCTCCAATGAGCACGCGATCTGGCCATCCATATGTATCTAGAAGATGCCTTATTTTCTTTTCGTTAATCGCATGATTTTTCTTGTACAACTCTTGCATTTTCTGCGCTTCTTCAGACTCAATTCCATACTTCCTCATCAACGAGTCCCGCATTCGAAGGGGGGTTTGTTCTGTTGTATAAATGGTGTCTAGGACAGCCTTTAAATACGAAGGATTCATTTCCTGAGCCTTGAGTTCTCCAGTAAGGCCCATGCATATCACTGGAAAAAGGATAAAGTAAAGGAGGATTGATTTTATAGTCATTCTATATCAGTCGGATAATGGGATAACTGGGTGGAGAGAGACCACTTTCTAAAACAGACAACCCTGTCAGAATAAAGTTGTCAACTTTTGGTATGCAACTTGGCTTATCCAGGATATCGCCCCTCTAAACGCTCTTTCTGGAACGGGATTGTTCATTCTCTGAACAGCACTGTGCGCCTTGAGCACAAACTTTCCACGTAAGCATGAACGCCAATCTCTATCATCCTCACACCCTTTCCTCTGGCATGAAGGGGAGAGATTATTACAGTCAAACCTATCAAATTGAGCACGGTGTCCTTCTGATTTGAAAGGGAGCATCGGATTGGAATACGGTATTGGTCAGGAATTTCTGACACGCTTCACATGTATTAAAATCAATATAACCGAGTGAAACCAGATGTTTGAATAATACGCGTACATCCTTGTTTCGAAATACGACCTCATCTCTATGTGCCTGAAAAGAACTGCACACACGCATCTTCCGTTGCTTGGTCACTTGGAAAGTAGCTCTCAATCTGTATCTCTTCCAGAGTAACATTCTGAGGGGCCTGGAAGGACATTACCGTAGTGACAAACGAAAGTATCTGTCCGTTTACGTCGAAACGAAGATTCATAGCACCCTCAGAACCTAGGGATAAGTCATGCGAACGCCATGAATCTGGTATGTCTGGTGCGTCCAGGATTTCGTCTAACAAATCTCTAAGTCGATTGTCTTGCCGTGTCTGCAACGCTTCACGATGGAGCCGTGCAATGGCAAATCGTGCAGTGGTTTCCCAGTCAACAACAAAGGGCCGGAACCACTCCTGGTCAAAAAGTGCCCGTATTGCATTCCAACGTTCCGGTACGGTGCCTATGCTCATCGATACCATGCAACTCGCCGCCTTGTTCATTCTTAGCACGTCGTAGCACCGGTTTACGATCATCATCGGGAAGGGCTCGTGCTGACGAAGCATCACCTGAATGGCGTGCTCGATGTTTTTATCTAATGCATCGATTAGAGGTTCTTCAAATACAGGAGCATACCCGGCTTCACGGAGCATCGTGTTTCGTTCTCGAAGTGGGACGTCAAGGGTAGATGAAAGCAATAGTACCATCTTTTCACTGGGCTGTGACCGTCCGGTCTCCAGGAAACTAATGTGCCTTGCAGATACATCTGCGGTGAGGGCTAAATCGAGCTGACTTAAACCCCGGCGTGAACGCCAGTACTTGAGCAGTGCCGGGAAGACCTGACTACGTTCGTTCATGAAAGGAATTGACTGATTGGATGTTTATGATGCATGCCTCAATGTACAACCGTCTATGCTCGTGAGTCCATTACCTGTTGAGGTAATTGAGAAGTGGCTTTTAAGAAGTTACCTTCTGATTATTGTGATTTGTGTTACTTAATTGGCTTAAAACATGGCGTACACGAGTATTATTTCAGCATCAGCGATTGCCTTGCTAGTTCTATATATGCTTTACATTTCATCTGGAAGCGAAGAGGATAGAAAAGGGGTATGGATGCTACCAGCGGGGCTTTCCATATTGTTTCTTGTTTATTCAATTCAGACCATAGTAACCGAAGGAGGGCTTGGGTTTTGGAGCCAGCATACGAGTTCATTGTGGGGGACACAGATTTGGGTAGATCTGTTGATAGCCATTGGTATAGGATGGTATTACGTAGTCCCAAAAGCCAAAAAATTAGGCATGCGTACGCTGCCCTGGGTGTTTATCATTCTCGCTTCTGGATGTATCGGCTTTCTGGCGATGGTTGCACGTGTGTTTTATTTGGAGGAAAAAAGAACCCTACATCAGGCAGCGATTTAGAATCTATGTACGTACCCAATACTTTTTTATCAGGGATACTTGACCCTCACCCGACGTGAGGCATTATCTTAGTTGTGTAAAAAAATTGGGACCATGGATAGTTCTTTATTAAAAGTTGGCGCTCTTGCAAAGAAAACGGGCCTGACCGTTCGTACTCTGCATTATTACGAAGAAATAGGTCTGCTATTTCCAGCGGGTCGATCTGAAAAAGGATATCGCCTTTATGGTATGGTTGAGGTCCAGCGATTGCAGAGCATTTTGTCGTTGCAGCAGCTTGGTTTCGCTTTGGAGGACATACGGCAAGTACTCGATCACGAAGAATATTCCTTGCCTAATGTG
>JAHQVL010000111.1 GCA_019634345.1 Rhodothermaceae bacterium
ACCTTGATCGAGTGCATATTGGGCGCTTACCTCTGAGCTGGCGAAAACAGCACACAGCCCCCCAATAAATAACATTGATATGATTTTCGAGAGCAGGATTTTATTCATTTGACTTGCAATCGTGAGCTCCTTCTCACGAATTGACCATGAGAGATGTACCGAGAATAATGAACTTCTTTACTCTTG
This sequence comes from Rhodothermaceae bacterium, assembly GCA_019634345.1. Classification (GTDB taxonomy): domain Bacteria; phylum Bacteroidota; class Rhodothermia; order Rhodothermales; family JAHQVL01; genus JAHQVL01. The sequence goes on from JAHQVL010000111.1 coordinate 187, forward strand.
TCTCTCCTAACAATGTGTAAGATTCACAGAAGCAATCGCCTCCTGTTCATATCTAAAACGCGGAGGCTTTGCACCCCTGCACCTGAGGCAAATTACATTTCCGAAGAGCCGATCTTCTGCAAAACCGCCACTTTTACCTGTAAGATTTTTTTATCAGTGTCCACTGCCTGTTTCAGATGCATAAATTTGTCAATTCGCCCTTGCCATTTACCCATTTTCTAATTAACGTTGGCATTCATCCATATAGGATTAGCAGCCACAACTGAGGGAGTCAAAACAGCTCTTCCAAACCAGGACTCATTATTTAAGAAACTGCTGTTCGACCATTAGACATTTTAGATTTATGCCTTTGTGCGAACAAACAATATCTGACGTTGGAGTTAACCAGAAATCAGGAGATCCATGCGTACTGCTATAGTCATTTTATTGGTTTTTACCTTTAATGCACTTTCCTGTTTAAATGTACATGCTCAATATGTGGCGAAGCTAGTTGCTAGTGATCCCGGTGAGGGTGATTTATATGGGAGGACGGTTTCTATTAGTGGCAATTATGCGATAGTGGGAGCCTGGTCCAATGATGATGTAGGCATATTTTCCGGATCGGCTTATATCTATAAACGGGATGGCCTTACGTGGACCCATCAAGAAAAATTATTAGCCAGTGATATCCGGACCACAGCGGCTTTTGGTAAATCCGTAGCCATTGATAGGAATTATGCCGTTGTCGGTTCTGATGGTCATGACGCCCCAGTTTTTAATGCCGGGGCTGCATATGTATTTGTCAGAGACGGCGAGACCTGGATGCAGCAAGCTCGATTAAGTGCGAGTGATGTATTATTTGGTACCGCGCTCGGTGTTTCAGTAGCCATTGAAGGTGAATATGTCGTGGTAGGTTCTCGTGCATTTGCATATGTGTACAAGCGAAATGGAGAAACATGGACGGAACAGGCTAAATTAGAACCTGCAGTAACCGGCAACCAGAGTATGTTTGGCGCTTCTGTTGCGATAAACGGGGAATATATACTGGTAGGTGCTCCGCGTGATGTTAGCGCAGATGGACGCAAATCTTCCATTGGAGCAGTCCACGTTTTCAAGCGCGATGGCGAGACCTGGACGGAACAGATCAAGTTGAATGCCAGTGATTTTGTAATAGAAGATAGATTTGGTACTTCGATTGCTCTTGAGGGTACTACTGCAATAATTGGAGCTCCTGGGGTTGACGGAAATGGAACGGATACAGGGGCTGTCTATATCTTCGAGAGAGAAGGGGAGGCGTGGGTTGAAAAGCAGAAACTGGAGGCGAGCGATGGTATGGGGGGGCAATTCCGGGAAGACTTATTTGGCAGGCGTGTTTCTCTCGAGGGGACTAAAGCTTTAATTGGTGCTTCAAGTTCTGATATTGGTGAACTAAGCAACGCTGGAGCTGCTTACCTATTTGAGCGTGATGGAGGGATATGGACCGAGAAACGGAAAATTATTGCCCCTGATACAACCGTCGGCGGCGGCGGCCTGGGAGCCGATGTCTCGATGGATAATGGGTATCTCTTGATCGGAGCTTCTGGTGCCCCGGCGTTCGAAGGAGATGGTGCCGAAAACAATGTGCGGTCAGGAGCTGCATACGTATTTTTTGAAAGTGATGGTACTTCACAAGTTGCAACTGAAAAACACCCTGAAACGCCTCTTTTGGTTGAATCACTTCAGAATTACCCCAATCCATTCAGGACACAAACGAACATTACGTTTCAACTCAATAGGTCCTCCACAGTCAAGCTGGAAATTTATGATCTCCTGGGGCGCAAAGTGAGCGAGTTGATTAATTACATGCTACCGAGCGGTATGCATGAGAGAAGCTGGGATGGAACAGACCGGGACGGTATCTTCGTTCCCAGCGGAATCTACATGTATAGACTTGAGGTGGAGAACGCAAGCATGACCAAGATGCTATCTGTGATACGCTAAAAGATTGGGAGCACGTAAAACGCGCTGCTCATATCGTTACAATCATAAGTGCAGTAGTTTTATGGGCTGGGGGTTTGGGAGTTGGATGCGCGAAGTAGATCCGACTATATGCTATTGGGGGGCCCTAATAGTTTCTGTGATCTGACCTTCCCCCTTGAAATTGTGCCAATTTCGCGAAACGCATAGCAGAAGAACTGCGCCTTTCGCTCAACGGGAAGAAAAGAGTACCTCTTCACCTTTAGAACAGTAATCACGCTAAGGATTTTTATTCCGTGGTACTGATGACACCTGAAGAAACCCATTTAAAGAAGGATTCTCCGAATAAGTCTCCATGATCTTTGGCCTCATTCCAGTTTGCTCTGATATCCGGATCATTCTTAATCCACGGATAGACAATATGTAAGAACCACGTCTTATATACGGTCTCTATTTCTGGCCCCAAGGTTTCTTTGTTTACATATACCAGATAGAGAAGGTTAAGATGGAGCAAGAGGGCCGTTCCCTTCTTTTCATATGTGATGTAAGCACCCATATCCTTCTTTTTTCCATCGTCATAAGGATTAGGTAGTCCACTGTCCTTGAAGTAATTATTAATGTCTGTCATTCTATCCGTGAGTTGCCGAAAAAGCTCTACTCTTGTCGCGGCTTTGTGGTTTTCAGTTGCCCTTGCTAATTCTTGCGCTTGTAGTTGAAGTGCTTGTGTGTTTTGGTCGAGTCCTTTTTGTTGTAGCAATATAGCATAGATCAATGCTGCGAAAGCGAGGCCAGAAAAGAGGGTGTTCACTACACCGAACATATCTCCGAAATATGCTCTATCTGCAGGAGCCTCTATGCTTAGCATTATGGTTGCCGCGAGTGAAGATTGAACTATGATAACAACAACAAAAAAAATGATAAGCCGCTTGTGCTTCATCCAATAGAGTATTAATCCAAAATAATTGAAGAAAACCAAAAGATAAGAAGGAAAGGGCAACGCCACAATTTTCTAATATCTAATCGCTTGTTATGGAGCTAGTCGCAAAGATTTAGTGATTCGCGACCGATACTGTTGCCGAATTCAAAATATTGATCGAATGTCTTCTAAAAACACGGATTTTAACCGATTTTCGCCCACATTAAGTGTTTAATTGGGGCCCCAAATGAATTCGGCAACAGTATCCGCCACTTAAACATCCCAGAAAGATCAATGGTCTTTTTACCTATTTATCCTTTCCCGTGTTCTGTGCTTCAAGAGCGAAAATGCAGGTTCTACGAAAAGATCATCAATAAGCCGGATATCAAAAGTATTAACGTCACAGCCCATAGCATATAGCTGACCTTCTCATGCTTGCGCGCCTCCTCTTCGTATACTGGATTCGGCTGTTTGGCGCGTGCGTTTTGGGCTTCATGGTGAGCTTTACGGTCATATCCCATGAATTCCTTGAATTTCTCACTTGCCGCATAGCCACAAAGAGCTGCTGCAAGTACAAAGATAAATCCGATGAATGTCATTTCTTCTTTACATCATTGATTTTATGGCAGGAAGTCATCGACTAGCTATTCATAGCTGCATTGAACTCTGATCTACTTACAGTTAATCCGCCTTGAGTCGTGTCTGCCCAAGGAAGACGACCTTCTTTAATCACATATGATATAATGACCTCATCTCCTGGTGATTGAATTTCCTGAATTCTTATACCAAATCCAGATTTAACATTGAGTTTTCTTCGAACAATGCGCTGAGCCGCTGGAACTTTAATATTCCAACCATCAATCCCCATGTCCATATTTTTGATATCGTATTTGTTGGCCATTGTTGACTCCTAACTCTTTCTTAAAATTTTAGTAATTGAAATTTCACCAACACCCAGACCAGCGGGCGTTTTACACAGACATGGGACGTGCGCAGAATAGATTATTCGTTGGCCATCTGTATCTGGGTTTTAACATCATTAATAAAGCCTTGTACATTACCAAAGATGTGATATTGTAAACCGCCAATATTGATCATGCCGCTTCCTGTTGGGAATATAAGGGGGTCTTCATCCTCTACTTTAGTGGATTTTGTAATCTTCCTAATTTTCTCTTCTGAATAATCAAATCTCCTTCTGAGAATTCCTCTTGGTTTGCCCCTATATTTAATGATTTTCCCGTCTGCTACCACGTACTTTACTGTCTTGTCGCAAACATCATTTCCACTAAGACTTGTGCGTAAATTGAAATACGTTCCCATGAGACTATTTTTATAATCTGTTTAACTAGAAGAAAGAATAGAATCAGCTAAGCTCTTGCACTGCTAACTTGACTTAGCTCATACTAAATATTGGGGGGATTTGTGTTTACGGAGTATTCGTAGAATTGCCGCGTAGATATGGATATGGTTTTTATAGGTAAATTAAACTACCCACCAGAGAATAAACTGAATAGAATCTATTTGATTTGTCGTTTCACTTCTTACTGTCGTTACGCAAGCTGGCCCAGAAGGCGAACAATAACAAAAGAATATAAGCACTTCTCCCCTCCTCCGCATACCAAAACGGGCTTTATTTCGCACCAAGCGCGCGAATACGAAGTCTTTTCGGCATAAAATCCCCCTCTTTTTCTCGCAACCTGGCTATAACCTTACACTATTCCAGTCTTGATCTGCCAGGCATTCTGGTGTATGTTCATAAACAAACGACCCTTTGTACATGAATAATACATACCCACGATTGATAAAATTCAGTACACCGGCCAATCTCTTCAAAAAAATTACTTTGGCAACAATCCCCCTTCACTCCCCCAAATAGTAGACTGGAAAAACGGATTCGCTTACACTCTAAGGCAAGTGATCCATTCGTTGTATGGGTTGACAATCCGGTATAATCAGGTATATTTTCGGGTATGATTAAAACGGATACCATCCATATCACACTCGAACTACTGGCTCTTCTCTCTGAAATAGATGAATTCAAGGGTACCTGGCGTGCTATCGGAATGCTTGCTCCGGATCGGCTACAAGCTTTACGTCGTGTGGCGACTATTGAAAGCATTGGGTCTTCTACACGCATTGAGGGTAGTAAACTAAGTGACCGCGAGGTCGAAACGCTTTTGGGTAACCTGGAGATTAAGCAATTCGAAACCCGTGACGAGCAGGAAGTAGCCGGATATGCTGAGGTTATGGAGACGGTATTCCATTCCTGGCAAGACATACTTCTAACAGAAAATCATATTAAGCAGCTTCATAGAGATCTGCTGCGCTACAGTACAAAGGACGAGCGGCATCGGGGAGAATATAAAACCGTTAGGAACGACGTTGGAGCGTTTAATGCTGATGGGGAGATGGTGGGAATCATCTTTGAAACAGCCACGCCTTTTGAAACACCACAGCGCATGACAGAATTGGTTCAATGGCTAGATAATGCCCGTGAAATTGGCCGCATGCATCCTTTATTGATCATTGCTGTATTCATCGTAGTCTTTCTCGAAATTCACCCCTTTCAGGATGGAAATGGTCGCCTGAGCCGGATATTGACCACGCTGTTATTATTACAGGCTGGCTACGTTTATGTCCCATACTCATCACTTGAAAGTATAATTGAGAACAGTAAAGACGGGTATTACCGTGCCTTGCGACAAACTCAAGAGAGTATCCGCTCGGAGAATCCTGATTGGCAGCCATGGCTACTATTTTTTATCCGCGCCCTGCAACAGCAAAAGCGTCGCCTTGAATCTAAAGTAGAGCGAGAGCGGAGGGCAATGACAGATCTGCCGGAATTAGCAATTCAAATCCTAGATTATGCGCGGCAGCATGGCCGTGTTACAAATCGTGATATAGCCAGAGAAACGGGAGCAAGCCCGAACACCATCAAGGCAATATTCCGTTCTTTAATAGAGAAGAGAATGCTTGTTCGGCACGGTGGTGGGCGATCCACATGGTACGGACTTTCATGAAATTATCTATGTTGGATACAGAATCATCACTCCACCAACCGATTATACCTCCTCATCACCTCAATCAACCTGTCGTGTGGCAGCGCCGGCACTCTTAAATCATCCACCCCAGTCATGGTCTCCGCCGACAGCATAGCATTGATAATAGCCTCCTCCACCGCCCAAATAGTAGACTGAAAGAACGGGTTCAGATACTCATTCGGCAGCATAGCAACAGACTGCTCCCCATCATGACTCGCAGCCCCTGGATTAGCCGTAGAGAAAGCAATGAAGATATCGCCAGAACTATTCCCGCCAATGCCACCCATTTTCCCAACGCCCAGGGAGGCTCGCTTGACGATGCGTTTTAATTGGTGGGGTAAGAGCGGCGCATCGGTGGCGGCTACAATGATGATGGATCCACGGTCTTGATCAGGGCCAGGTGCCCCTTCCGAGCAGAGAGGGATGCCCCAGCGAGGTTCAGCGTCAGGGTTGTCCCAGCACATGGCGGGCTGCATCAGTTCTTTTCCAACGGGGACGCCGGCGATGCGCAGTTGCGACCGGGCGCCGTAGTTGCATTGTACGAGGACGCCAATTGTGTACTCGCCCACTTTCTGGGAGGCCGTGCCGGTGCCGCCCTTGAAGCCATGACAAATCATACCGGTGCCTCCACCGACGTTCCCTTCTTCTACAACGCCCTCTGTGGCTGCATCCATGGCGGCTAACGCGTGCGCCTGGGTGACGTGCTGGCCGTTGATGTCATTGAGCGCATCGTAGGTTTCTGCTACAACAGGCATCATGAAATCGTAATCGAGCTTACCCTGCTGGACCATCCAGCGAATCACGGCGTCTCGAACCACCCCCACCGAATGCGTGTTGGTGATCATCACGGGGCCTTCTAAGAACCCCGATTCTTCAACCCATGTCGTGCCGGTCATTTCTCCGTTCCCGTTCAGCGTGAACCAGGCCCCAAATACGGGATCGAGATTCGCACGGCCGCGAGGGAAAATAGCGGTTACTCCCGTTCGTATTGGTCCCTCGCCTACAACGAGTGGACCCTCACCTTCGATAAGCGTGGTGAACCCGACTTCAATACCCTCCACGTCAGTGATGGCGTTCTGCGCTCCAGGTTGGCCCTCCATGGGCAATCCCAGGTCGCGTGCGCGATCTTGCGCGCAGAGGGTCGTGGTAACTAGGAGTGCGCTTAGAAGGACGGCAGAAAGTCGATACAGGGTGATGGTGGGTGGGTGCTTCATGGATGATGACCTTTATAGGTTATGTGTCATGGTATAATACCTGTTCAAACGGCCAGTCCTGATCGAGCCAATCTTGAACTGCTGCCTTTAGTGGCAAGATGCTTTCGCCTCTTCGTACCCACATGTGAACCTGAGCATCAAACCCGCTGCTGTCAACCGCATTAATGTACACACAACCGAGAACGCGGTTATTGTCTTTGCTCAATACGGTATACGTGAATGACTGCCGCGCCTCGTGGAGTTGCTCGTGTTCGCGGATGTCTTCTTGATTCTCTTCCAATGTAAACCCGTCTTCGGGCCACGATCCTCCAAACTGTTTTCGAAGCTCATCTCGGCTGTCCATGACCGCATCATAATCTTTTTGGGCATATTCGATGGTTAATGGCTTCAAGCGCAACTGCCCGGCAACCAATGAGTCGGGAATGATAAAGTTGTCCGGGACAAACGAACGCGATGTGTCTTTTTGGCACCCTGTTACACAAATCAGCACCAGGACGAGTAGATAACGAAAAGGAGAGCACATATGTGATTTTAGATACGTTCTCTTTTCTATCGGATGATCCTGCTCTAGGTCAAGAAGGATCTTCGCGTTTGTTCTGCTTTTAGGCATCCTGAAATTCAGAAACCTCTAGAAAGAACCGCTCCTTTGCCTTTCGGGTAGCTCCCAGGCGTTCATAAAAGGGGATGGCTCTCGTGTTAAAGGTCGGCGTTTGCCATTGAATCAGGGTACACCCCAGGCGATGGGTCTCTTCCACCATGTGTTGGACCAGGGACTTGCCTATTCCCTGGCCTCGGTATGCTTCGTCTAGATAGAGGCAATCCATATACACATACTCGCCGGCATCCCAGGTGGCATACTGTTTCATGAAGGAATTAAACCCAACCAATTCTCCGTTGTGCTCAGCCACCAGGCAGTAGAGCTTTGGATGCTCGCTGAACAGGGCTGAATACAACTTATCGGCTTTCCCTCGTCCATCGTATTCAGCGCGCTCATACGCTGCATGCGCCGTGCATAACGCGACGAGCTGATCCAAATCGCTGGCCATTACCCAACGAATGATGATGTCTTCTTTCATGATACCTCCGTTCCGATAGGTCCTGGGGCAACATGGTTTTGCCTGTATCCTTCAAAATCAGGGTTCTTCGCGTTGCAAAGAATGTGATCGATCCACGCCTTGCGTTCATGTAGGACGATCTCTAATTCCCAGACGCACACCAGGCGGTCGCTTTCAGGTTGATGTTGCAATCGTTCGGATTCATCGTAACTCGCAAACCAGGTGCTTCGATTAAGCATTTCTCCGCCTGTCCACCAAAACAGTAGGACCCAAACTCCTTCGCGTGCCTCATGGATAATGACAAAGGCATGTTGATAGACCGGCAAGGAGGTTTTTTTAGGAATTGTCACCCA
>JAHQVL010000112.1 GCA_019634345.1 Rhodothermaceae bacterium
CTTCTCCTCGAACCAGATCTCACAGCTGGTTTTACAAGCCGTTAATGCCGCTACTATCCAGTCCTCAGCGCTACCGACTCAACCAGGTTCATATCCTGTTATCTTCGAAGGCTCCCCTACACCCTTGTTGCCCCAACACCAGGGAAACGCAAGTATCTGGTTACATGAGACGATAGGCCATTTGTTAGAGGCTGATCAGTATAATGCCGCTCTTTGGTCTACCATCGGAAACAAGATATCGCCCATTTCTCTATCGCTATCGGATGACCCTTCAAGGGACACCCATAACGCATTGCCTTTTTATGACGACGAAGGCGTGCAAGGAGCATGTACGAACCTGGTAGAAGACGGGTACCTCCGGCGCATTCTCACTGACCGGTACCATTCGTTTCAGTTGGATAAGGAGCGTACGGGAAATGGCCGCCGGCAAGATTATCGATTTGCTCCATTTCCTCGAATGACTTCTCTCTATTTACATCCAGGCAACGCGTCCAATGAGTCCTTAATCGCATCTGTCAAGGACGGCATTTATGTTAAATCGATTTCCCATGGTCAGACGCACTCAGATACCCAGGAGGTATACCTGGATGTTCGCGAAGGGTACCGTATTGAACAGGGTAGACTTACTCATCCTATCACGAACGTAACGATCAAAGGAAAGAGCTTATCCATTCTCAATCAGATAGAGGGTATTGCAAACGATCTTCCACCACGACCTCAGATGGTCCAATGTAAAAAAGGGCCGCAAGTGGTGCCTGTTTCAGTGGCTTCACCGACCGTATTAGTAAAACAGATGGATGTATATCAATCGAACAGGTAAGTCTTTATTTATTTAATTTTTATTTACACAAGCGTACTTTAAATGAACCTTATTTAAGAAGCCTAGTTTTATATAAAATTTTACACGGCTTAAAGCTGTGGTTTTAGAAGCTTTATTTGTCCCTCTTTGGTACAGAAAAGTCTGAAATACATTCATTTTCTTTCTCTTCGTTCATTAAACCAAACTCAGCGTTTTGGTCTCCATGTCAAGCGATATGCTTCGGGAAGCGTCCGAGTCACTTTTCGAATTTCTCATTGAAACCTTCCCCCCTGAGCGTCCTTACTCGCGATCGGACATCGAACAAGATCCGATGCCACCTCTTTTGGCTCACTTCCTTACTCAAACCTTGCAGCACAAGCTTGAGATTGAAGTAGAGCATCTCCGCTCAGTACGATCTCCCTGGTTCGACTATGATCATGTAGACGTCCAGAATTCTTACAAATCTTTCGTTTCCTCTCTAGCGCATCATAGTTATATCCCGTCCGAAGAATGGAGAGCGAGCTTAAAAAGAGCTACTAAACTCGTTATTGCGCACCTGGTACTACCAACGCATACGTTAGTCGAGTACATATTTCATGAAGGGGAAGGCCCTCTACCAGCTCCAGTCATTTACAGGCAGTTGGTATACTTTGCTGCTTATCCTTACTTGAAAGAAGCTGTTGAAGCGTTTCTCAAACAAAGGCAATTAAAAGAAATTGATCGAACTCGATTTTCGTCGCTGTTGACCCAAATCGATAAGCACATGACAGCCAACTATACGGTAGACGATTGGCTGCGCCTGCTTAAACCTATGTTTGATCTAATGCGGCGCATGCCGCTCTCCAATAAACAAGGTGCTCCGATCGATTTATTGAGCATGTTTTTTGGAGACAAAGATGCGTATGAGATTCAAGAACGATTGCAGGTTGAAAAAGAGCTTCACAGGACTGTCATGATCAATGAGGTGGGGCTTCGCCGCGTTATAGAAGGATCTGTCGAGCCGTTTGAGCAAAAACTTGTCCCAACAACCCCGAGTCCTGCTCCTGCAGCAGCACCTGAACCTCAACCTGAACCTGAACCGGACACAATAACCGCTGAGATCCCGGCTCCCAAAGAAGTGGAGCAGCCAGAACCAGCCGAGCCGGCACAGGAAAAAGAACCAGAACAGGCGGACTCTCCAAGGCCATTGTGGGAACAGTTTCAAAAGGAAAAGAAGAATACGCCTCCAGAGCCAGCCAGTCCAGTGCCAAACGGAAGAGAACCGCAGCCTTCAAAATCAGACGACGCGGCTATTCCTCTCTGGATGCAATTCCAGAAAAAGCCAGACAGCCCTTCTCCTAATCCCACTGCACCGACACCGGCTACAAACCAACAGGTCAATCCTGTTCAACAAACTCCTGTGAGCACCCCGATTCCACAGATGCCGACGCCAGAATCTGTTGCAGATGCAGCATTCCATCCTCCCTCAAACGGAACGTCGCCCTCTCCTCATACACCCGTTCAAGAGGAACCCAATGAGGCTCCTCCAAAAGCCAATCCTGAATCAATGACGCTTGAACAACTCGAGTTCAGTGTATTAGGATTGTACGGTACCAGTAACAGGACTATGTTCATCGAGCATTTATTTGCAGGATCAGGAACTGAGTATAAATCGATTCTTATGCGCCTGCACACCCTTTCAACCTGGACCATAGCCTCACATGTAATTGCCGAGGAAGTGTTCAAAAAGAACAATGTCAATATTTATAGCCCTGCGGCAATCATGTTCACAGAAAGCATCGAAGAGCAATACAAACTTAATTGAGATATCATCACTCTCCGATTCGATCCTATTCGATCCATATTGTATCTTTGCCTGAACCCGGTGTTTGAATAACGAAGAATGCGATATGCCTGAAACGAACGGACCATTTGAAGAACTAGAACGAAGAACACAGGAAGCTTTATTAGGTGGAGGCCAAGCTCGAATAGACAGGCAGCACGAAAAAGGAAAGCTGACTGCTCGGGAACGTATCGATATCTTACTCGACGAAGGCTCATTCGAAGAGTTGGGCATGTTCGTCCAGCACACATCTCAAGATTTCGGCCTTGATAAGCAAAGACCCTACGGGGATGGTGTAATTACTGGTTTTGGCACCATAGAAGGACGTCTCGTCTATGTATTCAGCCAGGATTTTACCGTATTTGGTGGTTCGCTTGGGCAGGCTCATGCTGAAAAGATCGTCAAAATAATGAAGCTGGCCCTTGATAATGGGGCTCCCATCATCGGGCTCAACGATTCTGGCGGTGCCCGTATTCAAGAAGGGGTTGTTTCACTGGGTGGATATGCAGACATTTTTTTGCAAAATACGCTGGCTTCAGGGGTAGTCCCACAAATCTCAGCCGTCATGGGGCCTTGCGCCGGTGGGGCCGTTTACAGTCCAGCGATTACTGATTTTATATTCATGGTCCAAAAGACAAGCTATATGTTTGTTACGGGCCCGCATGTTGTAAAAACAGTAACTCAAGAAGAGGTCACCAGTGAAGAACTCGGGGGAGCTACTACTCATTCATCCAAGAGTGGGGTCGCTCATTTCTCTGCTGCAAACGACGTTGAGTGCCTTCTCAATATTCGGACTCTAATGGGGTATTTACCTCAGAACTGTGAAGAGCTACCGCCTAGAGCCCCGGCTCAAACTCTATCGGAAGTGCAAACAAAAGAACTCGACACTATTGTCCCGGACAATCCGAACAAACCCTATGACATGCATGATGTGATCGACCACATCATTGATCCGGGGTCTTTCTTTGAAGTACACAAAGATTATGCGGAAAACATCATCGTGGGCTTTGCTCGCCTCGAAGGGGAAACGATAGGTATTGTTGCCAACCAGCCAGCCGTTTTAGCCGGCGTACTGGATATTAACTCTTCCAGAAAAGGGGCCCGGTTTGTCCGCTTTTGTGACGCTTTTAATATTCCGCTGGTCGTTTTTGAAGACGTACCAGGATTTTTACCCGGCACAGAACAGGAATGGCGAGGCATCATTCGAGAAGGAGCGAAGTTGCTGTACGCATTCTGCGAAGCAACCGTACCTAAGGTTACCGTCATCACCCGCAAAGCATACGGGGGCGCGTATGACGTCATGAACTCTAAGCATATTCGAGGAGACTTAAACTACGCCTGGCCAAACAGTGAAATAGCCGTAATGGGATCCAAAGGAGCTGTTGAAATCATTTACAGAAAACAAATTGCCGCTGCTGAAGACCCCCAAAAGGCTGAAGAATCGTTCACTGAATCGTACAGAGAGAAGTTTGCTAATCCATACATTGCAGCAGCTCGGGGATATGTAGATGGTGTTATATTCCCACACCAAACCAGAGAAAAACTGGTAAACGGGTTAAAAATGCTAAAGAATAAAGTGGCTACCAACCCCAAGAAGAAGCACGGCACCATTCCACTTTAAGCATCTCTGTGCTACTCTTCTAACATCTTTTCTTTTACGCTTTTTCCCTCTTGGCTCCGAATATCTCACCAAGAGTGAGCCTAAGTCTCTATCTTTAATAGACTTTAGTAGTTATATTAGATCAGTTCAGTTGTTATATTTAGCATCTGAATGTGCCTCCACACATCCAGATTCCTAAAAAATATCCGATACCTTTTATTGGAAGCAGTCTGAACCAAATATCCCTTCACAAGTTCTTAACGTAGAGGGATATCCGATTCCACCGTTTTCCATTTCGGAGTCACTGCTCATCAAACCATCTTTTAGACCCATGATGCGTACGTTGCTATTGGGGTTACTGGTTACATTAACCCCCCTTGCAGTTTCAGGTCAAGATATTCAGCCAGCTGAGTCAGAGTTGTTCAAAACGGACAGCATTTCAGGATTGAATATACTTCGTCACATTTCCTACGAATCCTTTGAACCCGCTTCCCTTAGCGCAAACTCAGCCTACCAGGATGTCCCAACCTTTCTTCTATCCGAAGAGGACGAGATCGACATTGGAGGCATAAACGAATCCCTAACGCAAGAGCAAATTTTGCGTCGTATGGGCAGAATCTACGAATTCCAGGCAGAACTCATGCAAGCCCAGGCTCGTGAAGATATTCATGCTGTTGAGGACATGCTTGATATCTCGATGAGTGCACTTTCTGTGCTGCTTAATCAGCCAGGTATCCTGGACAACGAGCAGTTCCAGGATCTCTACCGAACCGTTATAACCCAGCACGACAGATACTACGGCTTCAACGATTCACTAGCCGTAGAGCGTGGAGATATATTTCAAGTTCGTGACCTGATGTTTTCTTCCCTTAATGAAGAAGGGACTTCGTTTGAGCGCATCGAGCTACCCGAATTTTCTTTTGCGGATACTGAAGTCGAACTGACAATCAACGATAAAGTCCGCAATAGTATCGTTTTCCTGCTCACTGACCCAGACAAACATATCAACAACTGGCTGAGCAGAGCCGATACCTACTTCCCGATGGTCGAGCAAATCCTTCGCGAAGAAGGCGTCCCCGATGAACTCAAATACCTCGCAATGATTGAGAGTGGGCTCAACCCGGACGCTCGTAGCTGGGCCGCTGCGGTTGGTATGTGGCAATTCATTCGAGCTACGGGAACGGCCTATGGGCTGAACACCAATGGCTGGGTAGATGAAAGAAGAAATCCCGAAAAGGCGACACGAGCAGCTGCTAAGCACCTGAAAGACCTCCACCGTATGTTCGGAGGAGACTGGCAACTTGCCCTCGCAGGCTATAACTACAGCCCTGGCAAGCTACGCCGCCATCTGCGCCGTGCTGAAGCCAGGTTAGGACGCAAAGCGACGTTCTGGGATGTTTACACCAAGATCCCTCGAGAGACACGTAACTACGTCCCCATGTTTATTGCGACGACGCTCGTTGCGTCGAACCCTCAAGAGTTTGGCCTTGACCAGGGCTATACTCCAGGTA
>JAHQVL010000113.1 GCA_019634345.1 Rhodothermaceae bacterium
ACCATAGTGGGAGGAGATGTTGTGTCAATTATGCATGATTTTGTTATAAACCTTTTTCAATCTCTTCCGAAAAGGGAGATGGTTCTATTGTTAGTCAGTAAATAAAATCTTGAGAGTGCAGGGTGCAGGGTAATCAGGTCCTTGGGCATTCTGCTAAATGGAGAAAATTTATATTTCCTTTGCACCTTTGCACCTTTGCACCTTTGCACCTTTGCACCTTTGCACCTTTGCACCTTTGCACCTTGCACCCAATTCTCACACCTGTGAGATTGGCGAAGGCCTAAGAATTATGCTGGTGATATTTGAGACGGTATCCGCGTAGTAAGGGTCAGCACTCATCGTTTTCCAATCAGGATGGCCGATGAACGTGCGCCAGCTTTCGTCGCGGTCGTTGAGATCCTTGAACGTGAGCATGTACGTGAGGTTGGGGAGGAGGGACCCAATCATGGCTTCACCAAAGAAAACAGGGGTGAGGCCTGTTTTGTGGAAGATGTCGATTTCTCCTTTGTTGAACATCTCAACTTTTCGAATCGCTTTAGGCTCGCTGTGGCTTTCATAGATTCGAAGTTCAAAGATGCGTGGTTCATTGCTCGCAGCTCCGGGAGGAACAGCCAGGGTTGGCATGCCATCGAATGCTTTCATTAATGAGCTTTCGACACGTAAATAGGCGGGATCCGAGAGTTCTGTATTTAAGAAGGAGGCTCCAGCTTGTTGATACGTTTCATCAGCCGCTAAGCGAGATCGCAATGTGGCTACCGATTCCAGGTTTGGATGTGGAAGCAAGACATAAAGCGAAGGAGCATTGGGGCCGTAGACGACTGTAAATACACCAACATCCTTTATACCGTGCCTATTCCATGCTGGTATGGCTGCGTCACGGAGGTAATCCGTAACGCGTTCCCGATGGGCGGCGAGCCGAGTTGGGTAGTGATAATGACGCAGTTCAAAGTACTGGTGGTTGTCTGCGTGCGACGATCCCGCAAAAGAGGCCGCCGGAGCCACGCCAGCCAGTCCAACTGTAGCTACAAAATTTCTTCTGTTCATAATGATGAAGTTCAATGTTCAATGTTCAAAGTTCAATGTTTAATGATGGGTAGTGAGAACCATTAAACATTGAACTTTAAAACATTAAACTTAGTCAAGGATCGGGGTGAGTACCATGTTTCGGTATAGGACGCGGCCGTGGTCGCCTTGGAGGTAGATGGGGCCGGGAGAGAATTCGTCGGCCGTCATGGCACCGCCGGTAACACCCTGCACGGGGGCATTGTCAAGGATTTTTTTACCGTTTAAAACAACCGTCACGTGGTGATTGTAAAGGGTGATGTCCATAGACTGCCATTCACCGCCTTCTTTTTCAGCAGCCATTGCTGGTTTTACTCTGCTGTAGAGAGCGCCCATGTTATGAGGGTCGAGTTTCTTTCCATAGCTGTCGACCACCTGGATTTCATAGATGCCTCTCAGATACACGCCGCTGTTACTTCCTTTGGGTATGTTGACTTCTAGCTTGAGGTTGAAGTCTTCAAAGGTAGCGTCTGTGCGGAGATTGCCGTAGCGATAGTGGTGATCGTCGCCTTCTGGTTGGACGGGGTCATTGATCAATACACCATCTTCGACTTTCCATCCGTTCTTGTGATTGCTGTTAATTAGCGACCAGCCAGTGAGGTCATTGCCATTGAACAATTTAATGGACTCGCCCATTTTGGCTTTTGCTACATTCGGCGCAGGGGGCAAGTCCGGCAAGCGCATAGCTTTGATCGGTATGACCTGTTCGCCCATACCATTGGCCATTGGCATATAGGATTTGCCAACCAGTTGTCCGACGCCGGGCTCTAATACAATACGCTGGGTTCTGGTCATCGAACGACCATTTTCTTTTTCCATCGAATTGACTCGTGTGACGATCAGTTTGTCGCCTGCGATATATATGTTTGCGACTGGGAGTACACTGCCTCCTCGCCAGAGGAGTTCGGCATCGAGGTAGCCATTGTCCTTGTGCACATTCAGCCAGCCGGCACCGCCAGGAAGAAACAGACCCCAACGGCCCATAAAGTCTTCAGCGTCATGCCCGCTCATATCTTGAGACGAAGCGGTAGGGGTAAACGCTACTACAAGTAGCAAGAGTGTGATGAGGTGTTTCATGAGGGTTCAAGGTTCAAAGTTCAAGGTTCAAGGTTGTTGAACAGGTGGGTGGTAGGTAAAGTATGAAATGGAAGGGTGAGTTGCTTATAGTTCAATGTTCAACGTTCAACGTTTAAAGTTGATGTGTTAGAAACATTAAACATTAAACTCATAGATAGATTGGCATTTGTCAGACGGATTTAACTACCTTGGAGGGTATCGAAACCCCCACTCTCCTGATCCCCCACGATGCGTTTTTTGATAATCCTGCTGCTTTTAGTAGTAGGCTGCCAACCGACCTATACTGTAGATAAGGACTGGTTAGGGTCTTTAACGTTTTATGCTTCCTTTGATGGTACGTTAGAAGCCGACTACGCAAAGGGAGACCCTGCTTTATACACAGCGGCTAATTGGGAGTCTCCTGAGCTTGCAACGAAGGTCTATGCCAATCACCCTGACGTCAACCATGTTACCAAAGCCGGTAAATATGGAGATGCCTTAAGGTTTGACAGCAACTGGAACCCCATTTTTTTCTTTGAAGCTGCAGACAATGTTTCCTACAAAGAGGAAAACTGGTCCGGAACGTTTTCATTCTGGTTGAAGGTGAAACCTGATGAAGAGTTGCGAGAGGGATACAGTGATCCTTTTATCATAACAGATAAAAATTGGGACGATGCATCCATTTATGTTGATTTTACAGAGGAGGACGTCCCGCGGCATTTCCGCTTCGCGCTTTTTTCGGATAAGGCGGTGTGGAATCCAGAGCATAAGGCCTGGGATGAAGTCCTACCTGGAGATCGCCCGATGATCCATGTTGAAGAGCATCCTTTTGCTACAGGGAAATGGACGCATGTCGCCTTGACCTTTGAAAATGTGAATGCAAGAGGGGCAGAGGGAGTGATGACAGGCTATCTGGATGGCAAAAAGATAGGCACGTATTCACGTGATCAACTCTTGATTACATGGGAAGTAGGTAAGACACTCATGGGAGTTGGCCGCCACTATGCAGGGTTGTTTGATGAATTGGCAGTTTTTGATCGCGCCCTCACGGAAGAGGAAATTGCCCAGTTGTACAAGATGGATCTGGGGAAGGCGCTATAGGAGAAAGGAATACCTTTTGCTTTTTTGCGGATACTGAAATTATTGCGCAGCGAGTCTAATTCATTTAGATGCTGTACCTCGTGCATGAAGCTCTCCGTTCGAGCACCAGCTATGTATTCCCCTGTTGCTCGAACGTTGATGAGTTTCACTTCCCTACTGTAACCATTCAATACTAAACGATTGAAATCTCTCCCCATCATTGTTCTTGGCGGCGGCGGGCATGCGCGCGTTGTTATTGATGCCTTGCTGGCTTGTAATGAGCAGGTCCTTGGTTTTGTGGATGCAGATCCAGATAAAACAGATGTAGAGGGGCTACGACGGCTTGGTCAGGTAGAATATATAGCTGAGACCTACAGGTCCGATAAGGTCTTGCTGGCAAATGGGTTTGGGTCAATCGGAATGCCCGGTGCACGTCTGACCTACTTCGAGAAGTACAAGCAATGGGGCTTTCAATTCATTTCTGTTATTCATCCACGTGCAATCGTTTCTCCATCCACTACCCTGGAAGAAGGCGTTCAGGTTATGGCAGGTGCAATCATTCAGCCTGGGGTGTCCGTTGGGGAAAATTCGATTATTAATACGGGCGCTTCTGTGGATCATGACTGTACTATTGGATCGCATGTTCACGTAGCTCCTCGTGCTACTTTGTCTGGTACTGTGCGTGTGGGAGATTGTGCTCATATCGGAACGGGAGCGGTTGTTATTCAAGGAATTGACATTGGGGCAGAGAGTATGGTTGGTGCTGGAAGCGTCGTAGTCAAAGATGTCGAGAAAGGGAGCACTGTACTGGGAAACCCTGCTGTTCGGAAATCCTAACTTCCTATGAAGATGAAGTTAACATCCATTTAAGCGCACCTCAAGGGCTGTGACTGAAACGAAAGAGGGAGTACTTAGCAAGATTATTACAATGCATCCCTTCAGTATTAATTGGATTGCGTTACGAATAAAAACATAAAGAATGTCCAGACTCAATTTGGAATGGGCCTTGCTCTGTTAACCCGTATTTACACACTGAGTTAATCAATCAAAAGACGCTTTCTAAGGGGTCATAGTCATTTTTTTCCTTTACATACACCACTATTATAAGCTTGATAAAATAGTGATCGTGGCATCTCGCACACCATTTGGTCTATGAGTACGGTTCGTACCATATTACAGCAGAAACGCCTCCCACTGCTTAACCATTTTTCTCGCAGTGCACTGGTCAACTATTGTTCAGATCGGCGGTACGGGCTTGAACTTATTCATGTCAGCGCCCAATCCTCGTTTCTTGAATTAGTTGTGAGCGGGAGGCTTATTGCGTTTAAGCCGGCGGAATCTCCAGACGACTCTTCAGCCGCTCTCTCAGAAAATGACGCTCCGCATTTTCTCGATATTCATACGTCTTATTCAGGCTCCCAATTAGCCAATCGACTGTTGTACACGTACAATCGCTCTAAGGCATCGATGGATGATTACGGTGAGCAAGTATTGTATCTGGGGTTGGGGATGCTCAAGTCATTCAATGCCGGGGAAGGAAAAGGAGGCGTCTGTGCTCCGTTGTTTCTGATCCCTGTAGAGCTGGTTCGTAACGGCATACATTCTCCCATCATACTGAAGGCAGCAGGCGGCGACCCTTTGCTCAATCCTGCATTAAGACAAGTATTAACAAAAGATCATGGTGTTGAGCTTCCTGGGTGGGACGTATATAGCGATAGTGGGATCGAGACGTGCTTGAATCGGATTGAGCAGGTTATTCAGAATAAATCAGGTTGGAAGGTAGAGCGCACCAACGGGTGCCTCGATTTCTTTGACCTCAGCCCGGTCCTTCAGTACTTCGATTTGGACCCTCAGAACCAGGTAGGGATAGATTTTGAGTCGCATCCAACCATAGCTCCTCTGCTTCATCAAGGATTTTCTCCTGAAGAAGTCCTGAATGATGAAGGGCTTTCCACCGATATGCTGGTGGAGCCGGGGGAGATAAAACAAGTTGTTGATGCGAATAATGAGCAATTGATGGTTCTTTTCCACGCCATGAATGGGACAAACCTGCGGGTGGAAACAGGAACTGGAACGGGGAAGACACAAACACTCACAAACCTGGTTTCCGATGCGTTAGCGAAGAAAAAACGGGTGCTGGTTGTTTCTAACAAGGCAACGGCATTAGGAGACGCGTTCAATCGGCTTGGTCGCGTTGGGCTGGATCAATTTGTTCTGCCTCTTTTCGGGAAGCATCTCAAAAGGGCAACGCTGGCGGAGCATCTCAAAAAGTTGGAGCTCAAACAGGCTCATGAGTTTCCAGAAGGAGCAGTTACGCTGGAGACCCTTGTACGGATCAGAAACAAACTGAACGTTTATTACAATTCGATCCATACGCCGATTAGAGATAGTGGGGTAACGCCTTATGAAGCGTACACCCAGTTGGCTGAGTTGTCTGCTGAAATGGAGGGTGCCAATCTTCCTGCCTATGATGGTGCTAAGTTTGTCCTTTGGAAAGAGGTTGAGTTTGAAGCATTTTTGGACGAGGTAAAGGCTCTGCAGGCCCAGTTTGAACGAATAGGGGCTGCATCACGCCATCCATTCTGGGGCAGCAAGAAGACGGTCTACAATGCGGCATTAAAATCTGAGATTCAGCAATTTTGCCGTGCTGCAGGGATGGCTTTGCAGGCAGTCCGGTCCTCGTCTGGTGAAATGGCGCATCAAATGGGTTCAAGAGCGCCTGGTAACAGCGATGATATCATACGGTTGATTCGTACAGCTAGCAGAGCATTAGAGGCGCCTGATTTACATGGAGTGGCTGTCTATAATGAGAAATGGGAATCCTCGATGGCTGATTTGGCTGCCCTTCTCGACACAGGAGCCAAGTTGTCAGGGATTCGGAAGCAATTCGACGGAACACTGATCCCAGAGGCCTGGACGCAAGATGTTCTTACTATCCGGCAGGCGCTGGTAGCCCATGGCTCCAAAAAGACGCGCATGTTGATTGGGGATTACCGAAAGGCAAAGGATAAATTAGCCGGATTATGCAGAGAAGGAATCCCTAAGGAGACTGCCGACCAGTTGAAGCTCGTCAATGGGGTGCTGGATGTGCAGCGGCTTCAGCAAAAATTGGATCAGCATGAGGAGTTGGCGCAAACCTTATTTGGCCGTCAATGGCAAGGTATCCATTCGAATTGGGAGCATCTGGATAAGGTGTCGTCCTGGCTGATTAAGCTTCATCAAGAGATGGAAGAACGGCAGGTTATTCCAGAGCTATTGGATTACCTGGTGCAATTTCCAAATCTTGAGCGCCTCAGGAAGTTAGCAGAACGGGTCGCAAAAGATTTTAATGCGTTTCTGGAAACGTCCAGGCATGCTGCAAAAGAAGTTGGAATGCACGATGCGCTTGGGATGGCCAAGGCGACGTTTGGGCGCGTTCCATTTGGGAGCTTGCTTTCGCTCTTTGCTCATTGGGAAAAACACATTGACTCTCTTCAAGATGTAGTCGCATTCAATCATGTTGCTGTGCGTCTTACTGAAAAAGGGATGGAGGATGTTGTCAAAATTGCAGTGTCCTGGTCCGAAAGTTCGAAGCATTTGTCCGGGTGCATCGAAGCAGCACGCTACAAAGCATTGCTGACGGACGTTTTAAAGACGAGAAGTACGCTGTCGAGTTTTGATGAGCAGGGCCATGAGCAGACGATTGAGCAGTTCTCGGAGATGGATATGGCTCATGTGGAAGAAATGAGGACGGACGTATGTGTTGCTCAGGCCGAGCGGTTCTTGCAACAACGTTTGCCATCTAAGATTTATCGTGCGGTAACGTTTGAATTGGAAGAACCGCCTAAGCGGACGCTCCGCGAGTTAATGACAGACGCCGGAAAGGCGATTCAGGATGTAAAACCCATCTTCTTGATGACGCCTGAATCAGTCTCGAGTCTTTTGACGCAGAGCAATGTCAAATTTGATCTTGTTGTATTCGATGAAGCCGGCCAATTGAGTTTGACTGACTCTTTAGGGTCCGCACTCAGGGCCTCCCAAATAGTCGCATTGGGAGATGCAAAACAGGTGGGGCCGCGGCGGTTTTTTGATCATGTTTCTATTCAGAATTCTCAGGAAACGGCAACAGCGCTTGATACTGAGAGCTTGATGCGGGTGTTGAAGCAACGCAACGCCACAGATTTACAGCTTTCCTGGTCGTTTTACTCAACGGCCTATCCGTTGCTCGATTACATCAACCGAAGGGATTATGGGGGAAGACTCATACCGTTTCCTAACGTTGCAACTGAGCACGTTCTAAGAAGCGTACGATACCATGACTTGTCCCAGGGCGCGCAACCCCGTAATGGCCACGCGGTGCGATCGCTCATTAGTGAGGTCGTTGATGCTGCTGTAAAGCACATGCTGCGTTCCCCTGAATCGTCAATAGGTATCGTGTTGCAAACGATTGAGGAGGTAGAAGCAGTAGAATGGGAATTCGAGCGACGGCGAAGAAAAGACCAGGCCCTGGAGTCCCTGATTAAGCGGGGCCATCCTGAATCAATACTCATTAAAACCCTTGAGCAAGTGCAGGGGCAGCAGCGGGATATCTTATTTGTAGGACTTCCTTTTAAGAACGCGATACGGGCCCAAAGCAGAACGCAACCAGGAGCGTTCCATACCGCTGAGGAAGTTCGCCGGCAGCAGGCCATTCTGGCAGCAGCATGCCGTAGTACCATTCACTTCTTCGTAGATGCGACAACAAAAGAACTGGATCAATGGGCTGCACATCATACCTACCTCGCTGAATGGAGTGTGTTGTTAGAGTGGGTTCAGAAAATGGCTCCGCATACGCCCACGAGTAAAAAACCGCTCGCCTATCAACTCGCACTTGCAAGTGCTCTACAAGACAAAGGATACAACACCCTGGTTCAGTTTGGGAATGAAAAAATGCATCTGGATCTGGTTGTTGAGCATCCAGAGCATAAAGGACAGTTTATCCTGGGAATACTAGGAGATGGCGGGCCTTATAAAAATGCAGCTATTGTTCGAGATCGAGATCGTTTGTACCCTGCCATTCTAAAAGAAAAAGGATGGGCCCTGTACCGGTTATGGAGTGTAGAGTGGTTCAGAAACCCGCATCGGGAAATTGAGAAGATCTGTGCGTTTATCGAATCGACACTGGCTAGCAAAACAGAACACGATCAATTCGTCCCTGCTTCTGTGTACACAAAAGCGACAACCAATGGTTCTCATCCACCTATAGAGAACGATTTAAGTAAATCATGAATTTGGCTTATTCATGATTTATGTGTATAGTATGTGTTCGGTCATACACATACATTGGTATATTCATTTCTCATGGACCTGATTCCGTTAATAGTGCCATTCTTGATTGGAGGAATTGTAGGGGCCTTAATCATGCTCTTTTTCTTTAGGAGCCGTTCAGACTCCCGGTTTGCCACGTTAAAAGAGCGATTACAACATAAAAAAGTTGAGCAAGACAGGCTCTTGCAGGAAATTGAGCAGAGCAAGGGGACGATTGCTTACATGAGTGAGGAAAAGGAGGCGCTTGTACAGCATTATACAGCGGCAAAGGCGGGATTGCGAGCAGAGGAAAAGAGAAGAAAAGAGTTAGAAGAAGAGGTTGTTGGACAACGGCAGGTTCAGCGGCAAGCGCAGGATCGCATTACAAGGTTAACCAGCGAATTAGCAGTTCGGCAAACACAACTCGACGAAGAACGTCGATCAACCACTGCTCAGGCGGCCTTACTAGCAGATACCCGTAAGGCGTTTACGGATGCATTTAAGG
>JAHQVL010000114.1 GCA_019634345.1 Rhodothermaceae bacterium
GGCTGTTCAATACTGTAATCCCGTGTTTTACGGCTAACCCACTGCGAGGCCGCACTTGCGCTTCATACCCTACCGGCAAAGCAATCTGAAGCCCCGTAGGGACCATAACAACACTTCCAGGCTCAATCACCATAGGTTCATTCTCAGGTACAGCAGCACGCAGGTCCATTCCTGCACTCTGAGACGTAGCATAAAACGGCAGGTCAATCCCTTCCGCATGAGGTAGTTTTTTTATAGGGACTTTGATCATGATCTTTTTTAGCTCAAAAGACGGAGGTCTTTTGAGCTGTTTCTTGTTTCTAGTTTCTTGTTTCTTGTTTCTGGTTGGGGGTGCTGGGTTTGTTATTATTCACAACTAGAAACAAACAAGAAACCAGAAACACGGAACCAGAAACCAATCAAATAGCATATTTGATTGAATTATTTGTCATCAAAAAATGGTTTCCATTGGGCTTCGCTTGGCTTGGGCGTGAGGAGGCTAATACCGACTAGCGCCAGCAGGGACGAAGCCACGGCTGGATAGGTTACTTCTTGTAAGAAGGGGCTCCAGGTTGCAAAGAAGTCTTGCTTGGAGAGATAAAAGGTCCAAACCATCGTCACGATGCTGCCTGCCAGGATACTCGCTATAGCACCCTGCCAGGTGGTTCGTTTCCACAAGAATGCAGCAATCAGGGCCGGGGTAATAGCCGATCCGTAAATCACGTAGGCCGTATACGCCGCATCCAGGATTACCGGGAACTGCTGAACCAACAAGTAAGCGATGAAGCCCAGCAATAAGATCCATCCACGGGTCATCCAGACAATCATATTGTCGCTCATATCGGGCTGCACGAACCGTTGAATCACATCCCTCGTCAAATTTGTTGAAGGCACAAGCAGGAATGAATCAGCCGTAGACACAATAACCGCCATCATCGATGCGACGAGAATCATCCCCAGGAATACTGGCAGCAGCTCTAAAGCAGCTGCCGGTATTATGTTTTCTGTGCCGGCCCGGCCCGTCTCAAACAGGTTGGTAATCAGCCCCTGCTCAACAGCTACGCTTCCTGTAAGGCCAAACGCATAAAAACTGGTTTCAAGGATAACAACACCAATCACCCAGAAAAACACCGCCTTCTGCGCCTGCCCGCTATTTTCAGCGCTGAATATACGCTGATACATGTTCGCATCCCCCATCAACAATAACATAGTGGGAATCAGAAACGATATCGCGATAATGGGCCCTGAATTTACATTGGTTCGCTCATCAGCCCAATTCCCAAACAATTCCCACTTACCAGCCGCTTCAGCAGAAGCGATAATCTCATCAATACCACCCACTGCAAACACCATAAACACGAGCCCGATCAGTATCCCCCCGACCATCAGCACACCGTTTACCACATCGGTATAAACAACCGATAACATGCCTGCTAGTACTGTATAAAGAATGGCAAAGACGGCCGTAATTACGATACCGGCTTCCATTGTAATGCCACCGTCCGTCATGATCGAGAGTACCTTACCCCCTCCACGGAATTGATAGGAGACGATGGTTACATAGGCAATTACGGTTATCAGTGTAGCAAGGACACGGGCAGCCCTCCCGTATCGGGCCTCAAAGATGTCCGGTACTGTTACTTGCCCGAAATTCCGGATACGCCGAGCGATGAAGTAGACGATGAGAATTCCAATCCAGGCTCCGGCACTGTGCCATACACCTGCAAGCCCGTTTCTAAAACCAAGACCGGCCCCGTTAAACAACGAGCCACTTCCCATCCAGGTGGCCAACAACGTCCCAACCAGTATGTACCAGGGCAACGTCCTGCCCGCAACCATAAAATCTTCACCCGATTTCACCACCCGGCTCTTGTAATACCCTACACCGATCAGTGCAGTCAGGTACACTACGGTGGCAAGGATGTAGGGATTTGTAAACAGCGATTCCATAACATAAACCCAAGGATTTCCAGAAGCCCTGAAGTATACGAAAAAAAGTCCGGAGTCCGAAGTCAGGATTCCGGAGGCATTAGTCTAGAGCCCC
Organism: Rhodothermaceae bacterium; assembly: GCA_019634345.1. GTDB lineage: Bacteria > Bacteroidota > Rhodothermia > Rhodothermales > JAHQVL01 > JAHQVL01. Next base: position 2,024 of record JAHQVL010000114.1, read on the forward strand.
AAGCGGGCCGAGCCCTCAATCTCAAACACGCCGGACTCCCGACTCCTGGCCCTTGACTCCCGGGTGGAAACGCTTTTTCACCATATCCTTGCAACCAATACGTGTTTTGTGCTGTACCCATTGATCCTATACTATTTTCATTCACCTATAGCATGTAGAAACATGTGCTTTATTCGTTCAGCATAAAGCTGAAAAAACAATGCACGAGCAACAAACCGTACGGTTACAAACCGAAGTAGACACACACGCATCCCGCACGCATACGTGCGGCGAACTATCCGAGGGGCATGTAGAGCACCACGTCATTTTGAAAGGATGGGTAGACACACGCCGAGATCTTGGCGGTGTTATCTTTATTGATCTGCGAGATCGATTCGGCCTGACACAAATTGTCTTTTCTCCACAGGATAACCAGGCTGCCTATAATAAAGCAGAGAATCTTCGCTCTGAAGATGTGATCTCTGTAAAAGGAACTGTACGGTTGCGTTCTAATGATACGATCAATCCGAAATTGCCAACTGGAAAGGTTGAGGTACGCATCGAGGATGTGCTTGTCCTCAATACAGCCAATGCACTACCCTTTTCTGTTTCTTCGCACGAGGAGAAACGCAACCTGGCCAACGAAGAACTACGCCTGACGTATCGGTACCTCGACTTGCGCCGTCCAGAATTGCTGGAGAAGCTTGTCCTTCGGCACAAGGTCTATCAGGCTACACGCAACGTATTCGTCAAGCACGGATTTATGGAGGTCGAGACGCCCGTCCTAATGAAGTCCACTCCGGAAGGAGCTCGCGACTTCCTGGTACCGAGCCGTGTGCATGCCGGGCAGTTTTATGCCTTGCCGCAGTCTCCACAGACGTATAAACAGATCTTGATGATTGCCGGCTTTGACCGCTACTTCCAGATTGTAAAGTGTTTCCGGGACGAAGACCTTCGCGCCGACCGCCAGCCTGAATTTACGCAGGTGGACGTTGAGATCTCCTTTGCCAATGAGGAAACCGTATACAACATTACCGAAGACCTCCTCGCTACGCTATGGAAAGAGATATTGGACATTGAATTGCCGCTTCCTTTCCCAAGAATGACGTATCAAGAGGCGATTACGAAATACGGGAGCGACAAGCCTGACTTGCGCTTTGGTCTCGAAATCCACGATCTCAGCCACGCATTCGAAGGCTCCGGATTCCGTGTATTCGACAACGTGCTTGCCAGTGGCGGCAAGATCGTCGGTATCAACGTACCAGGACAAGGCGACCGTGGTAGAGGGGCTATGGACCGCCTCGACAAGGACGTCGTTCGCAAACGTATCGGTGCCGGCGGGCTGGTATACTTCAAGTTACCTTCTGACGGATCTGAGACCTACTCTTCCGTCAAAGCCGAGGTATTGCCAGCGTCTGCTGTTGAGAAGGCTGTTGAAGCTATTGGTGCGAAGCAAGGTGACCTTGTATTGGTTCTGGCAGGAAAGGACCACCAGGTACACGAACAGATGGGTGCCCTTCGCCTGCATATGGCTAAAGACCTGAATCTCATACCGCAAGGCAACCAGGGTCCCTGGTCCTTCTTGTGGGTCACCGACTTCCCGCTGCTAGAATGGGACGAGGACTCGCAACGGTATTATGCGATGCATCACCCGTTCACCTCTCCTCACCCGGACGACATGGAGTCTATGTTCGACAATCCAGGTGCAACTCGCGCCCGCGGTTACGACATAGTCCTGAACGGCCATGAGATTGGAGGTGGTTCGATTCGTATCCACAACCGCGATATCCAGAGCCAGATGTTTAAACTGCTCGATATCGACGAGGAAGAAGCAGAACGCCGGTTCGGCTTCCTGCTAAAGGCCTTCGATTACGGAGCACCTCCTCATGGCGGTATTGCGATGGGGCTCGACCGCATTGTCATGCTAATGGGTGGAACGGAAAACATCCGCGACGTGATCGCCTTCCCTAAAACCCAAAGCGCCCAAGAACTGATGGTCCAGTCCCCGGATATCGTAGACGACCATCAACTCAATGACCTTCACATTCGCGTAGAGATGCCGCCGGAAGAGTAATTCCGATAGGATCGGAATTACGTTTCGTGTTTCGGGTTGCGCGTTCCGGGTTTGTTATTTAAGCAGCATAGCCCTTCTCGTCACTTTAAAGTGATCGCCCAGAGCCTGGATCAGGTAGACGCCGCTGGGAAGGTGGCTGGCATCTACGGTGAATATGTGAATCTCTTGCGGGTCCAGTACACCGTCGAAGAGGACGCCGACGCGTGCGCCGAGAAGATTGTACACCTCAATCCGCACCGCCTGTTTTTGCGCTATTGTAAGCGTGAATTGGGTGGTCGGGTTGAAGGGGTTTGGATAGGCAGCCCCCATATGGTATGGCCTCTCCAGAGCTATATACGCTTCGATCGATTGTGTGATGGTTTGCGTCCCGTCAAAGTCGATCTGTCTTAATCGAAACGAATGTTTACCGGGAGGCAGGTTTTCAATTCCATACGAGTATTCCTGACTAAACTCCTGGGTCCCGCCACCGGGGATAAAGGCTACGGTGTAATACTGTTCTCCCCAGGAATGCTGGAGTTCGAAGCCGGCGTTATTTCGTTCGCTTGCTGTTTCCCATCGAACATCAACCCTCGCGGCTTCCGTTACCGCCTCAAACCGCACCAGTTCTACCGGAAGCAGCGCAAACTGCAATGCCCGATCTATCTGAATCCGTGCAACAGATACATTGCTTCGCCCATCAGTGACTTGATGCCCTGTATCGGTCAGCGCCCTTTTCACGTCGCCGATAGAGGCCTCATTCAACACCGACTTTAGGATTGCCCAGGCACCGGCTACATGAGGGGCGGCAAACGAAGTCCCCGTCCCTGGCCGAAACGATCCACCTGGCACCGAAGTGATGATATCTTGCCCGGGTGCCCAAAAGTCGAGAAAATCCGAACTATTCGTAAATGTACTGACTCGATCACCGATTGTCGTCGACCCAACGCTGATTGCGTTCGACAAACAGGCGGGCGCCACCAACCCATCAGACAAGCCGCTATTCCCTGCCGCAGCGATCACCGGGATGCCTTTTTCATGCAATAAAGCAAACACCGCATACATGGCAGGATTCACTTCGTCGCAATGGGCCTGGCTGGTATAGTGCCCCCCTCCCAGGCTCATGTTAACGGCCGCAATATCAAGGGAATCACTCTTCGCATAAATGTACTCCAATCCCGCAATCTGGTCAGAAGCCCACGAGCGAGCACAGGATGACTCGCCGCAGTACGACTCAAACCGGGAGAATACCTGGACAGACATAATAGAGGCATCCTTTGCAACGCCTGAAAACGTATCATCCTGGCCGGCAACAATACCAGCCACCCGCGTCCCATGATCACATCCCGTTACCCCACTACCACAGTGCCCTCCCGCTTCTACCCCATAGGCCTCCTCTTCTTGATTCGGACAGGTGCTAATGGATTCAAAGTCTCCGTTTACACTCGTATAGTTGGTATTAAAACAGCCTCCTTCAACGATCTTTTCAGCAAGAAACGGGTGGTCATAATCAACTCCAGTATCCAGCACCGCAACGACTTGCCCTTCCCCTGTCCCCCCGAACTCCCATGCAGCCTCCGCGCCTATCAGCGACGTGCTTTCGGTTAGCATGGTTTCAAAGATTTCATCCTCTAGGACTTCAGCCACGTCACTATGGTTTAACAAGGCATCCAACACAGACGGGTTTACTTCCAGGGCCATAAAAGGGATATACCGGTACTGCCTTACCGAAAGGCCCTGATTGTCTTTAGTGGGAAGAGCGTCCAGCACGCGCTGCTGAACAATCGAAATGCCATTGTTCACTGGATCATCGGCTCCGCCAGCCAACGACTTCACCGAAAGAATCGACTCATCGGACAAACGCACCAAAACAGGCAACTGGCCCTCCCGATTAACAGATTCCTTGAGTTTTTTCATCCTGGCAGACGAATCTCCGCGAGACGCCTGCGCCCTCACAGCCGACACCCCCATCGTCAACCCAAATAAAACCAGGAAAACCACCCTGTACCAGCGATTCCGATATGCCATCCCGTACCTTGTAAAGAGAAATGAGCTTTACAAGAGGAATCGGACGGGAGCGGGGAAAGTAAAACAGCGGATGCTGTTTTACGTGCAAGGTGCACAAAAAAAAGACCCCGTCTTTTTTTAGACGAGGTCTTTCAGACCATGGTACTGCAAGCATAGTCAGGTTACTTGAGAAGAGTAACCGTTTGGGTGTTGTTGAAGTACTCTCCTACAGCTCGGATAAAGTAACGACCACTTGGTAAATCCGATGCCTGGAAAGTAAATTGGTGAGCTTCGCTGGGTGCGAGGTCACCCTTGTACAACGTCTGTACCTGCCGGCCCAGCATGTCATACACTTGAATTGTCACGTTCTGCTGGCGTGCAATGGTCAGTGTAAACTGGGTTTGCGGGTTGAAGGGGTTTGGATACGCTTTTGATAGTAGTGCGGGAGAGTCCAGTGCAACTTGCACAGACACTTCGCCGCTGTACGCAAAGGCACCATCAAAGTCGATTTGCTTCAGGCGGAACACATGCGTTCCGGCTGCGAGTGCTCCTGTTGTGAAGCCATAGCTTTTTGCTTCATCGGTTGTACCGTTACCCGCTACAAAACCGATTGCAGAGAATACACCGTTAACGCTCTGTTGTACTTCAAACCCTGCGTTGTTCAATTCGCTGGATGTTTCCCAGCTAAGAACAGCAGCGTTTCCAGAGAGGAGCGCATCGAAAGAGGTCAATTCAACAGGAAGCAATTCCGTGATGTCTGTATAGGTAACCACGATGTCTACATCCTGGTATTGAAGAACGCCATCCTGGTTTTGAGGAATCGTGAACGAGCCAGATCCTGACATCGTACCAACAGTGGTTCCACCAAATCGCTCGACGATATCAGCAGTCACATAGTCATCCAAGTCCCAAGAAAGGACAACGTTACTCTGATCATCTCCATCGGAGCGTTGAAATTCCAATGTGTGAGTTACCGTTGTATTAGGGCTCTGGCCCTGGCGGTAATCCCGATCTGTGTAGGAATTGTCTGGACGCAGAAAACGTGCTTCAACAGCGAGGCTCCAGGGCGGAAGATTTGCATCTTCGTTAAGGCCTGGATCGTCGTCAAAGTCGTCGGTTGCCCGTAAATCTAAACCGAAAAATACAATATCAGCATCTCCCCCTGAACTGACGGTAATCGTCTGAGAAATTTGAGGTGGCGAGCCTGGTTCTGGTACCTGTGCAAAAGCCGAATGGCTTGCAAAGACTAGCATGAAGCAGATTAGTAAAACTCTAGACATGTGTTTTTTTATTGATCGTTCGATGAACATCGAGAAGTTGTGAAAGATACAGCGTAAGGCAGTTTTATAATTTCTAACTAAAAAACAATTATTTAGGGCGAGATCTATCGCGATACACAGTATACAACCGTATTTTCCGCCAGGTATGGCGTTTTCGCTAACCCCATATGGCGTTTTTGCTCACTCTCTATAGGGTTTTGACTCATCTCAAATAACCTTTTTCTTCTACACGTGAATTTGACCTCACCATATACCAATGAATACCCGCCTAAACACGTTATCTATAGATCATTTCAATTGGCCGGCCTGGGAAAAACTTATAGAACAAAATGGTGTCACTATTGACCGCCCTTACCAATCCATACATCCGGATTATCCAGCAATCGTTTACCCCATCAACTACGGATACATCAACAACACGTTGGGCAGCGACCAGGAAGAGATAGACATATTCATTGGTACAGCCACAAATAAACTCGTAGCAGCCATCAGCACTACGGATTTCCGGAAGGGAGATCGCGAGTGGAAATTCATATATAACTGCACCCCCGAAGAGATTTACCTCGTCAACGGCTTCATCAACTACAACCCGGAATTGTTAACCGGCCGGCTGTTGATGCGGCAACCGATGAAGGCGCTTTGGCTAACGGATGCTCCGTGAGCCTGTTTCGGGTTTCGGGTTGGTTTCGAGCTTGGAAGGAGACAACTCGCAACAAACGCGAAACTCGAAACAGATAGTGTGAGCTTTTGCTTGAGGAATTACTGTGTATATGATCAGGGATTAGCTCCCTACAATTATAGAGATAAAATAATTACATACAGTGTAAACTAAGTTTGTTCACGAATAGCGATACGTTATAACCTTGTCATCCCGACCTTGCGGAGGGATCTATGCTTTACTCTAGCAGATAAGCGGAAGCAACACAAAGATCCCTCGATCGCTTCGCTCCAATGGGATGACAAACATGGAATATCAACAAACGTCGTTTACAAAGAATTAAGAAGGATAGAACCATGAAATTAGGCCATTTTGATCCAGACGTACTTCTTTCCGTAGGCGCCGAATACCTCAGCATGGTGAAGGAATTCACTGATGTTGACAACAGTAAGGTTAAGAGAGATGAATATAGAATTGTTTTTAAAGAGCATAATGCCAGCAAGCTTGGGATGACGGTCAGGGAAGTGCAGGCCGAATTAAAGAAGATTGGGTTTTATACCGGAGTTATTAATGGATTGTGTGGATTTGGTACCAGTTCAGCAATCCGCCTCTTTCAAGAATATGTAAATTCGATTGAAGGGATTCACTGCGTTGCGGATGGAGATTTTGGCCCGGCGACAAAAGGCCACCTGGACCGCTGGTTGAGTAAGACGGAGTTTCCTCTATGGACCCAAATCATGAGGGCCTGGGCAGCTGGCGATATCGCTGGAACAGAGTATTCGGACTGGTTGCAGTTCCTGGGAGCTGTTAAGCAGAAATATACGGGTAACGAAAGTCGAGTGTTACAGCGCGTTAGCACCTTTAAAAGCAACGTGGACAATGCAAAAACGACATCAACCCGTGCACTGCACGAATGGGACTTTTCCACTGATGACATTCACCTGATTGGCATCCGCCGAAATGAATTCCAGGGCAAATTCGATGACATTTTCGTCTTGTTGCTTAAAGGGATGGTATTCAAGTTTCAAGGCTCAACGGAGCCGGGCGCCAAATCAAAAGAGAGAACGACCTTCCCATTTCTGGTTCATAGCCAGCACGAATATCAATTTGGCTGGCACAGAAGCAGTTATCTTGCATTGCGTCCCAAGGGTTTCTTGGATGAAGGCAAGGGGGTGCTCGTACTGCGAACAGCAAGCAAACATCCCACTGAAGAAGAGATGAACAACGGGGAGTTGGAATCAAATGGATCCATCAATATTCATTCAGGCCATGACGGTAAAGACGAAATAGGAGGGGAATCACACGGATGCCAGGTCATCAACGAAAACCTTTACATGGCGCCGGGAAATGCCATAATTCCGAAAAGAAACGCCTACCACGTACTGATGGACCTCGTCATCGCCCTTTCCGGAGATTTGACAAAAATCGACAAGAACGGGAATGAGGTGCGCAACACGTCAGTCAAGTATATGATGCTACTAGAGGACGACCTCACGCCCGAATTCAGAAGTCATCTTGAAAATGCTAAGCAGAAGGGGATCGAAGAATTAGGAATCGCGTGATAGGATCATTCGATTTGTTTCGGGTTTCGTGTTCCACGTTTCGGGTTTGTTTCGAGTTGTAAAAATAGAACCCGCAACCAACACGAAACCCTCATGCAAAATTTCCATGAGGCATAGAACCAAATCGTAAAACCTGCGTTAGACACGACCTAAAATGATTCCGTAGCTCAGCTGGTAGAGCATCTGACTTTTAATCAGAGGGTCCCAGGTTCGAACCCTGGCGGAATCACCCCTTACACCGTTTGGGGTTTGGCGTTCAGGGTTTCGGGTTGAATTCAACTCTTTGAACCCCGAACACCAAACCCCAAACTGGTAAAAAGCCCAGGTGGCGGAATTGGTAGACGCGCCGTCTTGAGGGGGCGGTGACCGCAAGGTCGTGCTGGTTCGATTCCAGTCCTGGGCACATGAAATGAACCCCTAGCTGCGTAAGTGGCTAGGGGATTTTTTTGGTATCGTCTTTCGTAACCTCGCACTTCTTATTAAGATACTCTCCCGCACTTCCGAGGGTATGTTTAGAGGATTAAAGCGTCTATAGAAGAAACGGCTGGATCTGTAGGAGTTGGCGTCCGTACACATAACAATACGCTGTACTATGAACGATTCTCAACGCACGATGCAGGCATTACTCACCTATGAAGACTATTGCCAGATTCCAAGTGATGAGAATCGGTATGAGGTCATAGACGGCGCGTTGTTCATGAGCCCCTCTCCAGTCGAACGGCATCAACGGATCTTTACGCATCTGATTATCAGGTTGGGTCGTTTTGCGGAGGAATCCGGCCTTGGGCGGTTGTATGGTGCTCCATTTGATGTCATTTTATCCGACCACAATGTCGTACAGCCGGACCTGTTGTTCGTCTCCAAAGAACGCCTATCGATTATTACAGAGAAGAACGTGCAGGGCGCACCGGATCTGGTCGTTGAGATTCTCTCACCCTCCACCGCGGATTACGACCGCGGAGTCAAACGCAGATTTTACGCTGCACATGGCAGTCGGGAATTCTGGA
>JAHQVL010000115.1 GCA_019634345.1 Rhodothermaceae bacterium
CCCCTCTCTTTTAACTTACTCTTCTAACGAGGCTATATATGCGTTTTAATGTAAGCCGTATTTTGGTACGAATTCGCCAGTTTTGGACCCGAGAACGTCTTGTTCCGGTACTTGGATTTACAGCATTAGCCTTGTTCTTACTTAACTTTTGGGCTTTCCTCGGCCATCAGTTTAATCAGGTTCCTCCTCTAAGTGCTTCTTCACTATTGGGCGGAAGCCTTTTTGCTGAATCAAACGATCACCATGCCCGCGGTAGTACGTTTTTCCATGATACACATCGCCACAACTTCAAACATCGCCATCGGCATTATAGCTCAAAGCGATCACGATGTGACAGCGAAAAAAAGAATCGCCAATCTTACGAGACGTACTTTGAAGTCAAGCGCTTTAACGAAGAAGCTAAGCGATTTCAAGATCATGCCGATCAATACAGAGAAGAAATCGATCGCCTTCAGAAAGAAATTAAAAGCGAGAAGATCCGTGAAATCGTGAACGAATTAAAGCACGAGATACATACTAAGGATCGAAAAATTGTGATCAAAAAGCTTGGTGACGGCTCCGAAATGGACGTGCGCATCTTGATCGATGGTGAAGTCATCGTGCCGTAGCGATGTATTTCGGCCTACGTTTTTATCTTAGCAGAAATCCCTGATCAATTTGATCATCTGCAAGGACACGATTGCAGGTAACGCCTTAATGTACGTTACGAAGGGTCTTCAGAGCCAACAGATATCTCTACATTCTCATAGGTGCCATCGCCATTAGACATAATCACCTCGTCTAGCGTAGCAAACGAATCTGTACGGACTGCTTTTTCCTTTACGGTTACCCGGAGGGCTTTCAATCCATACACGCCTTGCATATCTCCCAATTCAAGATCTTCAACTTCGTCCTCCAGGAATTCTGTGGCCTGTAGGTATTTGATATATCGCTTGTATTCAAGCGCTTCTTCTTGTTGAGAATACACGATAGCGATTTTCCCAGGCTGTGTTAGCCGTTCTCCTGAACCATGTACAACGGCCTTGTCAATTCTCTTCTTAACAATCTCATACCTGATATTGTATGCCCCGTCTACATCAAACTTTTTCTCATCAATACGGAATCGAATTGAAATCGGTATATTCTGGACCAGAATAAGGCTCGCCGTGTGAAGGGGTACATTCATACTTGGGAGTTGCTTTTGCATTTCCCAATGAACACCACACATGAGTCGCAATTGCCAGAGACGAAGGTTGTGCAGATAAATATCATTGTAGGACCGATTCTTGACGAGAGATTTGCCTACATAGATATTGTAGTCAACACCATCGGTTTTGTACATCTCAAAGAAATGCGGATACATGGTCTGCGCTTCTTTCTCCTGCAATTCTATATAATTACCGATCGTATCATTTACCATCCGGACGCTTTCTTCATACGCTTTCCGGCGCTTGTACAGTACACCGATATCTCCATCCAACTCTTGCGTGTACGCATCAATGGCTTCCTTGACTTCAGGCCCAAACGTAGCCAGTTCTTCGAACAGTACAGATACCTCATCCTTAAGAAACTGAAGAATCGTTATCTCATCACCAGAACGGAGTTCGTCCCTGATATCCTGGATGTATTTTTCCGTTCTAAATCGAATTTCCTCGACAGCAAATAAAGGTCGATACCGCTGGCACAACGTAAGTATATGTTTCGCCAGCTCAAGCTGTTCAACAAGATCTGCTTTTATCGAAGCATTGCGCTCACTAGAAGACCCTCGTATGTCCGATAACCCATACAGAGGGTACACGTTTTGGAATACAATGGATTCTGCTCTCGCATTCCCTGTTTCGGACAACTCCTTCAAATAATGCTTAGCTGCATCTCTGAACCGCCACTCAACCGTGGGATGGATAGAGGTATATTGCTGTTTGATAATTGCCTGTATGCGATCCTCTTTTTCACCGATCTCCCGATGGACGGCAACAGCTAGCAATGATGTTACTTCATCTAAGAATACCGTTGATGAAACATTTAAGTCATGAGGGTTCTTGGATCCAAGCTCCAAAATGCCAACCAGCAAATCCTCCGAATAAAGCGGAGCAAGCAATAGACTTCGGTACCCCTGCTGAAGCAAATACTCTTCAAACCCAGTCTTTTTCTCTAATCGCTCAAGGTCCGGTATTATCGTTGGCTTTTCCAACTCACTAGTGACATCAGAATACAAGGACTTACTCCACATCTGACACGTTGGGGCAACCCCTCTACTTAACAGCAAACTTTTACCAAGCGGCTGAATGCTTGAAATACTATCAAACTCCCCTCTCTCGACCGAGATGAGCCCCATCTCCAGTGAAGGCAAGCGCATCAAAGATCGGATGTGGGCTTGAAGCACGTCAATCTTTGCAGCTGAATTCAATGCATCCTTCCCAAGCAAATCCTTTTGAATGTGCGAAATGATCTGCCCTTCGGTCACCTCAATAGCATTTAACACGCCAAACCCGTGGAATTCAAACAACTCTGGAGGCAAAAGGGATTTCCAAAGATCCAGGTTCATCCGGTCATTCAGAAGCATCTCCTTCTCTTCTTCTGAAAGAGCGGGTAATTCTCCGTTAACTACGATGTTGCAGAGCCGGATATCAAAATCAATCTTGAAATACCGCACCAATCCTGTTTTATCATTTTTTACAGGAAAGAACATAGGTACCTTAGAAAAGACTTGCTCGTCGTAGAACGTGCTAAAAATGGACGAGTAGGCTTTTAATGTTTTGCCTGCCGTCATAAAGTCTTCTCTCGACTCGAAGTACTTAATAAGATGATAGATCAGGTTTAATTTCTCAAACCCGGGAGTTGTGTAAAATGCAATTGGGGTATACGGGATAATGGCAGCCGCATAGGAGCCCTCAACAGAACCAATGGGAAGCACCGCAGAGATTAACATATCTACGAGTTCTCGGTGCTCCTCAATAATAGAAAGATCTTCTATTGGCTTTAGTAATTCGGGGAATTGTGTAACTGCTCCGAGAATCTGATCAACCAGGCTTTTCTGAAAACCTTCTTTAGATTCTCCGTACTCTAGCCACTGCTTTATAAGTGGTTCTAAGCTTAATACTTTTTTGAAGGGAAAGGTATCGTCGCTGTAATTCATAGGCCGGAATATTAGGGTTCATCCGTTTGAATGATACAGATCATGTATCACTTAAAAGTGCACGCATTCAGTACGTTTCTAAGCGGCTATTGCTCCACTTAATGGTACCATTCCTTTGAGGTAACACTATTGAGATACTTTTTAGACGAAATGTGACCGAAAAGGGTTCGAACTGCAAAAGTTGACACCCTTTCTCAATCCGCGCCCCCATCAACAAGGCACGATCTTCAAGTAAATAATCAATGATTAATTTAATAATGTTCTTTGAGCGCTTTCTACTTCTCTAGATCCTCATTTAATCTTTGAGACTTCTTCTCGAAACTTATAGATACTAGTTCATGATGAGGCGTTGAAGGTGCGTAAATTTATTAATGACAATAATACTGGTAGAGCACTCGCGCTACTGGAGGATATATAAATGCCGGCAAAAGCAAAGCCATTTAACAAGGCAATTGCGCCAAACGTAATAGTCACTCTGGGCTTAATCGTAATGACTCTTCTGACAGTGCTGGGGATTGTTTTTTCATGGGTTGAAGGTCGTTACTTATTGTCTGGGCTTGGAATTGTGTTTATTTACGCAATGTTTATGGGCAGCGATGTGTTCTGCCGCAAGTGTCGCTCTAATTAGGATTTGTGAGAAGGAAGAGCGAAAAATAAGAAAGGGGAAGAGCCGTAACTCTTCCCCTTTTTTTATTAGATCATTTTTTTCCTTAATCGAAGAAAGGGAAAAGGACCCTCAATTCTTCTTCAGTTGGTTGCCGGCCGTATTCAGACACCTCAAACACCTCGGCATACTCAAAGGTATTTCCACGCTCCTCTCCATACCACTCATTCAACAGAGACCTGTAGGTAGTTGCCAAATACGAATCTCTTGCTTGAAAACGGCCAGCAATATACTCTTTTCTACCCGCTTCATCTGCTGGTACCTCATGGTCATACCCATCGAGCCAAGCATTCCACTCAGAGAACTGTGAACGCAAAGCGGCCATACATTCCCATTTTGGATCTGCGTATTCGTCTATACCTACAGCAATAGAAGGATCGAACGGATAGGGCTTCTTAAATCGATCATAATAGTATAAGAATACCGGATTTTTCTCCACCCGAGGTGTATTCGGTGTAAAATAGGGTACCGTTACCATAAAGGCAGCGTCCTGTACCAATATTGCTGTATACCGATGGTCAGGATGGTAGTCATTGGCTCTGGGAGTGAGCACCACATCAGCCTGCCAATCTCGAATGAGCCGAGCAATTTTTTTTCGGTTTTCGAGAGTAGGCATCAACTCTCCATCGTGATTATCCATCACCTCTGTTTCTATACCCAGTAGCTTAGCACATTCTTCGACTTCTCTGGTCCGCCTCTGAGCCAACTCTCCGCCAGACATTTCAAAATGACCAATATCCCCGTTCGTCACAGATACAAATTTTACTTTGTGCCCCATCTCGGACCACATCCTGGCCACCCCGGATGCCTTGATCTCACAATCATCAGGATGAGCACCAAATGCAATAATACGTAGTGTACCATCGTCATCTTGGGCAAAAACAGAGTGGGCAGGACCCACGGCTAGCCATGTTGCCATGGCTAAAACAATACTTAATGTACGGCAAGGGGGCTTCTTCATAGGGCAGGTACAGGTTTTGAACAATCAGGCAGTAGTTTCTACCGCCTCGACTTCCTTCTTTTTGTCCTCAGGCATTGTCCTGAAAACATAATCCCAAACGGGGGTTGATACCCCAAATGCTTTATCGGGATGCTTGTAGTGGTGTATAGCGTGGTGTTTCCACAATACTTTCAGCCATTTTGCTTTGGGGGGCTTATATGCATGTGTTGCATAGTGGATGAACGCATAGGTTAAATAACCCAGCAGAAATCCTGGCATGAAAATGAAAATATAGCCTTGTAATGGGATCCAGAACAGCACAAAAAGAATGCTAATGATAATAGTGCCCGGCACTGGAGGCATAATCAGCCGATCAGTATCTCTCGGAAACTCGTGATGAATTCCGTGAATTGCGTAATCAAACTTTCTGATCGCTTCAGATTCAGGAAAGAATGAATCTAGATGATTGATAAAACGATGAAATAAATATTCGAAGAGGGTCCAAAAAAAGAATGCTCCAACGAATATAGCCGCTCCTGTAAGAAACGAATCAACAACACCTCTTTGGATACCAACAAAAAGAAGCCCTGCAATGATGGTTAGATAGACGCCAACAGAAACCAGGGGATATGCACGGGTAAGTACTTCGAGCGCGGAGGATTCGAAAATTTTCCCGCTTCCTTCGTGTTTAATCTCTTTCATGATTTATATAAGATTACAAATAGATATATTAGGTGGGCGCACAGCATTATAGCATGTGCAATGCATGTCCAAAGTAAGCACTATGCACCAATGGTAGGCAAGAAGATACTATTTTTCAACTTATTCTTCAGTGTAATTTGCAATCAATACCAATCCGGATCTGTTTTCGATTGCAAGAGATAAGTGATTGTCTTCATTCTTCTTATATTCTCCTCCTTGATCAGGCCAAGCAAGGGTATACTCAACCGGGTCGCTACCCCTGAGTGGCAGATCAACGTCCTGCTTGTCTTGTGCGCAGTTTACGATAACAATCGCAATTTGGTTGCCCAAAATACGTTTAAACGCATACACCTCGCCTTGAGCATAAACACGCTCAAACGTCCCTGTTCTCAGTACTTCGTAGGTATGCCGTAGCGCTGTTGCTTTACGATAGAACTGGAGTAAGGTATAATTCCATTTCTCTTTCTCTTGCCAGGGAAACGCCTCTCGGCAGTATGGGTCATCTCCTGACGACATACCAATTTCATCTCCATAATAAACACACGGTGCACCAGGCATTGTCATCTGTAAAAACACACAAAGCTGCAACGCCGAAACATCCTCCCCCATGATCCATAGTGCCCTTGCCGTATCATGGCTGCCCAGTACATTTAGCTGAGCAAAATTAATTTCCCAGTCATACAACCCGTACATGTAATCAACCGATTCTGAGAATTGTACAGCGTCCCTGGGTTCCAAAGACAAATGCTCTCTGTCATAATCGGGACGTAACGTTTTAGCTCCAGCAAACGTCATTGCACTCCATGAAAAGATGTAATTCATCACGGCATCGTATTGATCACCTTGAAGCCATCTCCGCGCATCTTCCCAGATTTCACCACAAATATAGGCCTCCGGATTTGCGCGTTTAACTACATATCTGAAGTGACGCCAGAATGCATCATCATCAATCTCCATCGGCACATCAAGCCGCCATCCATCAATTCCGAAATCTACCCAAAACGCAGCAATTTCAAAGATGAAGTTTTGAACATCTTTATTTGCCGTATTTAACTTCGGCAACGCAGGAAGCCCCCACCATGCTGAATAATTAACAGGATTGTCAGGTCCGCTACTGTAGGGTCTCAAAGGCCAATCTTCCACAATGAACCAATCGATATAAGGGGAATCTTCTCCATTTTCTAAGACATGATGGAATGGCCAGAACCCCCTACTCGCATGATTAAACACCCCATCTAGCACTACCCGCATCCCTCGATCATGCGCTTCATCCAATAGGTGCCCCAATGCTTCGTTACCTCCAAGCAGCGGATCTACATTAAAATAGTCAAAGGTGTGATAGCGATGATTTGCCGCTGAAGCAAAAATCGGGTTGAAGTAAAGCGCATTGACACCCAAATCAGCCAGGTAATCCAGTTGTTCAATAACACCAAAGAGATCACCGCCCTGAAAGCCCTGTTCTTCTGGCGGACTCCCCCAATCCTTGAATACAACCCCTCGTTGTGGCTTCACTCTTTCACTTCGG
>JAHQVL010000116.1 GCA_019634345.1 Rhodothermaceae bacterium
ATGAGAAGAAGGAGAAGAGGGGAGCGCTTAAAAGAAAACATAGTGGATGGAAGCCGTAAAGGTTATCGGTACATGTATTGTTGTAATATGTGAGATGAACTCACCAAAAACAATACGTCTTCCATCCACTATGTTACTGGATGCTACTAATAATGCCGCTTAAAGTGACTTATAAGTCGTTATTTGAGAAGCACCATCTCTCCGGAGAGCGATTGTTCGATGGCTCCATTGGTTCCAAGGACGTGCAAGCGATAGATGTACATCCCGCTTGCTACAGCTTGACCGCTTTGATCTTTGCCGTTCCAGGTAACTTCATGGGTGCCGGCGTTTTTGAAGCCGTTTTCAAGAACCTGTACGCGGCGGCCGGTTGCGTCAAAGACGCTTAGTTCAACCTGTTGGCTTGCGCTCAGTTCATACTTAATTGTCGTTTCCGGGTTGAACGGGTTTGGGTAGTTCTGGTCGAGCCGAGCTTCAGTTGGGACCTCAATGCCGTCTTCGTTTGACGTGATCGTTCCCATTACATTTGCACTGTAGATGCCACGCCCATGGGTAGCAGCTACAACCAGGCCATCGGATGCCCTAGAGGCAAGCATGGTTGCGACTACATTACCCATGCCATCTGGGCTTTCCTGCTCCCACACCGTGCCTGCTCCATTGAGATTGGAAGTCGAAAACACACCAATACTGGTAGCCAGGAAGTAGGTACCTCCAGCAGCGGTAGGCATTATTGCTGCCCATCGTACAGAGGGGCCGCTGTTGCCACCGAGGTTACCTTCTACGTTATTCCATGTTTGTCCGCCATCCGAGGTGTGAAATACACTGGGCACTCCATAATTGGAGTAGGTAACCATCATTTCTAGCTCATCAATCTCATTGATTACAATGCTGGATGTCCAGGAGCCTGGTGTGACGCCAGTAGGAGTGATGTTCTCCCCAGCGCCATTGTTCGCAGGGTCGTTCACTCGGATTAAATTGGTTGCCGGATTGTTTTCACTATCGAGCGTTTCGCCAAAGTACATAACATTGGCTGTAGCACTTTGATTGGGTACTCCAAGAGCCGTTACTATAAAGCCACTACTCCCTGATGCATTGGATAATGCACTCCACCCAACATTTGTGGGATCATTCGAAAAGTCTGGGATAGCGCTCAGATTACTGTTTCTCCATACATCGTTCCCAGCAGCAATGTACATGACGTTCGCGTCATTAGGATCTAATACAAATGGGGTGATAAATAAGAAATCAGATGCTCCCGCAGGGGCTACATTTGTAAAGGTGTTTCCTACGAATCGAAAAACGAATCCCTCCTGCGCAGAGACATATATCGTCTCTCCTCCTGGTACAATCGCAGCAAAGCTGCCATCGCCACTAAATATCTGATCCCAGTCTGTATTTGCATCGAAAGCATCCGTCGTATACGTACCATTATCTTGCATGCCCCCTAGTATACTGTTTTGTGTTGCACTCGTTGGCTCAGGGTCTATAGCAACAGTAAAAAACTGGGTAGTTTGATATCCATTGTTGAGTGATGTCCACGATTGGTTTGCTTCCAAAGCATTCGTAGTCATTGAAAGACCACCGTCGTGGCTGCTGATCACCACATTCGGGTTCGTGGGCAAGAACGCCATGTTATGTTGGTCTGGGTGGTGATTGGGATACAAACCTGCTGAGTATGCATTTACATAGCCACCTACACGCGTGAAAGACGAACCACCATCGGTAGAACGGTACAGGTTGGTACCCCCGATCCAGACAACATCAGGGTTATTGGGGGAGACTTTAACCATTAAGTCATAGCCACCTTGAGACACAAACTCAGCTGGTCCACCTGCTAGCGGCGCATCACCACTGGGTGAGTTTTCAGTCACTTCTGGGAGTGAACTGCTTAGGTCCGTCCAGGAAGAGCCGTTCCATTTGAAAAACTGATGGTCTTCCGTTTGACCTCCATTAGCAGTTGCCTGTACGAGTGCATACAACTGGGTAGGATCCGAAGGGGGAGCGTCAAGGACAATACGGTAAGGATCGGCTACCAGGGTTGGGGGTGATATATCTGTCCAGTTGGGTCCATCCAACCGATAGATGCCAAATACCTGGCTTGGTGTTCCATCCTTTGATAAGGCAGCATAAACGGTACCGTTTGATGCAATTTCTACTTCGGCTCGGCTGGCAAAGGTTTCTAGAGAATTGGTCCAGGAATTCCCGCCATCTTCTGAGACCAAGATGACGCCCCAACCGCCAACATACACATCGCCTGTGTTGGGATGTACTTCGATATCCCAAACGAAGTCAAACAAGTTGTCTGCACTGTTAAGATCATTTGGGCTCCCGTTCAGGGACGTTGAGCTAGTGAGTGTGCTGGCTAGTTGACTCCAGGTATTACCGCCGTCTGTTGATTTAAACATTCCGTGGCCGAAATAACCAGCCCCTCTAGCGCTTGCAGAGTTTCCACTAAACTCGCCGGTCCCGTAATACCAAACATTTGAGTCAGTAGGGTCTTGAGCCAAAGCGGTTACACTAGCAAGTTTGTCCAGTGGAGAGGTGAGTTGCCAGGTTGCTCCGAAGTCTTCCGACACAAAGAGTCCTCCAGAAACACCGCCCGCCAAAACACGCCGATTTGTCGTCCCATTGTAATCTTGATCGATTGCAAGTGCACGGGTTCTCCCGCCTACGTTGACGGGGCCGCGGGAAGTCCAGGTTTCAGCGCCTTGTTTAGATGCGTATGCTCTAGCAGGAAGCTTTTCAGCGAGTGCTAATTCGCGAGTACGCATATTCGTAGGGATTGCCCCTGATTCAGGATTGCGCAGCATGCGGTATTCAAAAGATGCCCGGCTCACTGCATCATCTCCTTTTTGGTAGGTTGCAGCTCTGGGAATATCAGGGGCTTCGATTTCGGCAAAGGCAGTGAGGCCTTGAGGAGTCTCAGAGGACTGGGTAAGCGAAAAAATCAGTGCTAAGAGGCATACAATAAGAATACTACTGCCTGCAACGAGTCGGTTTTTCATGTATTTACTATAAATCAATGGGGAAATGGAGCTGAAAAATAAAAAGACAGCTTATAAAAGCAATGCGTTAATTCCTCTATTTACTTACAAATTGGTTGCCAACTATGAGTAAAAAGAAGAATCAATATTCATAATTATCTATCGTATCGTCAGTGTATGGATGAAAAAAAGTGGGTTTATGTATTGATTCACGTGATTTCTTCTACTTGATGCCCCATCCCATGATGTGGGGTTTTATGAGGCTAACGGGAGCATCATAGTTGAAGGGTTCAATCTGGAGTTCTGAAAAGGCGGCTTGTTCTATATGCCTGCCCAATTCTCGATCCGGCCGGCAGCCATCGGCTACCAGTTTCCAGGCTGGCTTAATCGTTTTCTGCATCCCTCTGAGGAAAGTGCCTTTAGGAGCGGCTACATGTTCAATAAATACAAATTGCCCCCCGGGCTTTAGAACACGCTTGATTTCTAGCAACGCTTTGTCTGGGTCGGGAACGGAGCACAGTACTAGTGTGCTAATCACGCAATCAAAGTGGTTGTCTTTAAATCCTAAGTGCTCAGTATCGCCCAACTGGACATCAATTTGACGATTTAGTTGTTCCGCTTTGTCCAGAATGAACCGGTGCATAAAAGGATTCGGGTCAATACCAGTCCAATGAACATCTTTGGGGATGAACGGGAGGTTAACCCCGGTGCCAGCCCCGATTTCCAATACATTCCCCTGGAGTTTAGCGAACAAACGCTCTTTTCGCTCTCCATACACTCTATCTTGATAGGTGTCTCCTTTTGCGAGGCCTTTGGCAAAAAGGCGTTTGTATAGTTTCATAAGCCGTCTAGCTAGCTGGATGAAGCTCCTCTTGATGCCGCTATAGGCCAATGACGAGCAAGGGCTTCGTTAGCATCTAGTGCTTCTTCAATCTGGGCTATTGGAATGTGTTCATCAACCGTGTGGGCGAGCGATTCGTCTCCGGGTGCAAATCCGATACACGTTACACCCGGTCTGCTGAAGTTACCCCCATCAGTTGCAAATTGCCACACATCAGTTTTTTGGGGGCGGTGCCACAGTTCTTCAAGAACATGTATGGCAGAAACCATGATGGGGTCTTGTTCACGAGTAATGAAGGGGTCCATACCAGCCGGGATGTCCATCATTAACCCCGTGTAACAGGTTCTCTTGAATACAGGAACTGAGATAGCTCCCCGGCTTCCTGGGAGAAGGCTTTTTTCAAGCAAAGGCTGTAAGGTTTGAAGAACGTCCGCTTCCGTTTCATCGGGAATGTTTCGCCAGTCCAAAGTGAGCCATACTTCTCCGGGAATTACATTGGGACTAATTTGATCGGTTCGAATTAACGTGGGTACGACGGTACTTGAGCCAAGATCAGGGTCCGTGCGCATGGTTAACTGGTTGAGTTCTTGCAAAAAGGCCGCAATGACATACAGTGGATTGGTCCCGCGCTCAGGCGCACTTGCATGAGCGCTACGCCCCTGTACGTGCAAAACAAACTCAAGCCGTCCCCGGTGGCCACGACGGAGCGTATTGCTACTCGGCTCTCCGATAACGATGAGAGGGATGTTGATGTGTTGTGCCATATGGCGAGCGCCGACGCCCCCTTGTTCTTCGAAAACAACCCCAGATACATATACATCGCCGGGTGGCTTTTTACCAGATGCAAGCCGGCTGATTCCATATACCTGTGCCGCGAGGGGCCCTTTGATGTCCACCGCACCGCGCCCCCATACCTTGTGGTCATGAATTTCTCCCCCAAAGGGTGGATGGGGCCATTTCTCATGCCGGCCTACGTCGACGTGGTCCAGATGCGTGTTAAACATAACCGCTGGGGCCTGTCCTTCTCCTTTTATAAACCCAATTACGTTTCCTGCCTCATCTAAGTACACATCGTCGTAGCCGAGCGCTTCCATTTCTGCCTTCACTAAGTGGGCAATATGTTCTTCTTCTCCTGGAAGGCTGGGGGTCTGAATAAGACGCTGGAGAAAACCGATGCATTCCTTTAAGCCGGCCATAGATTCATGTTGCTATATTATTCAAATGTTATGTACTTTGCGACTCACCAATTCTATTAACGCAAACAACATACATATTATGGGATCAGTAGCAAAGGTAATCGAGGTCATTGCCGAAGGCAAGACTATTGAAGAAGCTGTAGAGAAAGCTGCTAAAGAAGCTTCTAAGTCGCTTAAAAACGTGAAGAGCGTTTATGTTGAAGGGATAAAAGCAGCAGTTGAAGATGGGGAGATCAAAAATTACCGGGTCAATGCCAAGGTAACATTTGTGATTGAATAAGCCGTATTGATGATCAGGGAGATGATCTTACGACCCACTCCCTGACGTCTGTTGATGCGAGGTATCTTTTCCATCTTGCCGTTCAGATTGAGAATCGTGATGGAGGATGACAAGGTGGAAAAGATATCAAAGATTCAATATCGGCGTTAAGGACGAAGCGCGTTTTTATATCGTTTATTGTCCAATAACACTGTTACAGCTTCTTTGTATTGCAAATCATGAGTAAGAGAAGCTTCAACTTGGGCCGTATCGCCATAATACCGAGCCAGTATCTCAGTACGAATCCGTTCTTTTAGTTGATTTTCATGACGGGTGAAATCAGCTGCTTTCTCTTCAGCGATGGCTTTTTCTAGGGTTTCGAATTCATCACTGGTTTCATCATACGCCATTGCAGAGAGATGCTCGGCCAGTTCATCTGCTGCTCGTTCAGCCCCCGTTCTGTAGGTGAAGTTTTCGTCTTGCAGCCATTGTTTGAAGGCATCGTACACTGCATTATCTACAACAAAATCTGTGGCGATTTCTGGGTGTGTAGCTGCAAAATGATTCGCAAAGAAGAAGAACGCAGCCTTGCGAGTTAGTGCTTGTTCGAGTTCGCTTTGATGGCCGGCAAGGATCTCAATATCCGGTTCAATACCTCTTCCATCTTTCACCAGCCGCCCAGCTTCTGTTTGGAATGTCCGGCGTAGCGAATCTGGTATTTCTTCGAAATCGCCATCATGAAACTTATAGTCGATTGCCTGGATACTTCGCCCGCTCGGGATG
>JAHQVL010000117.1 GCA_019634345.1 Rhodothermaceae bacterium
CACCTCCTACTGCGGAAGACGTGAAGATGCGTACTGAACGCGTCCCGATGAATCACAATGATCGTGTTCGATACTTTAACACCTTTGCCGTTGGGCTGAGTCTGCTTGTAGTGGTTCATATGCTACTCACAGCATATCGCGATTTCAGGGATAACTTTGCCATAAATATTCTGTCTTCACTCGAATATGTAGACAGTGCAACGGGAGAACTTACTAACTATGGAGCCCGAGCAGAAAACCTGGCTATTTCAGAAGTCCCTATTGCGTTTGCTGTGCTTGTGGCGCTTGGTTTTTTGATGGCCATTCGAGATAACCGAACAGCGTTTAATGTGGTACACCTTGTTGTTTTCATCGGTGTGTCATTGGCAGGTTTGAGCACCGTTGGTTTTCAGCTTGGTTTGATCGACCCTTATGTGTGGTTTATTCTTGTTGGGTTGGGGCTGTATCTCGGATATGTGCCCTTTCAGTGTATTCTGTTTGAAAGGATGATCGCCTTGTTCAAAGAAAAGGCAAACGCAGGCTTTCTGATATACATTGCTGATGCAACCGGTTATTTGGGTAGCGTACTCGTTCTGCTATACAAAAACTTTGGCGCTGCCGAGTTAAGCTGGCTGGAATTCTTTGTTCAAGCGAGCTATGTATTGTCTATCGTCGGGTGTGTATTGATGCTTTTGTCTTTTTTCTATTTTCAGCGGAAATCAAGATCCATGGAGCGCAAAGTCAGTGTTTCGTTAGAAACCACTTGACGTTCTTGGTACCGCGCGTTTAACCCCTATGACCATGTTATCTTTTGCTTCAAACACCTCCACCGTTGATAAAAAACCAGAAGATCGTGCCTGGTCCGTATTTCCCAGGGGATCAAATGGAGAGTTTAATTTACCCTATGAACTGACGCGTGTCATTGAGCACGGTATAGGGTGTGAGTTGTGGGATGTGGAAGGCCGGCATTTCTTGGACTTTTCAATGGGATGGGGGTCTGCTTTAGTCGGACATGCTCGCTCTGAAGTTGTAGAAGCGGTAGCTAGCCAGATCCGCAAAGGATCTAACTTTGCCTATATAACAGCGCCCTCATTGCAGCTTGCGGAAGAGATCGTGCAGGTTAGTCCTGCATCTGATCAAATTCGGTTCTGTGCTTCGGGGACAGAAGCAACCATGTATTGCCAGCGATTGGCGAGAGCACATACCGGACGTACAAAGATATTGAAATTTGAGGGCGCCTATCATGGAGCCAATGAAATAGGTGTTACGAGCCTTTTCCCTGATAAGCTTGTTAACTTCCCTGAACCGGATCCTTCTTCAGCTGGAATTGCCCATAGTGTAATGGATCACGTACTTGTTGCTCCATTTAACGATCTGGATACGACACGAAGAATTATTGAAGAGCATGCTCATGAATTGGCTGCCGTTATAGCCGAACCTTTGCATCGTTGCCTGGCACCGGTTGACGGTTTCTTGCAAGGGGTACGCAAACTTACCGAAGTGCACAACATCTTATTGATCTTTGATGAGGTTGTGACCGGCTTTCGCCTGGCCTATGGAGGGGCTCAGGAATACTATGGTGTTGTGCCTGATTTAGTAGCATACGGCAAAGCGTTGGGTGGAGGGTATCCGATAGGCGCGTTTGGCGGGAAATCAGAGATTATGGAACTGGTAGGGGAGGACCGGTTAGGTTCATCTACCTATGTATGGACTGCATCAACCCTGGGGGGGAATCCCGTCTCTTCGTGTGCATCCTTGGCTGCGTTGTCCGTCTTCCGTCAGGAAGGAGCCTATGAAAAGCTTCACGGCCTTGGTGTCTATTTGCGTACAAGCATGAAGCGTGTACTGGACAATATCGGTATTGCAGGCCAGATTATTGGTGACGGCCCGCTCGCCCAGGTTGTATTTACTGAAAGTACAGACCCCGTAATCGATTATCGCTCGACAAAGAAGGGGAACACGGCGGCCAATCGAGCTATGATGTTAGGGCTTTTTGAGAGGGGCATCTTTTTAAACCCTATGGGGACCAAATTGTATTTGTCCTTGGCCCACAGCGAGTCTACGTGCGACGCGTTTTTAGACCGTTTTTCGGATACTTTACATGTTCTGCGAGAAAATGGTACTCTATAGGAATGTGATGCGCGTATCCACCAAAACAACCATCTATACCCTACCCATGAAATACCTCTTAAGTACATTAACCCTTTTTCTGATCCTAAGTACATCGGTGAATGGGCAGCACACCCACCCGGGAGATCGCCCTATCGTGTTTCCTGATGTGCCTGGGTACCTGACGCTCAGCGTAGACCTGCACATGCATACCGTTTTTTCGGATGGTTCGGTCTGGCCTAATATCCGTGTACAGGAAGCAATCCGTGACGGAATAGATGCTATTTCGAATACGGAGCATCTGGAATACCAACCGCATCAAGACGACATCCCTCATCCAGACAGAAACCGTGCACACGATGTTGCAACTGCTTCAGCTGAAGGATCTGACCTAATGGTGATTCGGGGCGCTGAAATTACTCGATCCATGCCTCCTGGGCACAATAATGCAGTATTCATTGAGGATGCGAATAAGTTACTAATGGAAGACGCAATGGAGGTCTTTATGGAGGTGCAGCGCCAGGGAGGCTTTGCCTTTTGGGATCATCCCAACTGGACCGCTCAGCGACCCGATGGGATTGCTACGCTAACCGATATGCATCGTGAGCTCATCGAAAAAGATCTTCTTCATGGCATTGAGGTAGTCAACCATACTACATACTCTGATGAAGCCCTTACTATCGCATTAGAGAATGACCTGACTATTCTAGGTACCTCTGATATTCATGGACTTGTGGACTGGGATTATGAAGTGGCGCAAGGGGGGCATCGTCCAGTGACTCTTGTATTCGCAACAGCGCGTACTCCCGAAGCTATCAAAGACGCTTTGTTCGCAGGACGGACAGTCGCGTATTTTCAAAACATGGTGGTTGGTAAAGAAGAAAACCTGGTACCTCTGTTGGATGCTTCTTTGAATGTGCTGAGCGCAGAGTATGGAGAAAACGATTCAGTCCTCTCCGTTCAGCTAGAAAATACATCTGATGTTTCTTATATATTGGATGATCAAACGGAGTACACCTTCCACCAGCACGCAGATGTCGTTATTCTTGAAGCACATAAAACGACTGAGTTGCAAGTGAAAACCATTGAGCGCCTGGATTCCGTTGAGTTGGTCTTCGAAGTGCTCAATGCCATCACTGCTCCGGATACGCATCCAATGATAACAATCAATGTGGATGTGAACACGGGGGAGGAATAGACTCTATTTAGAATTTTCCTGGCACTACACCGTAGTTAAAAAAGGCGTCTTTTTAAATGGCGTCTTTTTTATTTTGTAACCCACCATCGAACTGATACGTTCTGCCTGAAACCCAAAACCTGAAACCCATGACTTCCCCACAATCGCGCCGGCAATTTCTGCAATCAGCTACTGTTTTAACACTTGGCGCCCTGGTAGGATGTGATTCCAGGCAGGAGCTTACGCTAGATCCATCTCTGTCTATCGAAGAGGCTCTCAATGCCCACTTTTCAAGCCAGGGTATATCTGGGTATTCAGCAGCACTTATTAAGGGTGATCAACTCGTATGGTCGTATGCCTATGGGCAGGCAGACAGGTCGAGCAATGTTGCCATGACCCCGGATCACATCCAAAATATAGGATCTGTTTCAAAGACGATTACCGCTACGGCGATCATGCAATTGTGGGAGGAAGGGCGTTTTCAGTTGGATGACGACATCAATGGTTATCTACCCTTTAGTGTACGCAACCCGAAATTCCCAGATGAACCAATTACATTCCGACAGCTTCTTACACATCGCTCCTCAATCAACGACGGGCCCTCATACGATGAATCCTATGCGTGTGGCGACCCAGCAGTATCGCTTGAAGACTGGATTACAGGCTATTTCACACCAGACGGGGCATACTATAATGCAGAAGCCAACTTTCATATATGGAAGCCCGGGACAGTCGATCCGCCCGAGGAGCCCCGGGCCTATACAAATGTTGGTTATGGTTTATTAGGGTATCTCGTTGAGCAAATCGCAGGTCAGTCTTTTGATACGTATTGCCAGGAACGCATCTTTCAGCCCCTGGGAATGGAAAATTCGGGATGGCATCTCAGGGAGATCGATATCGATATGCACTCAACCCTCTACTCCACTTTAGGAGATGATCCTCAGCCTCCTGAAGATGGCTCGTTTGATTCGATGCTACCGGCAGATGGGTTTACCGAGGCGGATCTCGTTCCAAACGGGTTTATCCCTCACTGCCAGTACAGCTTTTATAATTATCCAGACGGACTGGTTCGAACCAGCGTGAGTCAATTGTCTCGTTTTTTAAGGGCATATGCGTTAGGCGGTGAGTTTAATGGGTACCGGCTTCTCAAAGCAGATACTATCGAAATGATGCTTTCAGAAGATCACTTTGAACGCGGCCTCTGTTTTTATACCTATTCCTTTGGAACGGATGATGAGTTTTGGGGACATGATGGAGGCGATCCTGGAGTGGCTACAATCATGGCATTTCGAAAAAGAGATGATGTAGGGCTCATTATGTTCTTTAATCAAGATGACTTTGGTGAAGGCATTGGTGAGGTGATTCGGCGGATCTTGGAGGAAGCTGCGTGATATCACACTGAGTGGACTGATTTATTTGAGGAATCCGATGCTTGATGCAAAAAAGAAAATGACTATTGTGGCGCTACAAGGGAGTGTGAGACCAGAGAACAATACTGGAAAAGCGTTAGCCGTTGCTAAACGTTTTGCCGATGAGCACCTTGAGGTCGATCTGAAAATTATTGATCCAACAGATCTTACACTCCCATTACCGGGACGAGGAGCATCCGAAGATGCTAATTGGATTCAGAGTGAGGTCAGGGAGGCAGATGCTATCATTCTGGCAACACCTGAATATCATGGTAGCTATTCGAGTGTTATGAAACTGCTTATCGACAACCTGGGATTTCCCTCTGCACTAAAAGGCAAACCTATAGCTTTGCTGGGGGTCGCCGGAGGCCGGATAGGGGCAATTAAAGCTCTTGAACACTTGCGAAGTGTTGCATCGCATGTGGGTGCACTCGTGTTGCCTGGGCCTGTTTCAATTGCGAATGTCAGAGCCAAGTTTGATGACGACGGAAAGCTCCTCGACGAACAGGTGCAATCGATGATTGAGCAACTGCTCGAAAATCTGAAGGACTATACTCTAAGGCATACATGCCCTAAAAACACCCTTGAATCCTTTGTGCGAGAGCGATAGCGCAATTTTTTGACTTCGGTTGAAACATGCTTTGTATCATAAAGTACATTTTTGTGTAAACGTACTAACCGCTAAACCCGGAAGGGTGAGAGTGTCATGAATAAGATGATTGAACCTACGTCTCTAGTTTCCAAAATTGCCATTTACATGGTTATTGCCGCTGGTACCTTGCTCATCCCTTTTTTAGCGATGAGGTTTACCGAAGAAGTAGAGTGGGGTATTGGCGATTTTGCTCTAGCCTGGATCTTAATATTCGGTACCTTGCTCACGTTCAATCTGATATCAAGAGAGATGAAAGGAACATACAAAGCTGCCGTGGGAGTGGCGGTAACCACGGCCCTTTTTCTGGTTTGGATGAATCTTGGAGTTGGACTCATCGGTAGCGAAGACAATCCCATTAACTTGGCTTTTGGAGGTGTGCTTCTCCTTGGAGTCATCGGTGCATTTGTGTCGCGCCTTGAACCATCCGGGATGGCTAAGACCCTGGCAGTAATGGCACTTGCGCATGCATTCATTGCGTTGTATGCCATGATTACTGGATCAGGTGAACCGGTGAATGGCGTACAGGAGATATTGACAATTAATGGGGTCTTTGTTGCTTTGTGGGTAGGATCAGCCTGGTTGTTTCAAAAGGCGATCCCTGAACAACCATCCGAACGTGTAGGCTCAGTATGAAATAAAAAGTCGAGAAATGATGTTCGAAGAGAGAAGGGTGCTGCTCCTTGATATGAATGGAACGTTCATGTTTGGAGAGGATCGGTTTGGAGCCCAAGAAGATTTTTCGATTCAGTACCAAGCACTCGGTGGAGTAACGTATACAGGGAAAATCAATACAATTATCCAGAGTGCATATGACTACCTGGACGAACGCTACCTGGATAAAGCCTATCAAAATCAATTTCCTTCGTTAGAGTGTGCGATTCTGAAGACGTTGGGGGAAGGCCTTGAGAGGGAGGAGTTAGCGCGGATAGTAGCCACTTTTGCCCATCATGAGTTAGGGTATATCCCCGTCGAATATGTAAATGCTCTCAGGAAACTTCAGCGCCGGTTTGTGCTGGCTGCTATTATCGATATTTGGGCTCCTAAGGCTCTGTGGATAGATGCTTTTCGAGAAGCAGGTATCCTTGACTTGTTTTCCTCCCTGTTTTTCTCGTCTGATCATGGAATTGTGAAACCTTCTCCGAAGACATTCGAATTTGTATTATCTGCGATCAATGCGTGTGCCGGCGAGGCTATCATGATTGGGGATTCTCCCCGGCGAGATTTAGGAGGGGCTAAAAACGCTGGGATTGACTGTATTCTTGTAGGAGGAGCTACTCACCCTGATGCAATGATGTGCCTGGACAGCTTGTTGGATTTCAGCATCCTGGTGTAGGTCTACTCCTGTTTGTAGCCAGGCGTATTCTATTCAAGTGTGTTAAGAATGGCAGCTACCACGGACCTGCGTAAGGATGTCAACGACATATACCGTCCATCGGGGCCTACATCAGTCTGTTGCCGGTTGGTAAGCAAAACAATAGAAAGCTCCTGATTAGGAATAGCTACAAGAAAAGTACCTGTAAACCCTGTATGCCCAAAGGAGCCTTCTGGAGGGTCCGTTACAGGTAAGGCAGGTGCCGCCATGGCCCACCCGAGGCCATGCCCTGTTTGGGAAGGCGTCAGAAATTCGGCTATGGTGGTTGATTGGATAACGTGTTGATTTCTCCACGTCCCATCGTTCAACAAGAGGGTTAGGAGGGTTTGAATTTCCTCAGCCGTAGAGAAGAGGCCTGCATGGCCGGCAATGCCTTGGTGTGCATGATAGGCATTGCCGTCATTCACTTCTCCCTTTAACGTGTACGAACGCCAGCCGGTAAACGACTCGGGATCCTCGTCGCACACGTACCCGAAGTTGTCATCTGCTACCATACGCTTCTCAAAGGGATTTCCATGCGATGTTGCAGCAAACGGACCGTCTGTGGGGGTAAATGCAGTCTGTGTTAGACCAAGAGGATCATATAACCTGCGATGGAGAAAAACATCCAACGTTTCCCCAGAAATAGATTCAATGATGTAACCAAGTAGCATAAATCCCAGGTCGCTATAGGCGCGTTTATTTCCGACCGGCGAGGCTAGTTCCAGGCTGCTGATATATGCATACGTTTCCTCACGATTAGTGGCATGATAATACGTTGGTTTCCAGGGATATAAGCCGGCCGTGTGCGATAACAAGTGCCGGATCGTTACGCTATCTTTACTTGCACTTGAGAAGGCGGGTACATACTGATGAATAGGAGTATCTAATTCAACTTCGCCGTCATCCAGGAGCAGCATAATCCCGAAGGTTGTCGCGAGTACTTTGGTTAACGACGCGAGGTCAAATTGGTGGGCTGTTGTCATCGGTTCTGGCTGCGCCATGGGTATCCCTTTATAGGTGAAATTCTGGGCAAAACCATACGCCTTGTGAAAGAGAATCTCTTCATTTTGTGCAACAAGAAGTACTGCACCGGGAAGGTCTTCTTCGTTGACCGCCTTCTCGATGAGTGAATCAGCCTCTGAAAAAATAGGAGATGGGGAATCAGAGGGTACTGTACATCCAACTGATAAGCAGGAGAAGAGAAACGAAATAGCTGGAAGAAGCGAATAAAAGGTATTCATGTGAAGATCGTCGATTTTTTGACGAGCTATTTGAAAAGAGCTGCGTAGCTCCGCATGTGAAAAAGGAAAAATACGATGCCCAGGGCTGCCATAATACCACCTATAATAAAGGAAGGCGGGTTAGAAAACGCAGCCGTTAAGAGTACGCCCCCTGAGGTGAATGCAATGGAGTTTAGTATTGCAATTAAGCAGGCGGAGTAATAGAAAAGCGTCCAGGGTTGGTCTGCTGAAGGTACGGTATGGGTTCGCCATCGGAATGCCTTTGCCAATTCTTCAGCTTCGAAGTGTTCGGAATGAGTGAGATAAAAATCTTTAATAAGATTCATCGTTTTTGCACTCTCCATCCATGCTTGCCGGAGCCGTACAATCTTTAGCAAGTATAGCCACCCAACCAGGCACAGAACCCACAATAAGAGAGTACCTAATAGTCCTGGTAATTCTTGCTGCAAGATAGCAAGAACCCCGGAAGTAACAATGCCTACCGTCAACAAATAGAAGTTGATCATCGTATGCCGATCTCGCATGGCTTCACCAGCCGTTGTTTTGGCGTAGTCAAACTCTAATTTTAGGATGTCGGACGCGTCTAGTCTTTTTGAGGTAGCATCTTGCATCAGTTCTGGATCTGAGAAGGACGTCTTTTTACTATTTTCCTTTATGATCCAACGGACAAGCCCAAACACAAGGGCTAAGAACGTCAGTGAAATGATCAGGGGAAGGACTGTGGCAGACATGTTTGGGGAAAGGGTTAAGATGTCCAAAATACCTACGGGTTGTATGATAAATAGGTGGGAAATACAGTGTAAGATTAAGGTATAGAACAGAAAAGGTGCAATTGTGTCATGAAGTCCAACAACGCTATGAAGAACGATACTCGATTACAGTTAAATACCTATATCGTGGATGCTTTTACTTCGCGTCCGTTTAAGGGGAATCCTGCCGGTGTTTGCATCACGAAATTTCGCTTAGAAGATTCATTGATGCTCAGTATTGCCAAGGAGCTGGGTTTCTCCGAAACGGCGTTTGTCAGGCACATCAACGAGGAAGAGTTTTCCATTCGGTATTTTTCCCCTAAAATGGAGATTCCTTTATGCGGCCATGCAACCATAGCCTCCTCTAAGGTCGTTTTTGATCTGTTTGAGAAGCAGTATGTGAGGTTCACAACAAAATCAGGCGAAGTTATACCTGTCACGCATTCAGCCTCCCATATAGTCATGGATTTTCCCGTCTATGAGACGCGAGCAGATGAAGCACCTCCAGCACTATTGAGTGCGTTGGGTATTAAGGGCCTAAATAATGTGGCCTATAATCGAGAAACAAACATCCTTCTGCTGGAGATCGAGAGTACGGATGTTCTAGGCCAGTTGAATCCAAATTATGAGATGCTGACTAAATCCCACTCATCAATAAATGGGGTCCTGGTTACAGCAGCATCGCATACGGATAAGTACGACTATCACTCAAGATACTTCTGGCCATGGAGTGGAACGAACGAGGATCCGGTAACGGGCGGCATTCAAACCTTTCTTGCATCGTATTGGTCTTCCCGGTTGGGAAAAACGAAGATGCACGCCTTTCAATCTTCAAGCCGCACTGGTGAAATGAGCGTTGAGCTAATAGACGGTAAGGTACGTATAAAGGCAGAAGCTGTAGTGATATTAGATGGGCAAATGAGCCTCGATATTCATACGTCTTAGCAGTAAAGAATTATTTTTTGAAATCTTTTTGGGAAATGTGCCCAGGTTTTCGTCATGAAGTAGGAGAGCCAACAGGGATAGGTGATTATTCTACTTTCGATTGGCACCCTAATTCATTAACCAAGAGAGATACTACTATGTGGAAACGATTTGTATCACTGATTCTGATGTTCTTGGAAGCTAAGTGATCGTCTTATAAAAATAGAGCACCTTGCATAAGAGCCCTTTGCCTAATCAGAGGGCTTTTTTTATGCAAAAAAGAGAGGCGCCTCAGGCACCTCTCTTTATGTCTATGCATTTAACGACTATGCATTCGGGATACTTCTGGGCGCTTCAGCCGGCTGATATAGGCTGAGCACGTGGCCGTCAGGGTCAAGAAAGTCTGCCGTGAGCCCTCCGTCCGGTGCTTCGCTGACAGGTACTACAATCTCTACATTTTGCTTGACGAGCGCATCGACTACATCATCAATGCCTCCTTCCAATCCAAATACGGCAACTGGACTTCTTCCCGGTTCTTCGTCTGCTTGAATGAAAACCAGTGTAAGGGAGCCAGACTGAGCGGTTAAGAGAGCACCGTCATGGCCGTCTATTCGTTCTGTTGAGAGGCCCAATACATGTTGATAAAAGGTATTCGTGCGGTCCAAATCTTTGACAAAAAAGACGATGGCTGAAATTTCAGATGAGGCTAACATAGGTTGTACCGTTGATTATGTGAGAAAAACAAACATGCTTTATGTACTTGTTGCCGCCAATTGCCAAAGTGTGAGCATGTCTGTTTATTTTTTTCGATTTGATGGAGTAACAACGATTAAGTGGCCGCTGGGATCGTGTGTGCCAATAGATTGAATGTGCTCGTTTATGTTTTTCTTAAGGCTTTTAAGCAACGCTTTGCGAATAAGTCCGATGGGCAAGTCGGTATCCTTCCCTCGATGGTTGCGGCTTGCATAGGCAAGTGCTATAACTTCTTGCTGGAGTTTAGGCGGTAATGGGCCTAGTGCTTTACGAATCGAAGTGAGCCGCTGTCTGAAAGCGACATCGGACACGCCGAGCAACGTGCAAATTTCTGTTCGCCCCAGTCCATGGATTACCAGTACAGCAACTTTCCGGGCTGCCGGTGAGAGTTTGTCAAGAAGTGTGTTCAGGGCATGTTTTGCGGACGTAGCGGACTCATCCTGGGTGGCCTCTATTTCCTGCGGTTGCTCTGAGGAAAAATGGTGATCTCTATTCCGCCTTCTGGAAACAGTCCGAGCCTCTTGAAGCGCCTTATTACGCATTACTCCTACAAGCCATTTAATGTCGTCTTCCAAAGAAAAATCCAACCTGTCTTCTTTGATAGCGACAACCAACGCCTCCTGTAGAAGGTCATGAGCTTCTTGCTCATTGTATGCAATACGCGTCGCAAAGCTAAGCAAATGGGTGTATTGGTTTGCTGTCATGAGCCTTTCAGGGGGCAGCATGAGGGAACGCTGCGAGAATCCTATCCTATTAATTTCTCATCGATAAATGCATTTCGGAATTTCCCATTGGGGTCATATTCAGTCATGAGATTCCTGAAATCATTCATTCTTGGATACAGTGTTTCTAGCCGCTCTTTACCCATTCTGAAGTTTTTGCCCCAATGGGGGCGAGCATCGTAAGGCGCTAATGCCGCTTCAAGATCAGGTAACACTGCTTGGAGACCGTCCCAATCCTGCTCCCAGGTGCAGTGGATAATGACAGAGTCCCGCTCATAGGTGGTACTCATCCAAAGGTCATCCGCTGTGGCTGTTCGGATTTCTGAGATCATGAGGATCGGAGCCAGTCGATCCGCCATGCTAAGGTAAACATTCATTGCGTCTTGAGCGTGCTCCCGCGCAAAGAAAAACTCTGTTTGTAGCTCTTTGCCACTGCTTGGGGTAAACTCCATTTTGAAATGGGGTAGCCGTTCATACCAGGGGCCAGGTACTCCTTGTTGGGGAGTACAGCTTTCAGCCGAGATGCGAAGAACAGGATGCACATCACGATCCGCAAGTTGCCCTCCATAAAAATCAGATTCGGCACCAGGGGATTCGCCATTCATCACTTTTCGCTTCAACCATATCTGATTGTGTTCCTGGTTTTTCCAATCAGTAAAAAAGCTCACGCTATAACCACTAGCCATGATGGCCTCAAACGATTCGACCATGTTTTCCATTGGCTGGTTCAGATAGACGTGTTGCACCATGTCGAATGTAGGCTCGATGTCGAGAGTGACGCGGGTTACGACGCCCAGGCACCCCAGGTTAACTACGGCGCCTGCAAAGCGATCACCATCCGCTTCGCGAGACAAAGAATTCAGCTTTCCAGATCCATCAATAAATTCAATCGCTGCAACCGCAGTTGCAAGGTTACCATTGTTTATACCTGAACCATGCGTAGCTGTCGCACAAGCGCCTGCAATTGAGATATGGGGTAGAGAGGCCAGGTTGTGCACTGCATATCCTTGTTCATGAAGATAGGGGGCCAATTCTCCATAACGTACTCCGGACCCAACGGTCACCTGCATGTTATCCGTGTCGATCTGGATATCAGTGTTTAGATTCGCCATTGAAATTTGACTTACCGAACTGTCGGCAATAGTATTAAAACAATGCGTCGAACCGAGTGGCCGAACGGTTGTGGCTTTCCTTACTATTTCTTGTGCTTCTTCAATGGAGACCGGCTGTAAAAGTTGATTCGTGCTGTATGTGATGTTTCCGGCCCAGTTTGTGCGTGAAACGGAAGCGGCGGATGGAGTGGGTTCTGATGTACAACCAGCTAAAGGGGCAAGCATGGTGCCGGCGACAATAGCAGAGGATCTTTTTAAAAAGGTTCGTTTATCCATAATCACACAAGGTTGGATAGGCGGGGATAGGGACTAAGAAGGTACATAGTATAACAATTCTCTCTATAATAATTTTCTGAGCTGATGTGATGTTGAAATACTTAAATACGGACCTAGACATTGAGTCCGCTGAAGACCTGAGCCCACTGGTACCTGTATTTGAAGAGTCCTGTATTGTTCTCCACGCGGAAGCCATGCAGGATGGACGATGGATAATTCGCGTAGAGGCGGATCGGTTGGGTGAATCCGAAGAAGCGATAGCTAATCCGGAACGCGATATCGAACTACTTCTCGAGGTACTACGTAATTTCGATACAGAGTCAAAAAAAATGCTGCATCAAGCAGCCCTTTTAGATTTCAATATTGGGTGGGAATCTGCAAAGGAGCTTCCTCCGAGTTCCTTTCGTCTTTCTACCAAACTGTTAGGTAAGATTGCTGAAGCAGGGGCCACGTTGACTACTACCATTTACCCTACTGAAGACGCCTATCCGAAGTCAGATCTAGATAGGAATGGATAGCGAGTGTAACCATTTTTTCTATCCTCCCGTATCCTGATTGATATCTATTCATCCCTCCAAAATATCAGTCTGTTATGCGTAGCTTCTTTTCTTTACTTCTTCTTGCTCTATTCCTCGTCATGCCAGCAACTGCACAGCGAGCCACTGTTATCGAAGACGATTCCTGGTGCGAGGATTCAAGAAAATATGATAGGAACCGAGAAAAACACTGCGAAGTCCGCGAAATCACATTGGACGATCGGGATCAGATTAGAGTAGATGCTACACAGAATGGAGGTGTGCACGTTGAAGGTTGGGATCGAGATGAGATTCTCATACGGGCTAAAGTAGAAGCAAGCGCCCGTTCTAAGAGCAAGGCCGAGGATCTGGTCGAGGATGTGACCATCTTGACGCGAGGAACCATCGAGTCTGAATATCCAGGGAAAGACAGCCGGAACTGGAAAAACAACGAATGGGTCAGCGTAAGCTATAAGATTTATGCTCCCCGGCGATCTGACATTGATGTGAAAACGTTCAATGGAGGCCTTTCGTTGGAGAATCTTTATGGAGATTTGTCTTTTGATGCACTGAATGGTGGCGTTACCTTAACAGATCTGGCCGGCGATGTAAGAGGCAGTACGACCAACGGCGGTTTGCGCATTGAGCTTGAGGGGGACTCTTGGGAAGGGGATCGTTTGGATGTGTCAACAACAAATGGTGGTGTTGAACTCATCATGGATGAAGATTATTCTGCCCGCCTGGAAGTAGGCACCGTAAATGGGAATTTAAAGTTTGACTTCCCTGTAATGGTTAGAGGTAAACTGGATAATAATCTGAAAACTACACTTGGCGATGGAGGAAATCTGATTCGCGCAAGAACCACAAATGGTGGAGTGCGAATCAAACAGCGCTAAGGCAAGCAGGCCTAAATTACCCTAAAGGCTATTTTACGATTGTCACTTGTTGGCTTTTCCGTTGGCCATTGGTGTTCAGGACAAATAGATACCTTCCAGCTGGAAACGATGATACGTCTACAGTAGCCGTATAGGAACCGATATAATGAAATCGGTCAACTAGGCTCATGACGCGCCTTCCGAGGAGGTCATAAACATCCAGGGTAGCGTGTGCATCCTGCGGAATGTGGTATTGAATCGTTGTTGTGGAATTAACCGGGTTAGGAGAAGGAGGGCCCAACTCGAAGGTTTCCGGTTTGTCACTCAATAGGTCAACGGATACATCGGTAAACTTGTTGATGATAAAGCGATCAACCTGCTGTCCGTTTTCATCTATAGCTTGTACAGTCAATTGAGCTCCATCGACATCAATACGGGTAAAATGATGTACGGCTCTGGAGAATGAGATGTGGTCATAGTCGATAAAGAAGTCATCTAAGCCACCGCCGCCTCCACCAGATACGAGGTAGTGAACATGCTCTTTTTCACCACGCTCATAACTATGCGTGTGGCCGTTCATGACCATATCTACTCCGTAGCTTTCATAAAGCGGTACCAGGTGATTCTGTACGTTTTCATCCCCATAGTAATTTGTCCAGTACTCTGTGAATGGGGGATGATGGGCATATATAAACGTCCACATAGCCGATTGCCTCTCTTCAGAGTTTAATGCATCGAGGAGAAAGGCATGTTGGGACGATCCCGGTGAATAATCGGAGTTGGTATCCAGGCAGATAAAATAGCTATTGGCCCAACGGAATGAATAATAGCGTTCAGTACTGTCTGGGTTATTGGTGGGAAGGTAGAAGTCGTCGAGATATACAGCCCCATTGTCTGTGATCACATCGTGATTGCCCAAAGAAGTAAATGCATTAATATTCTTCAGCAGGTTTTTGTAGGGTTTAAAATACACATTGTCGTAATAATCCCCACTTCCTTGATGCACATCTCCAACGTGGATCATAAAATCAACCTCTCGTTGATTCATGCTGGTTTCCATTTGCCCGGCTACCTTGCGCTGTGTATCTGTTCCTACGCCGCTGTCGCCAAGTACAAGAAAGGCAAACTGCGATTCTTCGTCTCTTCTTGCGGTTCTGGTTGATTCTTCTGCATATATCTCATCCGATTCATCAGAAACACTATAGAAGTATCGTGTGCTGGGGGTTAGAGACTCTAGAACGACATGATGCTTCTGTGTAGAACTATCTTCAGTGACGCTATTTTGTAAGAGTCCTTTTTCAGTACCGAACTGTACCGTCCCCCTGTAGGGTTCCACGGAACGCCAGGCTATTTCAATGGAGGATTTGGTCGGATTCTGCACATACGGAGCTCTTTCTTCCAGAACAGGATACGTAATAGGGATACCTTCCAGCGACTCATACACAACCCTATCCTCCGAAACCAGGATGTCATCATAATAGACGCCGACATTTGCATAAGAAAGCATCCCAACCTTTCCGCTGGAATACGTATTGTCGATGGCTGTTAGAATCAACTCTTCATTTAGATACGCTCGAATGGTGTCGCCTCGTATGTCCGCAGTGAGTGAGAAAAACCCAGAAGGGTACGCCTGATCCACCAGGTTCTCAGCGAGAATGGTTGGTTCTCCGTCGACAAATTTTTGGATACGTTGTAAGGGGGTGTTAACGGATGTACCGTTTATGTCCATGCCCGACCATGCGGGGTCGTTCATGAGAAGAATGCGATAGTAATTATTTTCATCGTTGTATCTAAACAGCAACCCGACGCCATCATTGTCGGTTGAGCGGACATGGGCATTAAACGAGTAGTCCGTCCACGCTAGATTACCGGAAGAAACATGGGTACCTAAGTGATAGCGGGTTTCAAGTTCAACAGGTGCAAAGGCCCATATGTTGGACGTTTGCTTCAGAGCGCCTTGTTCGATGATCCAGTTGCTTGGGCCACTTTGAGGTTCGCGGTCATCAAAGATGGTCCAGCCGGCAAAATTGCCGTCATCAAAGTTGTCCGAAAAGGGAAGGGCTTGCCCTCTAGTAGAATGAGCAAACCCAAGGAAAAGAAGGGCAAGACAATATAAGCGTAGGGTCATTGGGCTTAGGGTATAATGGTTACGCTAGATCCATTGGATTCCAGGATCTCTACGGTGGATTCCTTGATGCGAGCATCAGTGATAAAGTGATTGATGTCTCGAGCATGGCAGATGCGGTGCAAACTGCTTCGACCGAATTTACTTGCATCTGCTACTATGAACGTCTCGCTGGCTACCTCTAACATGGTTTGTTGGAGGGAGGCATCCATAATGCTGGCTGATGTGATGACATAGGTGTCATCACACCCATCCATGGCCATGAATGCTTTTTTGAATCGATGATTGTTCAGCATGTCTTTTGCATACGGGCCAACGATAGAAGCAGTAGGTTTGTACAAAAAACCGCCGGGCATGAGCAATTCGACTTCTTCAAATTCTATGAGTTGATTTGCTATGCGGATTGAGCTAGTAAAAATGGTTAGGCCTACAAATTGACTTAGGTGAGGGACTATCGCTGCAGTGGTCGAGCCACTGCTTAAAATGATGGTATCATGGTCCTCTATAAACGATGCGGCTGCTTGCCCAATGGCGTTTTTCTCTCGGGCATGGAGCGCCATTTGTTTTCGAAAAGGAAGGTCAAATTTGTAGTGTTCAGCAAGTACAGCACCTCCACGGGTTCGAACCACAACCCCAGTATCCTCTAGGGACTTTAAGTCTTTTCTGATCGTCACCTCACTTACCCCCATTTTTCTGCTGAAATGGGTTACAGAGACATGGCCTTTTTCATGGAGCAGGTCGCATATTTTACTCTGCCGATTCGCTTTGGTAAGCTCCAATTTTGGCTGGTCTTCATCTGAAATATAAGCGTGGTTTTCTTCTTTCGGTGGTAGCATGTGTGTGGTCAGTTGCGTCCTCAGGCTGCAGTAAAAATGAGGAGATGAAAGAGGGTTTACTCGTATATATTAGCGCTTTGAAGAGCTGGTTTCGAATTGTAACTCGATCAACAGAAGAAAATCAGAAAAAAGGAGATTTAGTTTCGTTAAGAGACTGTTATGATTCGATTATCTTTCGTTTCGAAACTCATATAGAAATTAAGTGAAAGTGGCAAGTGATCATTTTGTTAAATGAAAGGCGTTTTTAGGGGCGTAACACAGAGGTAATTTTTTGCTCATGATAGCATAATGGACGCATGATCGTGAGATAACGTGTGGGTCAAAAGTCTCTGCGATATTTGAGCGTAGAAAAATTCACCCCACCTCGCCCCACTGATGTCAACTACGTTATCCGCGAGTGATAAGTCTGGTGCGTGTGATGCTGCTGCCCAAGTGCTCCGCTGTATCACACAATACCTGCTCCTTCTTAGCTTCGTTTTAGTGCTTCCACTGTCTGTATATGCTCAGTCGAATGGGAAAATTTCCGGGACTGTTCGTGATGCATTAACAGGAGAGTCCCTACCTGGCGTAACTGTTTATCTTGAACAGGACAGTAATACCGGCTCGGTCACGGATGCCAATGGGAAATACTTCATGTTAAGTGTGCCTCCAGGTACGTATACCGTTGTAATGTCCTATGTGGGTTTTGCCACGGTCAAGACGGAGAATGTGCAGGTATTTTCTGGCAGGACGACCAATCTTGATGGGGAGCTGCAAGAGGAGGTGATCCAGGGAGAGGAGATAATTGTAAGTGCAGAGCGTCCTATTGTAGTAAGGGACAGAACAACGACAGTGTCCTATGTGGCTCGTGAAGCCATTGAAAAGTTGCCCGTTCAAGAAGTTCGAGACCTTGTCAAGTTTCAGCCTGGTGTTGTGACTAACTCTTCTGGAGGTTTCAACTTTAGAGGAGGGCGTCAGAGAGAGACGGCGTATATCGTGGATGGGATTCCTGTTCAGGATGTGTTCAACCAGGGAGGAGGGAATACCATTGATGTTGAAGTACAGTCTGTACAAGAATTACAGGTGTACACCGGTACCTTTGATGCTGAACTCGGAGGGGCCCAATCAGGAGTGGTTAGTATTACGACCAGAGATCCCGCTCAAAAACTCGAAGGTAGTTTCCGTGCACAGGCAAGCGGCTTCTTTCCTGGTGATAATGACATTTTTATTGGTGGTGAGTCTTTTGATCCGCTAGAAAGCCGTGATTTCTCGCTTACACTAAACGGACCAATTATTAAGAAGTGGAGCAACGTTGGCTTCTTCTTAAATGGGCGCTATGAAGATCGAGTAGGTCATCTTAAGGGGCAGCGGTTGTTCTCTGCTGAGGATGGGTTCAAGATCGATACCTATCGCCGTTGGTATCGAGATGTATTTCAGCCAGGTGACACCAGGCTGATTCCTCTGGATACTGCAAGAACGCCTGGCGGAGCGGTTATCACGGATTCGAATGGCAATCCGATTACCTTTGCTTCAGGGAATGGTGATGTTGTGGATATGAGTTGGCAGCGGGCCTATACGGTAAATCCTAAGTTGGTCATTCGACCAACATCGCGCTCTAAGCTCACGCTCTCGGGCTTATATAACAACTCGGAAGGACAAGGATATAGCAATTCTCGCCGGTTTGCTCCGGATTATCGTTCGCAAGGATTTTCTGAATCCATCACGGGAATTGTCAGCTTCAAGCAGACTATCGGAAACAATAAAGTACTTAATGTCCGTGGCTCCTACAAAACGGCTGACTTTGAGTCGTATGCATTTCAATCCCCAACAGATGAAGCTATCCAGTACATTGGGGCGTCTGACGATGTGACCGGTTTTAGTTTTGGTTCAACAGATAATGGCATATCGCACCGCTCTGAAGACCAACTCATAGCTTCTGCAGATTTCACCTGGCAGATCAACGACAGAAATGAATTCAAGACGGGTGTACAGTTTAGGAGTAACAACTTCATCATCGAAGACTTGGATCGGCAATGGATTGATCCGGCTGATTCAAGTA
Organism: Rhodothermaceae bacterium; assembly: GCA_019634345.1. GTDB lineage: Bacteria > Bacteroidota > Rhodothermia > Rhodothermales > JAHQVL01 > JAHQVL01. Next base: position 18,847 of record JAHQVL010000117.1, read on the forward strand.
TCTATTTGAACCTTCCGTATCCGTCAGCGAATGACTTTGGCAGTTTTGACGAGTACTTTGATGAAGTGCAGGAACTTCTTCCGCAGCTTGTTCAAGAACAGGATGTACCGCAACTGGCTCCGTTTATAGTCAACGACCGATTTGACCAATCTCCAGTAGAGTACGCATTTTTTGTTCAGGATAAGCTGGAATTTGACTCCAGGCTCGTAGTAAAGGCGGGGCTTCGCTTTGAAATGTTTGACGTACGCGAGCAGCATATCATTGACGTGCGAACGCCTACTGATCGTATTGGTCGCTCTGATAATTTTACAGATACGGATCCCAAGTACTATCTCAGCCCACGCCTAGGTATTTCCTATCCGATCTCAGCCAATGGGGCGTTTCGAGTAGCATATGGCCATTTTGTTCAGATGCCTGCGTATTTCGAGATCTTTAAAAACCCGATTTTTGCAGACATTAATGTTGGCCGGCTAGAGGGGCGCTCGGTTGGAAATCCTGATTTGGATCCAGAGCGGACGATAAAGTACGAGATGGGGCTCCAGCAGCAAATCACAGACTTCATTGGAGTCGATCTGAACCTGTTCTACAAGAATATCAGGAACCTTCTC
>JAHQVL010000118.1 GCA_019634345.1 Rhodothermaceae bacterium
CATCACTGACCTGGACCCAGATTCTGTATCAATTAAATAGTTAGATTACCTGCTTTTGTCCCCTGATACACCGGGCAAAAGCAGACTTCAACTAAGGCAGTTTTCTGGTACAGTTTCTGTCATGACACATCCTGACATGTCTGGACAAAGGAGATATTCAGTAATAAAAAGATAAAGACCACCAAGTCAAGTCTCCCTTAAACCCTCCAATTCAGCCCAGAAACGCACCTGCCTCCCACACCCGACCTAGCGTTTAGGAAACGCTTAACCAAACCCCAAAAGCCGCCGGAAATCAGCCGGCTACCCTACCAACTCTTACCCATCACACTCATCCTCTGAAACCACCCTCCTCGTCCTCGGCTGCACATGGATCCTCAGGCTCTCACGACTCGCCTCCTCCCCTCTGAAGACCTGCCGGCCTAGTCACCGGGTACTGGTGAACCTGGATTGCCCGGAGTCGTCGTTCTTATGGCGGTGAGGTTAGGGGTGATTTAGTATACCTATGGCCGTTTAGGTGGCGCGCCGTGCTGACGGGTCATCAATCTGGACGAGCTCGACGCTTCTTCGTGCAGACAGGTGCCTGTTACGGGTCTCCATGTAGGACAATGTGAAGCATGGGTTTCAGTTTGGGAGAGCACGGAGCGTCTTCATGGAGGAAGGTTGCGGCCCGTTATCTCCACGTAGCGTGATGTGATGCATGGGATCCACTCCGGGGGAGCTCGGAGCTTCTTCGTGGAGATCCGTACTAGTTTCGGGTCCCCACGTACTGTTCTTTGCTACCATCAGGTAGTGCAATGGGACCTCGAAGCTTCTCCGTGTTCATCCACATTGCTCCCGGGCAACAAAGAACGTCTTAGAGCACTCACCAACTGATTCCCAAGGAACACACTGTCTCTCCGTGATCCCCCAAATTGCGACTGGACAATTCTACGCATCTCTGAGCACTCACCAGGTGATCCCCAATGAACACAACGTCTCCTCGTGTTCATTCGAAGTGCTCTCGGAAAATTCTTAGATCAATAGACACCCCCCTCCTCCGTGCTCCATCCCTCACTTCTTCCTAAAAACAAACCCATAAGCCAGAAACGATCTCTCCGGACCAAGTAGCCATCGCCACGGAGCAGTCAACTTCGTCTCTGCAATCTGAGAAGACATAAACGGGTCCTCCAGAAGAGCAGGAATGAGCGTTTTAGGGTTTGTACCCTGGAAATACCGCTGCTCTTCGATGAGTTGGTAGTACAGCTCTGACAGCCTGTCCTCTGGGCACTGGAAGAGTTCTTTGCAGGTATTACTCGAAATGAGTTCGGTCACCAATACACCTGTACCCCTTGCAGCCATGAGTGATGCCATCAGACGAAAATGAGCGGCTCGTATTTTTAAAACAACTTCTTCTGTCCTGGAGTGATTAGACCCCAACAAGGCGATAGGCAATTCGATGAGTTGCGTCAGAAGTGAGCTTGATAACACGACGTCAAACGCTGTATCTATCCCCACATCCAACGGCTCCGACAACAGGCTGATCCCCTGATCAATATCTCTATTAGATGGTGGCGTCTTTTTCCATCGCTCAATATAATGCCCTATTCCAGTCAGTTCGATACCTGTATGAAGCACTACCGACTCACGTGCGATGCCTTGCTTTTTTATACCCTCCTGAAGAGAATCGGCATCCCAATCCACCAGGTGAATCTCGTCAAACCGCTCAACGAGAGCAGGCAATTCTATATCGTTGCAATTACCTGCCCCCAGAATACATAACCGCCCTTTCTTCCCAGCACTGACCTCCTCAAGAAGCGACATTACTTGTTGGCGATGGCCCTCGTAATAATCCCAGTGCTGGGACGTACTGAGGTTTCGTTTTCGCTGTACCTTGAGAATGGAAGACATAATCCTTTATACTAATCCTCCTTCCACTCTTCCAGCCCCTCGGCAACAAAACGATCGTCATTCAGATGGGGATACACCTCGAATACTCGATCAATGGCCTCTTTCTGTCCTGGAGAAAGGGACTCATCAGGATCCAGACAACGAATGGATTGCATCAGGCCTTGCCGCTGTAAGACGTAATGTATGCCGGCGATACATCCTTTGAACTTGTTGGCTGCATCAAAAAAGGCAGCATTGGCATCGGTGACTTCTGCGGCAAGGGTCAATGCTTCGGCAGGCACCTCTCCGGCTTTTTTCCATGCCTTGCATTGTTCAAGGTGCTTCACGGCAGTGGCAGTCCAGCAAGCCCAATGGCCGAGTAACCCTCCTTTGATCTCCAGGTCTATAACCTGATCCTGCACAGGAATACGGTAGGTCGTCAATAAGTCTGAGATGATGGTATCGTCGTTGCCGGTGTACAACGCAATGTCGCTGGCCCGCCCCGAAGCGGCGACCCCCCTAAGCACATCGAGGGTCTTGTAACGATCAAAGGGGGCGATCTTTATTGCTACGACTCCTTCTATTCCTGCAAACGCTCGCCAGAAGCTTTCGGATAACGCTACGCCACCTACTGCGGGTTGCAGATAGAATCCAAAGACGGGTATGACATCGGCCACCTCAGCTACATGACTGAGCATTTCAGCCTGAGATGCGTTGTTGAAGGCCGACAGGGACAAAAGGCCTGCATGGTACCCTAAATCACGAGCAAGGGTAGCCTCCCGAACAGCTGGTGCCGTCTTTCCAACAAGACCAGCAATCCGTACTGTCTTCCGGCCCGTTGCTGCATCGCACGCATCCAATGTATCAGCAGCCAGTGACAACACCGGTTCCAACAAGTTGTAGTGCGGGTCACGAATGGCAAATTGAGTGGTGTGAACGCCTACTGCCACTCCTCCCGCACCAGCAGCGTGGTAATACCTCGTGAGGGCGCGCTGATGGCGTTCATCGAATGCGCCCTCCCTGGTAAGGGCCAATGGGTGTGCGGGAATGACGAGTCCTTCCTGTAGCCGTTCTTTAAGCCAATCTTTCACTGTACACGCTGGGTTTCAGACAGATTCTTTCGCTGACACTGCTGATGTCGGCTCTTGTCATCCCGAGTATACCGAGGGATCTATGCTCTAACAAAGCACCTATGCAAGAGTAGGGCATAGACCCTTCGACAGGCTCAGGGTGACGATTCTTCTTGTCATCCCGTTGGAGCGGAGCGATCGAGGGATCTATGCTTTGTATTAGCACTTGCGCTAGCATAAAGCATAGATCCCGCGGCGGGCTCGAAATGACCGGAAGAGACTTCATCAACCTTTCCCGGGAAAGCTCTGCCAGTTTTCTGAAATTTATCTTCTCAGAAAAACCCTTTACTGAGGGTCGTTGGAAGGATAACTCTGCCAGAGGATGTTTACAATAGTCCAGCGGCCGTCTTTTTTGGCCATGTTGAGGTAGTCGATGCCCCAATCGGCACTGAGCTTGACCACTGCTGTTTGGTCCATGAGGTCCAAAACTTCAATAATCTTGGGCGCTGTATCGGCGTCTACCTTGCCTTCTTTGTTCCACTTTCCAGCCAGGCTGTACAGTTGGTCGTAGGTCATGGGACTTTCACGGTATTCGCTGGTTGCATCACGCTTCCAGTACCCGATTTTCGCGAGATCTTTGGACACACTCCGTTCGATACGCTCCGGTTGCACCAGGTACAACCCTTCTACATAATCAAGAGCGGCCATTTTGACGCCCTCCTTGTCGGACATATCTTGGGCCACAACATTCAAGGATGCAGCACTGATCATGAGAAGAAGAGCGAGGGTGGTAGTTAGTTTTTTCATAACGCGTGGGGTGAAATTATCAGGTCTAACATGAACGATTCGACCCTAGTGATACGTGATAATAGCGTAGAGTTACACCACCTGCTAAAAAACTAGCTCTTTCTCGACCATCTTATCACCTCGTTTTACAACAACTGTCGTCTTTTGACCTTTTTCAAATTTGCCCAGCGCACCCATGTAATCGTTGATGTTGTTGATATCCAGGTCACCAATCTTGCGAATGATGTCGCCCCCTTCTAATCCTGCATTCGCTGCAGGCCTGTTTTCCATTACGGCATCAATACGGACACCTACCCCATCGGAAACGTAATCCGGCATAATCCCCATCGTAACTTTGAAGGAAGAAGCCATGCGCTGGTTTTCGTCCTTTGTTTTCACAAACTCCAACTTTCCTTCTTCATCCAACTGCTCGATGATTGCCACGATGTACGAAGAGATTTCGTGGATGCCCTGATAGTTAATCAATTCGCTATCATCCGAAGCCTTGTGATAGTCCTGATGCTGCCCCGTAAAGAAATGCAAAACGGGCATCCCTTCCAGGTAGAACGATGTATGATCCGATGCACCTACACCCGACTCGTGCTTCTTTACATCTATAGAAGCTGGTTTTGCCTTTTCCAACACGGTATCCCACAATGGAGAAGTCCCTGTCCCATTGACGGCCAATACGCCTTCTTCGTTAAGACGGCCTACCATATCAAGGTTGATCATGTAGTTGACCTGTTCGCGCTCAACCGTAGGGTTCTTGACAAAATACTTGGACCCGTATAACCCTAGCTCTTCTCCAGAAAACCCGATAAACAGATAATTATTATTCCTGGCACTAGAGGCTTTAAGCCCCTCTGCAATAGCCAATATTCCTGCGACACCACTCGCATTGTCATCGGCCCCATTATGAATCGCCATGTCGCCAGGTTGACGGGATCCGAACGATCCATGCCCAAGGTGGTCATAGTGCGCCCCTATAACAACCGTATGCTCGGCTCCATTGTCTAACATGCCGATGACGTTGGTCCCTGTACGGGAGTCTCCACTTCCTGGTGCAGCATGGGGGTTTGAACTGTATTTAAAATCGAAAGACTGCATCCAACCGTCGGTGCCCATGGGTTTTAATCCCAGGTTTTCGAATCGAGAAGCAATGTATAGGGCCGCTTTTTCTTCACCGTCTGTCCCCGTTTCTCTTCCTTCCAGGTAATCGGAGGAAAGATAGATGACGTCCACTTCGAGTTGTTGAAGAGACTGATTCTGACTAACGCTAACCTGGATGGGCAAGCAAAAATACAGGAGGGCGAGTGCAATAAGGGTGCGTGTAGAAGTTGTCATTGATTTATAGTCTCTGAATCGTTCCGATTAACAGAGTGACTTATTTATTGTGAGTTATCTTAGAAATGAAATACAAATGTGCTAAAAGGTTTCACATCAGTACTTTCCATCCCTCGTCTCGAAATGAGTGGGTTTGTTCAGGAGCTGATTTCCATCCTGAATCCAACGGGCTGTCCACTCTAGCATTTCTTCTATTCCTACACTCGGAGGCCCTAATTCGTCATGAGCCACAGCGCTGTTATTTAGTAGCGCAATAGTAGACTCTGTACCGGAAAACGAGACGGGTTTATTCATGAGCCGGCCCAACGCAAGAGCCGTTTTTCGTACACTCAACGTCTCCTTACCCGTTACATTTAAGGCTCGTGCGGGTGAAGTGGCCAGTGGCAAAGCACGTAGAATCATGTCATTGGCATCCCCTTGCCAGATACAATTGAAGTACCCCATCGTGAGATCGACCGGTTTGCCTGCTATGATCTTTTGTGCAAGATCAACCAGCACCCCATATCGGAGGTCAATGGCATAATTCAAACGTATCGAAACAATAGCCGTCCCAAGTTGCTGCGACTTATACTCAAATACCCGTTCACGCGCAACACAGGCATTGGCATATTCTCCTAGCGGTTCGAGTGGATCGGATTCAACAGAACCGCCCCCTTCTACTTCCGTCATGGTATATACATTGCCGGTCGAAAGCGCAACGATTCGGGCATTGGGATACCGTTCACACATATAGTCCGGAATTAATGCATTCACCGCCCACGTTAACGCCGGGTTGGATTGGGTACCGAATTTCATCCCAACCAGATAAATCACATGCTCTGCATCAGGAAAATTCCTCAAGGAGTCACGATCCATCAAATCGCACGAATGGGTCTGAACCCCTTTTGATTCTAGCCAGGCTTTCTGCCCTTTATCCGAAAACCGGCTTACGGCAATGATGGGGATTGGATTTGACGCCTGCTCAGCTGCTCTCTTGGCCCGTACACACAACGTAGGTCCCATTTTTCCTCCTGCGCCCAGTATAACTAAAGGTCCCTGAAGCGTTGCCATGAATGCCACCAGGGCTTCACTTGGGCGGGTGAGTAGGTCTAAGAGCTGGGGTTCGGTTTTTATTTGCATAGAAGGCCTGGTTAAGAGTTCTCCCTTCTCAGGGGCGATGCCCCATAGGGACAGAGGGGTTCTTACGTGAAATCGCAGCCATCAAGGAGGCGACATCCCCTATTTGCTTGCCGAGTGAAGATG